>CAKUOS010000008.1 GCA_934670025.1 uncultured Oscillospiraceae bacterium
CAGTATTTCCCGCTGAAGGGCGGCCGCTTCGTCAAGGCCAACGACGGCATTTCGCTGGATATCTACGAGGGCGAGACGTTCGGCCTCGTCGGCGAGTCCGGCTGCGGCAAATCGACCCTCGGCCGTACCATCCTCCAGCTGTACCATCAGACCTACGGCCGCACGATGTATTACGGAAGATCGCTGGACGATCTGGCGCCGAAGTACGTCATCGACACCGTCAGAAACCTCAAATCCCGCCGCGCCAAGCTCCGCGAGCTGGAGCAGAAGCGCGATAAGCTCGAAGCGGAATACGCCAAACTCTCCGAAAAGGAGCAGTACGCCAAGCACGGCGAGCTTGATACCGCGCGCAAGCTGGCGGAGGACGCGCTGCTGGACATCACGAAGATCGTCGGCGGCTTCCTCGTGGTGGACGATCTGGATCCCGTGATCGCGGTCTATTCCAGGGACTACGCCGTCGCGCACAAGATCTCCGCGCTCGAAGAGAAGCGGCAGGCGCTCCAGGTCGACGTCGACGACGCCGAATACGCGAAAAAAGAGGCCGAAGCGGACGGCAAGCCCGCGAAGGCCGGTCAGCTCGAAAAGGCGCAGGAAACGCTCAAACAGTGCGACGATCAGATCGCGGCCCTGCGGCAGCAGCTTGACGCCATCCGCGCCGAGATCGAGGCGCTGCGCAAGCCGCATGAAAACGATCCGGAATTCCGGAAGTACGAAGCCTACCGCGACGACGGCATCGACCTCGCGCGTCTGGAATACAACGAGATGCGCCGCCTGCGCAGCGATATGCAGCTCATTTTCCAGGATCCGTACTCCTCTTTGAACCCGCGCATGAGCGTCGGCCAGATCATCAGCGAGGGTATGCAGGCCCACAACATGATCAAGCGGAAGGACGCCCGGATGCAGGAGCTCGTGCTCGGCATCATGGACAAATGCGGCCTTGCGCCCTACTTCCTGCACCGCTTCCCGCACCAGTTCTCCGGCGGCCAGCGGCAGCGCATCGGCATCGCCCGCGCGCTCGCCACGAACCCGAAGTTCGTCGTCTGCGACGAGGCTGTTTCCGCGCTGGACGTGTCCATCCAGGCCCAGATCATCAACCTGCTGCTCGACCTCAAGGAGCACCAGAACCTGACCTACATGTTCATCACGCACGACCTGTCCGTCGTCAAGTACATCTCCGACCGCGTCGGCGTCATGTACCTCGGCAACATGGTCGAGCTGGCGGAGGCCGACGAGATCTTCCACCACCCGATCCATCCGTACACCGAGGCCCTGCTCAACGCCATCCCGACGACGGATACCGTCGGCGCGAAGGAGCTCTCCATCCTCGAAGGCGACATCCCCAGCCCGGTCAACCCGCCGAAGGGCTGCAAGTTCCACACGCGCTGCAAATACTGCACGGAGATCTGCACGCAGGTCGTCCCGGCGTGGGAAGAGGTGCGGCCGAACCATTTCGTCGCCTGCCACCATAAGCTCGAAGTCAAGGAGTAACACCGATGCTGTTTCAGAGGAGAGTCGACCGCGCCATGCGCTTTCAAAAGGAGCGCAACGAACAGGCCGAGCTGAAAAAGCCGACCGAAGAGGACAAGGACAAGGTCAGCAAAAAGGATCTGCTTGCCATGATCCTGTCCGCAAGCCTTGTGATCCTGCCGATCGCGGCGCTCGTTCTGCTTGTGATCGCCTTCGGCTCCTACTTCCTTTTCTTCCATTGACAAAGATGCGCCCCCGGTATGCGCGGCATACCGGGGGCTTCTTTCGGCTGTATTTCGGCGGATGCGTATTACGGCTTCGGCTCCGTGCGCCGGTAGCCCTGCGCATCCCGCTCCAGCAGCGCCTCGCCGACCAGATCGCGGCGCAGCGTGCAGAAATCGTCGTAAAAATCGGCGAGGATGATATTGACCTCGCGCTCGGAATAGATGCGGCCGAACGCGAACGACTGCACGATTTTTTCCAGAATGATGCGCTCTTTTTTGCGCTGCGCCGGGATGGCGCGCAGCTTGCCGTATTCAAAAAAGCTGTCGAGCACCTTTTGCCGGTATTCCGCGTCCCGCCGGGCCTGCGCCTCGGCCTCGTCGGACGCTTCGCACAGGATATCCAGGATGCACGTCTCGAAGATCTCCCGGTTGAGCGCGTACATCATGTAATACTGGCTTTTATAGGACGTGACCGCACCGGCGTCGGCCAGCTTTTTGAGGTGGAACGACACCGTAGGGGCCGTGAGGCCCAGCCGCTCGGCCAGCCGCTCGACATACATATCCTCGATCGCCAGCGATTTGAGGATTTGCAGGCGCGACTTGTCCGACAGGCACTTGAACAGGCGGATTGCCTCGGTTTCTGTCATTCCGCTCCCTCCCAAACGTCCGCAAAGCGCGCTTTGATCGCCGCGGCCGTGTCGAGCTTGATTTTTTCCTGCTGCATCCGGACCGGATCGTGATGCTGCGCAGCCTTTTCCCACGCCTCGGCCCAACCGGACGGAATGGTCTGCATCCTGCGCGCAAAAAAGCGCTGCCGGCACAGGGCGATCTGCGCCGCGAACCAGCCGTTCAGCTGCGATACCTTCTGTTCCATTACGCGCACACCTCGATTTCCCCGCGTCCGACAAAGTCCACATGGTCGGACGCATTGTTTTCTCCGCCGAACATCGTGTTCGCGCCGACGGCGATATGGAGCGTGCCCGTCATCTTTTCATCCAGCAGCGTATAACCGCACAGGTCGGTCACGTTGGGGTTCATGCCGAGCCCCAGCTCGCAGACGATGCGGTTTTCCCGCGGCATGGCCGCAAACTGCGCCGCGACTGCGGCATGGCTGCTGCCCGTGACTTCGCCGTCCGTGATCTGAAGCGTCACGTCCGTGTATGTTTCATCATGCAGATAGAACGTCCCGAAGAACACGCTGCCGTTCGTCTTCGTTTCGACCGGCGCGATATAAATTTCGCCGCAGGGCAGATCGCCCTCGCCCGCGTCGATCAGCCACGTGCGGCCGCTCAGTTCCAGATGCAGCGCGCACGCATCGCCCGTGCGGACCGTCACGCGGCCGGCGCCGTCAAACCGTTCCGGCGCCTGCGTGCAGGCGGCGCGAACGGCGTCGTAGTCGACGTCATACGCGCGGTCCATGCGGCGGATATACTCCTGCGGGTCCAGCCCGGACTCGGCCGCGTTGGCCGCCGTCGGGATGCGGATCTGCGCAAAGCGCCCGCACTTCACCAGCGCGCCGAACAGCTGCGAGACGTATCTGCGGTACAGCTCCATCTGCGCCGCTTCCAGCTCGGAACCAAGCACGATCGGCTGGTAGGCAAACACGTCCGGCACGGCGTCGAACTTGGAAAACAGGTCAAAATAGCGTTCACCGAAGCAGGTCTCCTTTGCGCGCGAGAACAGTTCCCGGTTGATCGAGCGCGCCTGCTGCAAAAGGACCGGCGCGGCGCCCATCGCGGCGACGGCCGCGACAAACCTGTTTGCGATGGCCTTGTCCGCGTCCTCGCCCCAGAAGTGAACGAGCACAAGCTCGCCGGCGCGGACACCGCTTGCCTTTACGATCTTCTCAATTGTTTCGTACTTCATATGATTTCCTCCATTTCGGGAAGGATCATATCATCATCTCATCAAATCGTCAATACTATTTCGATAAATATAAAATCAAATTTTAAATTCCGCGTAGATGCTCTCCATTCTGCGCGGCCAAAACAGCAAAAAACGTCGAGAAAAATTCGGCCCGATGCGATAAACTGTACGCTGTAAGGAGTTGAGACGGATGAAAGAGCAGATCCTCGCGGTCCAGCGAATGCAGGACTACATCGAAAAGAACAACACGGAGCAGATCAGCCTGTCTGATCTTGCGCAGGCCTCGCTGTTTTCTCCGTGGTATGCCTACCGGCTGTTCCGCAGCGCGCTGGGGCTGACGCCGTCGGAGTACATCCGCAAATACCGCCTCACACAGGCGGCCAGGGCGCTTCAGAGCGGCGAAGTCCGGGTCATCGACGCGGCCTGTGACGCGGGCTTTTCCAACGTGGACACCTTCACGCGGGCGTTTTACCGGGAATTCGGCCTGAACCCGAGCGACTATATGCGCCAGCCTGTTCCGATCCCGTTCTTCATTCCTTACGGCGCAAAATACCGCGAACTGCGAAAGGAGCATATCGACGTGTCCAACATTCAACCGATTTTCATACAGGTCGTCCGGAGACCGGAGCGCCTGTGCATCATCAAGCGCGGCACGCGCGCGGCGGACTACTTCCCCTACTGCGAGGAGGTCAGCTGCGACGTGTGGGGCATTCTCATGAGCATGAAGTCCCTCTGCGGGGAACCTGTCGCCATGTGGCTGCCCGAGAAATACAAAAAGCCGAACACCTCCACCTACGTGCAGGGCGTGGAGATCCCGCTCGATTACATGGGCGTCATCCCGGAGGGCTTCGACACCATTCACCTGCCCGCGGCCGACTATCTCCGGTTCCAGGGCCCGGCCTTCCGCGAGGAGGATTACTGCGAGGCCATCCGCACCGTGCAGACGGCGATGGACCGCTACGATCCGTCCGCCGTCGGGTATCGCTGGGACGACGAGAACCCGCGCATCCAGCTGGAGCCGCGCGGCGCGCGCGGCTACATCGAGCTGCGCGCCGTCAGGAGGCTTTCGGAATGAGCGAAGCGATTTTTGTCGAAGGCTTGAGCAAAACCTACGGTGAAAAAACGGTGGTCGATCATCTGGATCTCACGGTCACGCGCGGCACGGTCTTCGGACTGCTCGGCGCAAACGGCGCGGGGAAAAGCACCACCATCGAGTGTATGCTCGGCACAAAACAGGCCGACAGCGGCACGGTTCGTCTGCTGGGCCAGGACCCGAAAAAACAGCGCCGCGCGCTTTTCCAGCGCATCGGCGTACAGTTTCAGGAGGGCGATTATCATAGGGAGATCCGCGTTTCCGAGCTTTGCGAGGAGATGGCCAGCCTCTACCGCGCTCCCGCCGACTGGCGCGCGCTCTGCGCGCAGTTCGGCATCGGGGACAAGGCAAATACCGCGGTAAAAAGTCTTTCAGGCGGCGAACGCCAGCGGCTTTTCATCGTGCTGGCGTTGATTGGGCGTCCGGAGCTGGTATTCCTCGACGAGCTGACCACCGGCCTTGACGCAAAAGCGCGGCGCGGCGTATGGAAAACGCTCGAAGGCTTAACGGAACAGGGTCTGACGATCTTCCTGACCTCGCATTTCATGGATGAAGTGGAAGCGCTGTGCGACGAGATCTGCATTCTGAAAAAGGGCGTGCCCGTTTTTCGCGGCACCGTGGCCGAGGCCAGGCGGCAGTGCGGCTGCGAACACTTTGAAGATGCGTATTTGCAGCTTTCGGATGAGGAGGTGGACGCATGAAACGCTTTTTTACGTTCCTGAAAACCGAGCTGAAGCTCAGCCTGCGGGACATGAATATGCCGATCTTCGCCGTCATCATGCCACTGGCGATCTTCGTCATTCTCGGCATCATCTACGGCACAAAGCCGGCTTACGACGGCGCGGATTATACCTTCCTGGAGCAGTCGTTCGGCGCGGCCGGCGCCATCGCCATCTGTGCCGGCGGCCTGATGGGCCTGCCGCTGGCCGTATCCGGTCTGCGGGAGATGAAGATCCTCAAACGCCTGCGCGTCACGCCGGTCAGCCCTGTATTTGTTCTCGGCGTTGAACTGGCGATGTATCTTGTGTACTGTGCCGTGTCGCTTGCGACGCTGGCCGTCACGGCCCTTTTGTGGAAGGTGCGGCTCCACGGTTCACTTTTCGCTTTTCTCGGCAGCTGGGCGCTCACAGCGCTCTGCACGCTTTCGATCGGGATGCTGGCCGGCGGCGTGGCAAAGGACACGAAGCAGGCCAGCGTCATTGCCTCGATCCTCTATTTCCCGATGCTGATCTTCTCGGGTACGACGCTGCCCATCGAGGTCATGCCGCCCGTGATGCAGAAGATCGTCGGCTTCTTCCCGCTGACGCAGGGACTTACGCTGATGAAGCATACGTTTTTGGGCATCCAAACGGGAAACGTCCTGCTGCCGGTCGGCGTCATGGCTGGCGTCACCGCGCTCTGCGTCTGTCTGTCCATCCGCTTTTTCCGCTGGGAGACGGATTGACGGCCCTGCGGCCTTGACAGCCGCGCGCGGCGCGCGTATAATAAAATCAGCTGATGCAAAACGCATATTTTATAATGCTGTTCCGCATCGACCGCGCGTACCGCGCACTTTTTTGGGGAAGGAGCGTCTGCGGCGATCATGTTTGAGTCCATGCTGCACGAGCAATACGGGCTGCGTCTTCTCGACGCGCGGCGGGCGCAGACAGGAGCCGGCTCCGACACGTGGTTCCTGCGCTGCGCGCAGGGCGCGTATGCCCTGAAATTTCCAGCCGCCGGTGCGATCGATCACCCGGAGGCAGAACCGGCGCTGTGCGCCTTTCTGCGCGAACACGGCATTCCCGCCTGCGAGTTTCTGAAAAACCGTGCGGGCGGCTTCCTTTCGGCGGACGATGCCGGGCGCGTCTATACCGTCCAGCGCCGCTTCCCGGGCCGCACACCGGACTGGCACAGCGCGTCGGAGCCGCTCCTGCTGCAATCGGCGGAGCTGCTCGGCCGCATCCACCGCGCGCTGCTCGGCCGCTATCTTGACGCCTACTGCCGCTATGGCACGCTGAACGACTATGATCTGGCCTGCATGGAGCGGCTGTATCTCTATCAGATCGCCGTCTGCGACTACTATGGGCAGTATTACGCCTCCCGCGCGCAAAATCGCGCGATCTTCCTGCGGCAGGCGCGCTTTGCGACCCGGCTGCTGCAAAACGCGCCAGCGCTTGCAGACTAAAGACAACAGCAGGGAGGCTCCCGCTCCGGGAGCCTCCCTGCCGCTATCTTTATTCCGGTTTGCCCGACCGGTAGCCTGTTTTCCGGTCTACGACGTTCTGCCGCGGCTGTCCGGTCCGCCAGCGCACGAAGTTCTGCACGGCAAAGTCCCAGATGCGCCGCTGCGTCGGGCTGTCCGGGCCGAAGGCATTCCCGGAGACGTGCGGCGTGAGGATGACGCGCGGCTGCTTCCAGAGCGGATGCTCCGCCGGGAGCGGCTCGGGCTGCGTCACGTCGATCGCCGCGCCCCAGAGATGTCCCTCGTCCATCACGCGGCACAGCGCGTCCAGATCGACCAGGCTGCCGCGGCCGACGTTGACGAAGATCGCGTCCCGCTTCATGCGCCGCAGACGCGCCTCGTCAAACATCCGCGCAGTCTGCGCGGTCTGCGGAACACTGCAGCAGACGATATCCGCCTGCGGCAGGACGCGGTCCAGCTCGTCCTGCAAAACGATCTCGTCGAACGCTTCGCAGCCGCTGCGGGCGGTACGGCGCACGCCGATGATCTTTCCGACGAGCGGCCGCAGCCGCACGGCGAGGCTCGAACCGATGTCGCCCGCGCCGACGATCAGCACGGTGCTTCCCTCCAGCGGCTTTCCGAAGCCCGCGCACTGCCAGCGGCAGGCCTGTTTATTTTCGAAATATGCCGGCAGACGGCAGCAAAGCGCCAGCACAGCGCCGATCTCATACTCCGCGATCACCGGGCCGTAGCCGCCCGACATATTGCAAAGCTCCGCGTCTGCGGGCAGCAGCGGGATATAATGCTCGACGCCGGCCCAGGTCGACTGCATCCACCGCAGCTGCCGGCACAGGCGCAGATCCTCCGGTTTCGGGTCGCCGATGATCGCCGCCGCGTCCTCCATATGCGCAAGATACGCCGCGCGTTCCGTGTTCTGGTCGCAGAAGACGACCTCGCGCGCGGGCGCTGCGGCCTCGATCCGTCTGCGGTCGTCCTCCGGAAACGGCTCCAGGACCAGGATCTTTTCCATATCTGTTCCTCCTGTTTATGTGATGATCCAAAGCTCAGGCAGCAGGAGCGGCGCCCCTGCCCCGCTCTTATTATACAGAGTGTTCCCGCTTTGCGCAACACCGGCGTTTTTTCCGCGTTTTCCATTCGCCGCGTTGCTATTTGGCACGGAATGTGGTATGCTATGCAATATAAACGCGAGAGAAGGAGCGAACGATATGGATCCCATCTTTGAAATCGAACTGGAGGACTGCCCGGTCTGCCGCGGCGTCGGCGCGATGCAGGACGATCACGGCTGGTGCGTGTGCGTGGCGTGCATGGACTGCGGCGCAGAAACGGCGCACGCCGCCTATCACACCGCCGAAGAGCGGCTGGAGGCCGCGCAGCAGGTGGCGCTTTTGTGGAACATGGGCAAGGTCATCCATCCCGGCGTCGGCGACTGACACATCAAAACGCGCGGACATCCGTCCGCGCCTTTTTCTTGCCTTTTTGCCGGTCATATGGTATATTTTTCGCGGAGCAGCCGCAAAAAGCGCTCCGACAGGGATAAAAACGCAACGCGCGCATCCGCGCGCCAGAGCCGGTAGGTAGCCCGGCCGTCCTGCTTTCGCAGGGTAAGTAACCCTCCCCTCCGGGTCGTCCGTTTCCTGTCCAGTTTCATCATCAGGAGGGATCAAACATGGGCATGGATTCATGCAGGCTGACGGTGTATTTCGAGGCGCCGTTCTGGGTCGGTGTGTTTGAGCGCACGCGCAGCGGCGCGCTCTTCGCGGCCCGGGTGGTCTTCGGCGCGGAGCCGAAGGACTACGAGGTCTACGCGCGCGTTCTGAAGGAATACGCACGGCTGCGGTTCAGCCCGGCTGTGGAAAGCGCGGCGTACGCGGAGATCAGAAATCCAAAGCGTGCGCGCCGCGCCGCCGCGAAGCTGACCGGCTCCGCCGGGACCGGTACGCGCGCACAGCAGGCGCTGCAAATGCAGTACGAGCAGCAAAAGCGCGAACGCAGGGCGCAAAGCCGCGCGGAAAAGGAAGCGGCGCAGCAGCGCCGGTTCGAGCAGAAGCAGCGCAAAAAGCAGCAGAAGCACCGGGGTCATTGACCCCGGCGCTTTTGCTTTCCGGACCGAAAACACGCCGCTGATTTGCGGTCTGGGTTTTCAAGTTTGCACGATTCAAAGCCTTCCCCTCCGGGGAAGGTGGCTGCGGAGCGAAGCGCAGCAGACGGATGAGGGTCTGGGAGCACTTGCAGATCGCTTCGCAGCTTCCGCAAAACCGTTACTGCTCTCCTGCCCTCATCCGCCCCAGTGTGCTCACTGGGGCACCTTCCCTACCCCCTTTGTCCCTGCGGGACATTTCCCCCTGACAGGGGGAATCGGCCCCGAAGGGGAAGGCTTTTGGGCATCGGCCCCTACACCTTCCCGGAAAGTCTCTCCTTTTCTTTTGCCAGCGTTTTCTTTTGGAGAAGCAAAAGAAAATGCTGCATATCATTAAACTGCCGAATTCGGTCGCTCCGGCGAAGGGGATTTCACCGGCGCTGCAAAAAAACTTGTATTTTCCCGGCGAAGTTCTTATAATGAGGACAACAAATCGCAAAGCGAGGCTTCCCATGCAGCTGTCTGAATTTTTTACCCAATATCCCAAAGCCGCGCTGGGCTTTTCCGGCGGGGTCGATTCGTCGTATCTGCTGTACGCCGCCGTACAGTGCGGCGCGGACGTGCGGCCGTACTACATCAAGACTGCGTTCCAGCCGCAGTTTGAGCTGGACGACGCAAAAAAGCTCTGCGCGCAGCTGGGCGTCCCGCTGACGGTGCTGGAGCTCGACGCGCTGGCAGAC
Source organism: uncultured Oscillospiraceae bacterium (assembly GCA_934670025.1). Taxonomy (GTDB): domain Bacteria; phylum Bacillota; class Clostridia; order Oscillospirales; family Oscillospiraceae; genus CAG-170. The sequence goes on from CAKUOS010000008.1 coordinate 9,650, forward strand.
CCGGCCGTTGCGGCCAATCCACCCGACCGCTGCTACCACTGCAAGACGCGCCTGTTCGGCACGCTGGCCGAACGCGCGCAAAAGGACGGCTACGCCGTCCTGCTCGACGGAACGAACGCCTCCGACGACGCATCCGACCGGCCCGGGATGCGCGCGCTGCGCGAGTCGCAGGTGCGCTCGCCGCTGCGTCTGTGCGGGCTGACGAAGACGGAGATCCGAAACCTGTCGCGCGAGGCCGGGCTTTTCACGTGGGACAAGCCCGCGTATGCCTGTCTTGCCACGCGCGTGCCCGCCGGCGAGATGCTCACGGCGGAAAAGCTGCAAAAAACCGAGGCCGCCGAGGCGTTTCTCTTCTCGCTGGGCTTCCGCGACTTCCGCGTGCGGTATTTTCACGGCGCAGCGCGCATCCAGCTGCCCGAGGCGCAGCTTTCGCTTGCGCTTGCGCAGCGTGAGACGCTCGTGCGCGGGCTGAAGCAATATTATCCGGCAGTCCTGCTGGATCTGGAGGTGCGCGGATGAGCGGCCATGTACACGATATTCTGCGGCAGGTGCAGTCGGGCCAGATGAGCCCCGAACAGGCCGAGCTGCTGCTGAAAAAAGCGCCGTTTGAGGATCTCGGCTACGCCAAGATCGATCTGCACCGCGCCACGCGGCAGGGTGCGCCCGAGGTCATCTACGGCGCGGGCAAGACGCCCGCGCAGATCGCGGGCATCGCCGCCGCGATGCAGAAAAACGGCGTCAGCCCCATCCTCATCACGCGACTCTCGCCCGAATCGGCCGCGATCGTCGCGCAGTCTGTCCCGCTTGACTACCGCGCGGAGGCGAAGCTCGGCATCGTGGGCGAAATTCCCGCACCGGACGGCAACGGGCCCGTCGTCGTCGCGGCCGCGGGCACGTCGGACTACGCCGTCGCGGAGGAGGCCGCCGTCACGGCCGAGGTCCACGGCAGCCGCGTGCTGCGGCTGTACGACGTGGGCGTCGCGGGTCTGCACCGGCTGCTCGCACACCTCGACGAGCTGATGGCCGCGCAGGTCGTCATCGCCGTCGCGGGCATGGAAGGGGCGCTTGCAAGCGTTGTCGGCGGGCTGGTATCCTGTCCGGTCATCGCCGTGCCGACGAGCGTGGGCTACGGCGCGAGCTTCGGCGGCGTGGCCGCACTGCTTGCCATGCTCAACTCGTGCGCCAGCGGCGTGAGCGTCGTGAACATCGACAACGGTTTCGGCGCGGGCTTCCTCGCCAGCCGCATCAACCATCTGGGAGGACACGCATGAAAACGATCTACCTTGACTGCTCCATGGGTGCGGCGGGCGATATGCTGATGGCCGCGCTTTACGAGCTGCTGGACGATAAAGCGGCGTTTCTGCGCCGTATGGCGGCGCTGGAGCTGCCGGGTATCGAAATTTCCGCCGAACCGGCCGTCAAATGCGGCGTGACGGGCACGCATATGCGTGTGCTCGTCCACAGCGAGGAAGAAGATCATGCCCATCATCACGAGCATGAGCATGACCACGAGCACGAACACGCGCATCACCACCACACCGGCCTGCACGAGATCGAGCACCGCATTGCGCATCTCGATCTGCCCGAGGCCGTGCGGAGTGACGCGCTGGCCGTCTACCGCTCGATCGCAGACGCGGAATCGCGCGTCCACGGCGCACCGGTCGAGGAGATCCACTTCCACGAGGTCGGCACGCTCGACGCGCTGGCCGACGTTGTCGGCGTGTGTCTGCTCCTGCATCTGCTTGCCCCGGACGCGGTGTACGCCTCCCCTGTTCACGTCGGCTCCGGGCAGGTCAAATGCGCGCACGGCATCCTGCCTGTACCCGCGCCTGCGACGGCGCTGCTGCTTACGGGGATCCCCATCTACTCGGGCGACATCCGCGGCGAACTGTGTACGCCGACGGGCGCGGCGCTGCTGCGCCATTTCGTGACAACATTCGGCCCCATGCCCGCCCTGCGCCTTGCAAAAACGGGCTACGGCATGGGCACAAAGGACTTCCCCGCCGCCAACTGCGTGCGCGCGATGCTCGGCGAAACGGACGGCGGCACGGAGCGCATCGTGGAGCTGTCGTGCAATCTCGACGACATGACACCCGAGGACATCGCCTTCGCGCTGGAGCGGCTGCTGGAGGGCGGCGCGCGCGACGCCTTCACAACGCCCATCGGCATGAAGAAAAGCCGCCCGGGCGTGCTGCTGCGCTGCCTGTGCCGCGAGGAAGACCGTGAAGCGATGGTGCGCCTGCTGTTTCTGCACACAACGACGCTCGGCGTGCGCGCGGCCGTGCTCGACCGCTATACGCTCACGCGGCGCGAGGAGCTCGCCGCCACGCCGCACGGCGACGTGCGCGTGAAGGTTTCGAGCGGCTTCGGCGTCACGCGCCGCAAAGCGGAATATGACGATCTGGCCCGCATCGCCCGCGAAACGGGCAAACCGATTGCGGAACTGCGGGAGCTGGTGTAAAGCGATACCGGTTTATCTGCTTTTTACCATGCAGGGATCGGCAAATTCGAGGGTTCCTAACGGGCCGATGTGGGCATCGGCCCCTACGGCTTTATGGAAAGACTACACAAAAACCAAACTGCGAACCTGGCTCGCAGTTTGGAAAGAAAGAAACGGCTTTAGAGAATAAGAGACGGCGCTCGCGGCGGCTCGTTTCGTCAAAGCCGTTTCTGACGCGCATCGGCCCCTACGCAGATTTGAAAAACGACGCAAAAAGGTACAGCCCTGCAATCGGGCTGTACCTTCTGTTTTTGCTTCGGTCAAATTGATTTTGCGCGTGTTATTTCTGCTCCGGTTTGGCCGGGTCGAGCGTATCCTCGGTCAGCGCGCCGACGTCCTCGGCCTTGACCTTCTTCGGCAGCGTCAGCGACAGCACCATCGCCACGACAAACACGCCCGCGACGGGGTTGTTGGCAAAGATATCGCTCACGAGCTGCGGCATTCCGGAGAAAAACTCCGGAACCTGCGTCACGCCGATGCCGATGGCGAACGACGTGGCCGCGATGATGGTGTTGCGCTGGTCGAAGCCGCATTCGCCGAGCATCGTGACGCCCGAGACGATGATCGCGCCGAACATGATGACCGTGCAGCCGCCGAGCACGCAGTCCGGAAGCGTCGAGAAGAACGCGCCGACCGGCGGGAACAGGCCTGCGAGGATGAGCGTCAGGGCGCCGAACATGATCGTGAAGCGGTTGACGACCTTCGTCATGGCGACGAGGCCCACGTTCTGACTGAACGACGTGATCGGCGGGCAGCCGAACACGCCGCCCGAGACGGCGGAAATAAAGCCGTCGCAGCCCAGCGAGCCCGAAACTTCCTTCTCCGTGATCTCCCGGCCAAGACCGCCGGTGCAGACCGCAGAGGTGTCGCCGATCGTCTCCGCGGCGGAGACGAGGAACACGAGCGTCACGGAGACGACCGCGCCAAGCTCAAATTTCGGCGTGAAGGCGAACAGCCGCGGCAGCGCGACGACGCCGAGCTCGGCGACCGTGCTCCTGAGCGAAGCGAAATCGACCATGCCGAAAAACAGCGAGACGATATAGCCCACGATCAGGCCGAACAGCACGTACAGCTGCTTCCAGAAGCCCTTTGCAAGCGAATTATAGACCAGACAGGCCGCCAGCGTGATGACCGCGACGAGCAGATTCTGCCACGCGCCGGTGGGGTACACGGACGAGCTTGCAAACGACGAAATGCCCGTCGAGAGCAGGCTGAAGCCGATCGTCGTCACGACGCAGGCCGAGACGATGGGGCTGACGAAGCGCCGCCAGTATCTGGCCGTCAGGCCGAGCAGCCCCTCGATGCAGCCGCCGACGATGACCGCGCCGATCATCAGACCGTAATCCTTTGCCGCAAGCGTCATCATCGCGGACAGGAACGTAAAGCTCAGGCCCATTACGACCGGCAGCCGCGAGCCGATGCGCCAGATGGGATAGAGCTGGATGAGCGTGCCGATGCCGGCAACAAGCATGGCGGCCTGGATGAGCAGCGCCGTATCGACGGCGGTGAACGCCTGTCCGTTGTACACGGCAACGCTTGCGATCAGCATGACAGGCGTGACGTTCGCCACGAACATGGCCAGCACGTGCTGCAAGCCGAAGGGGATGGCTTTTGCGACCGGCACTCTGCCGTCGAGCCTGTAAATGTTGTCGACGGACGCCGGGGCGCGGGTTCTCTGGTCTTTCATGTGTAAGATCTCCTTTTATTTGATGGCGGGAGCCGCGTGCGCGGTGGACGAACGCCTTGCCCGAAAAGGGAAAAGTGACAGACGCCGCCCGTTAGCGTCAGTTGACAAGGGCAGACACGGTTTTTCACGGGGCAAAACAACGTCTGGCGTCGTTATCCTCGTTGGCGGGCGACAGCCCGCCTGCCTCGTCTGTCTGCCCAGCCGCCGTTTATCCACCGTGAAAAACTCCGTGGACTTGCCGGCCGGTCTGGGGCGCCATATGCAAGGCAGAGGACGCAGACTTACTGACGTAAGTCAAGGACGATAACGCAGCAGATGGCGTTCCAGTCCGGCCCGCAAGCGCGTGTGCCCTTGTCAATTGACGCTATTCCCGCCTCAGTATCAAGTATAGCCGTTTCAATTTCGTTAAGCAATGGCAAATTTTTTGTTTGCCTGACAAAAGTTTAGTTTGTATTTCAGCGCTTTCACCAATTTTTCAAACGCCGTTCGCCATCGGCGAAAAATCCCCCGTTTTCGTGCCGCGGTAGACTTTCCCGCGCGCGTCTGCTATCATAGGGAAAACCGGCGCGCGGCGCCGGTTTCCAGGACAGAAAGAAGGAATTCCAATGATCGGACTCGGAACGCTGCTCAACTGCGGCGGCATCCTCGCCGGCGGGCTGGCCGGGCATCTGACGGGGCGGCTGTTCCGCCCGGAGCAGCAGGACGCGCTGAGCAAGACCTGCGGCGTCAGCGTCGTATTCATCGCCATCGCGGGCGCGATGGAAGGAATGCTGAAGATCAGCGGCGCGTCCGTCACGGGCGGCCGCTCCATGCTGGTCGTGCTGTGCCTCGCGCTCGGGACCGTGATCGGCGAGCTGCTCGGCATCGAGCGCGGGTTCGAGCGCTTCGGCGCATGGCTCAAGGCCAAAACCGGCAGCGACAGCGACGCCTCGTTCGTCCACGCCTTTGTGACGGCGTCGCTGGCCGTCTCCATCGGCGCGATGGCCATCATGGGCGCGATCCAGGACGGTCTGACCGGCGACTGCACGACGCTGGCGGTCAAATCGGTGCTCGATTTCATCATCATCGCGGTCATGACGGCCTCGCTGGGCCGCGGCTGCGCGTTTTCGGCGATCCCCGTGTTCGTGTTCGAGGGCGGCATGACGCTGCTGGCGCGGCTGCTCGCGCCCGTGATGACCGACGCGGCGATTGCCAACCTGTCCCTGATCGGCTCGATCCTGATATTCTGCATCGGCGTGAATCTCATCTGGGGCAAAAAGCTGCGCGTGGCGAATATGCTGCCCGCGGTGCTGCTGGCGATCCTCGCGGCGTATCTGCCGTGGAGCCTGTAGGCGAATCCCGAAAAAACCGCCCCTTCGCAGCTGCGAAGGGCTTTTTGCGCCGCATTTTGCGCGAAAAAAACGCCTCCCCGGGTGGGGGAGGCGTTTTTCATGTGATTTGCGCTCAGCGCTCGTAGCGGGACCAGTCGGGGTCAAGCAGCATCCGCTTCCACATCTCATAATCAAACGTCTTGCGCGTGTAATCATGGCTGTTGGTCGCTTCCTGAATGGCCAGATAGTACCACTTGGTGGTGTCCATGTTGTCGGACCACTTGTTCATGTCGGGCAGGAGGTCTGCCGGGGACTCGGGCGCGCGGTCAAGGACGCGGTTGATGAGCGTCATGGCCTCGGCGCGGGTGATGTTGCGGTCGGGGCGGAAGGTGCCGTCCGGATAACCCTTGATCCAGTCGTTGCCATAGGCCTTGGCGATCTCGTCGGCGGCCCAGTGGCCGTAAACGTCGACGAAGGTCGTGGTGCCGCGGGTGGCCGTCTCGTCAAAGCGGGCGGCGATGGCCGCGAACTCGGCGCGGGTGATGGGCGCGTCGGGACGGAAGGTGCCGTCCGGATAGCCGTTGATGATGCCGAGGGCGGACATGGTGGAGATGGGGTTATTGTACCACTTGCCGAGCTTCACGTCGGAGTAGGTGTTATAGGACGTGAAGTAAGCGTTGCGCACGTCGTCTTTCAGGAGTCGGAAGAAGATCGTGGCGACCTCGGCGCGGGTGATCTCGCCGTTGGGATGGACGGTGCCGTCGGGGTAGCCGATGATGTAGGCGAAGTGATCGGTCTTGTTCAGCTTGCCCTCGTCCTTCACGGTCGGCAGGATGGGGATGATGGGATAGTACGGGATATCGCCGGTGTCGACGGTGTTGTGGAAGACAATTCTGTCATCTCCCGTGAACCATACAGGCTCCTCGTCGTCCTTGCCAACATAAATGCCCATAACCCGGAGGCTCGTACCATTGACAGCGGTCGTGACTTCGACCACGATGGTGTAGACACTCTCGTCGTAGCCCTCAGCGCCGGTGGGGATGACCTCGCGCAGGTCGAAGGTGTATGTGCCGACAGCCGGGAAGCTCAGGACGAGTTCCTTGCCGTCTTCGGCGTAGAAGTGGACTCTATCGCCGCTTTCGGCAGTCTCATCGAAGCGCGCCCAGAGCGTGTACTCCCAGTTCTTGCCCCAGACTTCCGCTACCTTCTCGTCTTCCGCTACCTTCTCGTCTTCCGCTACCTTCTCGTCTTCTGCCGCATACATGGCGATAATCGGCTTCGGGTCGGTGGAATCGTAGTTCGTCAGTTTCAGTTCAGCTTCGAACGCTGCGCCGGTGAAGTTCTTTTCGCCGGTGATCGTCAGTTCCTTCTCGACGAGGTCACTGAAGTTGAGGTTGCCGGGGGTTTTGTCGGTGGTCGTAGTTTCGTCGGAGGGAACGTCCTTGCCGTTAACAACAGCGACGTTCTGCATCTCGTTGAACTGATCGCGAGTAAAGGTCTTGATGAAGTACAGGTAAGCCGTGGTCTGTCCTGTAAATGTGACCGTGACGACATCATTCTCCGTTGTTGCAGTCACCCTATCATTCTTGGCATAGGTCACATAGGTCGCGCCGGGGTCAGTGACCGTTACGGTCGTACCGGTATCGCCCTGGATCTTGACGACATACGCCAGCGTGATCTTGTCGATGGACTTGTCGACGGTGAGATTGCCGCTGGCGTCCGGGATCATCAGAACGCTGCTCGCTGCCTCTGCGGCTGCCTCAACCATATTTTTGCAACTTGAATTCGCGTTGTCCCCGCTTGTAAACATCAGGGGAAACTTGTTATTCTCGGTAATCGTTTCCTTCGTCGGCTTGGTGTATCTGTTTTCGAAGGTGAGATGGGTTTGGCCACCAAAACCGTTCATGAATGCGCCGTCAACCTTATACTCACCTTTGCCTTCATCACTCACCGTGATTTCGAGGACGTTGGCGCGCGCCTTCGTGTCATACTGCATACCAACAACGTGGTCATTTTGCTCTAAGAATATGTAGTGGAACACGCCCGTCGTATTGAAGGTCAGCGGCTTATCAAAGCTAAACTGCAACTTCGTGCTGTCCTTCGTCCACTTGACCGTGCCGGTCGCATCTATTTTCTCGGAGTTCTTCGGCGCCCAATACGTCGTGGTCGGGTCCTGTTCAGCTTCATAGACATTGACCTTGAAGGTATAGGCAGCCTCGGGCAGGCTCATCAGATAGTCCAGATCATCCTCGTCGGCATCCAATTCCTTGTAGACCTTGACATCGGTGTTGAGGTTGAACTCAGCATTCTCGTACTTCTTCCACTGTGCGACGGCAACGAGATTATCGGCGGGCATATTGGCCGGTTTGCCAATTTCAGTGGTGAGGTCCTTTTCTGCGTACCACTTCCAATCGACGAAGCTGTAGCCCTGACGGCTGGGCGCTTTTCCGAACTCGGGGATATCCGCGCCGTATTTGACATTATTCTCGGTCTTATCAGCAAACGCTTCGCTCTCTACGCCGTCCGTGTAGGTGACGGTATAAGCGTTGCGCGTGTAGTAGAGCTTGAGGACGAGTCTCGGGTTAACGGTGATCGTGCCAGAGGTAAGCGTACCCTCTACGGTGCTGTCATAGGTGAAGCCCTCAAAGCTCAGCTCAGATGCGGTCACAGTGGTATCGGTGGTGCCGAACTTATGCTCAGTCGTTTTAAGTTTGTAAGTCGTACCATCAAGATTCTGGAGATAATGCTGAACATCATAGGGGGTCAACGTATAGGGCTCATATACGTTGGTCAGGGTATAGGTCTTGTTCTCGCCAGCGTTGACGGTGAAGGACATTACGCCGTCTTCCGACGTGGTTGCGCCATCGCCAGACAGGGCCTTGCTGGTGTGGGTATAGCCCGGGATATCGTCGATGGTTTCCTCGACCGTGTAAGTACCCGACGCAAGGTCAGTGATCGACAAATTCATAGTCTTCTCGGACTTGACCGTCGTACCATCCGCCGCCTTGACCGTGATGGTCGGGGTTGGCTTGTCCGTCATAGTCTCGGGCAGGCCGCTGAACTCCTTATTGATCGTCACAGAGGCCGTGGTGGGGTTCTTCGTCCAAGTGCCGGTGAAGTTCACATCGTTACTGCCCATGACGAAGGTCTTTTTACCCTCGGTTTCGGTGACAGTCACGTCATCAGGCGCGTTCCAGCCCGCGAACGTCCAGCCGTCAGCGCTGGGAGCGCCCGCAACCGTTACGGTCTGGCCGGGGATGTAATGTCTGCCATCCTTCGGGTCATCCTTGGGCTTGGCTTCGGTCGTACCTTCGACCGTGGACGAGTATGTCACGTCGTAAGCCTTGACTTCCGCCGTGGGAGACTCTTTCAGGATGGTGGAAAGTTCGTTGCCCTTCTCATCCTTATAACCGGACAGACCGGCCGAGTTCGCGGCGTTGGTGGGATAGTTGTCCGTGTCCGCGTTCCAGTTCTCATAAGCCGTATCGGGCTTGATGGGGATCTCCACGATCAGCTTTTTGCCGCTGGTGATCTTGCCGTCCGCGCCGATCGTTACGGCTTCCTTGCCGTAGTCGAAGTTTTTGACGGTAATGCTCTTGTCCGTACCGACGCTGAGTTCTGCATCCGTGAATTCAACAGGGTCATTCCACTCAAGTTCCGTCTGACCGGTCTTCGCAGTTGCGGTGTAGACCTTGATACCATACGTGCCGTCCGTACTCGCTTCATTCTTAAATGTGAAATACTGCGAAAGGGTGTCGGACAGGACGGTGCTCGTGCCCATGGTCAGCGTGAGCGAGGAAACTTCCTTGCTGATCTGCTTGAAAATGTCGGTCAGTTCGCCACCGGTGGTCGCCACGCGGTAATAGTTGCTGTTCGCCGCGCGGTTGCCGAGGTCAATGCTGCTATTCGTTGCAGTCGCGTCCGGATAGTTGGAGGAAACAGCGTGCAGGAACTTGTTAATATTGCTGGTGGTGTTTGACGGGTCAACCTTATCATTCCCAGTGTTATTCTCGTTAAACGGAACCGCAATCGTGTAGACCAGCGCGCCGTCTTTTTTCAGTCCCTTCGACTCGTTGACTGCGTTACCCGCAACTTCGCTGTCGTAGTCGGTGAGCGTGGTCGGCTTGCCATCCGTGAAGACAATGACGACCTTCTGGTTCGCCGCACCGTCCAGCGCCGCCGCAGCGCGCCTCATGCCGTTGTCGGTTCTCGTCTCACCGGCAGGCTTCAGCTTTTTGACAGCCTCTTTCAGTGCTGCTGCGCCACTTTTGTCGGCCTTCGTAAGAGGCTTCACGATCTGGGAGTTGTTGTGCCAATAGCCGTTATTGTCCCGATATTGGCTATCGCCGACTTCCATCTTCTCCGTGCCGGCAAACTTCACGAGCGCGATCTGGCTGTTGGGCGAAGTCTCATGGACGTTGTTGATGAATGCGTTGACCGCACTCCTCAGAACGTCGATCTTTTTTGCCCGACCGCTTTTCGCAGTATAGAACTGCGTATGCGTGGTGTTAGTATCGTCTTCAGAGGTCATCGGCGTCAACGGGCGGCTGGTATTGTGGCCATTGCCGTCTCTGTGAGGGTCGGCAAACCAACCGGCCTCATGCACCTTATGGTCAAAGACAGAAATCCAGTACCGAGCCCAGCCGTCGCAATAGTACGCCCGCTCATAATCGCCGTCCGCGTTCTGATAGTAATAGCGTGTGCCGCCTTCCGGGTTCACTGAATACGTCTTTTCATATGTCCAAGAGTTGATTTTATCGTCCATCGAACCGGAAACGTCCAGCACGAGCGCGATATCGAGCGGAACCGTATCCGTGACGATCTTCAACGGGTTCGTTACATAAGCCTCGAGCGTCAGCGTGTCGCCCGAGACGGATTTTACAATATGAATCGGATCATCTTCCTGCTCGTGCTCGACAACCGGCTTTTCAGGGGTCGTCGGCGTTCCTGCCGTCGGCTCCGCCGCCAGCGCGACCGTCGGCAAAAGGCCGATCAGCATCACGACGGCAAGCAGCAGGGACAAAATTCTCTTCTTCATGGAATTTTCGCTCCTTTTCTCGTTCGTTCTTCGCCGGTGTAAGCGTTTACTACACGGCAACGCGCCTCCGCCGGCTGTTTGTCCTCTATATCCTACCATAGGCTGGTTTGGTTTGCAAGCCCATTTTGTCTTAAATTTACGTAAAGATCGCGGCTGGCCCTGCATCGACCTCTCCGTCCCGGCTCCGCCGAGCCACCATCCCTACCCCCTTTGTCCCTGCGGGACATTTCCCCCTGACAGGGGGAATCGGCCCCTTAAAAGGGGAGGCTTTGAATTGCGCACCGCCCAAGGCTCCCCTTGCGAAGGGGAGCTGTCAGCGAAGCTGACTGAGAGGTCGGGCCCTACGGCTCCCACGGAAGGGTTGCCCGGGCATCGGCAGGATTTGACAAACTATCCGGTGCATGGTACAATAAGAACGGTTCATGTGAACCCCAGAGACGCCAACACAGCGACGGGCGGTTTGACCCCGGAATTCCCCGTGAAGGGGGGTGTTCCGATGCCGATCACATTGACATTCCATATCTTTGGATTGACTGTTACGATCCGCATAAACGGCCGAAACCGCCACTCGGCAAAGTGACGGTTTCGTGAAATGTTTCACCTAATCCACATTTAACCGGGGACAAACCGCTTGTCGAGGTGTCTCTGGTTATTTTTATTATAGCATACGCCGGGGAAATGTCAAGCGTTCAGCCAGGTCTGCCAGACCTCCGGGCAGTCGCCCACGGTCGCCGCGCGGCCATTGCGCACGATGGGCGTTTTCATGAGCTCCGGATGGTCGAAGAGCTTGTCCTCCTTCGCGCGCGCGTCGTCCATGTAGCGCATGAGGTCGATCTCCGGGCTTTTGACGCTCCAGTCGATCAGCTTGTCCACGCCGCCTACGGCCCGCAGGACGCTGTCAAACTCGCCGCCCGACATCCCGAAGCGCACCAGATCGATGAGCTGGAACTTTATGCGGCGCTCTTTGAACCAGCGCTCGGCCTTTTTCGTGTCAAAGCACTTCTTTTTTCCGAAAATCTGAATGTTCATGCCGTTTATTCCTCCAGCATGGCGGCGGCCTCCGCCTCGGTGTCCGCCGAGAACAGGAAGCGCCCCGCCGATGTGTAGACCTCCACGTGGCCTCTGACGTATCGCATTGTGATCTCCATGCCGCAGTCCCCTTTCGGTTTTTCTGCGGTCAGGATATCACATTAACTGTCCAATAATCCGGACTTTCAGCCCCAGTCGGATTCCAATTCGCTCTGCCAGACGGCCGTGAGCGTCAGATCGCGGCTAATAAAGCTGCCGGGGGCGTATTCCGCGCCCGTTTCGTCGCGCCAGCAGACGAACGTGTCGTCGTCGGCCTCCGCGGTGATGTACGGCTCGAACGCGCTGCCGCATTCGTAGAACGCCACGTCGCGCTCGACCGAGCCCCTGTCCGATTCAAAGCGCACGCAGTAGAAACCGGACGCTTCGCCGGAGTAATCGCCGTACAGGAAGACGTTGATCTCCGAAATGCGCCGCGCGACAAGGCCGTCGTGGATCTTCGCCGTGCCGCCTGTCGTCACGTGGCACCAGATGCCGATGGCCGAGGCCAGCTCGTTCGTGGTGTATGTACCGGACTTCAGCAGATTCGAAAGCGTGCTGTTTTTCATCCAGCCCGCGCCGATGTTGTACGTCAGACTCACGAGCGCATCATACTGGTTGTCCGTCAGGGTCAGGTAATTTTCCTGCAAAAACGCATCGAGCTTCGCCTCGAACGTTTGCAGCATCTCGCGCAGGAGGATATCGGCCTGCGCCTCGGTGATGCCGTTGGGGTAGTCGTCCTTGCCGCAGGCGCTGCCGTAGCCGATGGAATACTGCGCGTAGTCCCAATAGGCCGTGGCGCGGAAGCCCTCCTTCTGCTTCAGAAGCGCGATCATCTGCTCGGAGGTGCGGAGCGTGATGTCTTCCGGCTTCACATCCGGGTCGGCGGGCACATACGGCGCGCGCAGATCGTCGATCCTGCGGACGATGGCGGCCAGCTCCGCACGGGTCAGCGACGCGCCGGGCCGGTAGGTCCCGTCCGGGTAGCCGCCGACGATCCCGGACTCATAGAGCGCGAGCACGTAGCCGCTGTCGGTATCGGTGAAGGGCGTCGGCGCTCCGGAGGCCGTCAGGCCGAGCGCATTGGCCGCGAGTTTGGCCACCAGGACGCGCGTCATCGGGATATCGAGGTCGGAAATGTCCTCGTAGCGCACGAGGAAGCCCTGCTCGATGGCAAAATTGAGATAGCCGCGCGCCCAGTGCGAGCTGGCGGTTTCGGGTTCCGGATAACCGGCGGCAAGCAGGATCATCTTGAGCGCCTCGCCGGTGGTGACGGTATTGTTCGGGCGGTAGGTGCCGTCCGGGTAGCCGCTGACGACACCCGAGGCGACGAGCGTCGTTACATCATCATAAAACCAGCTGTCTGCGGGCACGTCGGAGAACTGTTCTCCCTCCGCGCGGACGCAGAGCGTCCCGCCAAGCAGGATCAAAAGCGCCGTGAGCAGCCACAGGGCCTTGTGCAGCTTTGGCCGCATCCATACCACGCTCCTTTCCGAGGTGAAATCATATGCATTGTATCAGATTTGATTACAAAATGCAACTGTTTTGCGAAAACACACACAATCGCGTACGATTCCCGCGTCCGCCTGCGGGCGCAAACCCTTGTAGGGGCCGATGCCCACATCGGCCCGGCAGAACGTATATCCGAAACGCGAGGCACTTCGGCGAATTCGATTGTTCCCAACGGGCCGATGTGGGCATCGGCCCCTACACCTTCCCGGAAGATTTTCCAAAAACCAAACCGCGAACTTGGTTTGCGGTTTGGAAAGGAGGAAACGAGCTCAGAGGATAAGAAGCATCGCTCGCGATGATTCGTTCCGCCGAGGTCGTTTCTGACGCGCGGCGGCTCGTTTCGTCAAAGCCGTTTCCGACGTGTCTCCGACGGCCCAATCTTTTCCCGTGCGTGGGAAAAGATCGGGGAGAAAAGGACGCTTTTTTTTGCTCAAAAACCGCCATCACGTATCTTCTCAAAAAAGGGACGGTCATCATCGACCGTCCCTTTTGCCTATCTGTGAATAACTGCCGACAGAGCACGTCATTGTTTGTGATGGCGGTGTCGGTGCCAAGAAAATTTGCAGCGTGCGCCTGCGGGCGTAAAGAACCAAACCGCAAACTTGGTTTGCGGTTTGGAAAGGAGGAAACGAGCTTAGAGAATAAAAAAACCGAAACGCAAACTCGGTTTGCGTTTCGGAAAGGAAGAAACGGATTTAGAGAATAAGAGGCGGCGCTTGCGGCGGCTCGTTTCGTCAAAGCCGTTTCTGACGTGCTTACGCTTGCAGCAGCGCGATGCCGGCCTTCACGCGGCGGATGGACTCGTCTTTGCCGAGCAGCGCGCACAGCTCCGTCGCGCCGCCGGGCGTCGAGGCTTTTCCGGACACGGCCACGCGCAGCGGCCAGAGCACGACAGAGTTTTTGACCTCCAGCTTTGCCGCCAGCTGCACCAGCGCATCATAAAGCGCCTCGTTCGTCCACGTTTCAAGCCCTTCGAGCACGGGGACGATGGCCTGAAGCGACGAAAGGCTGTTTTCCAGCGTCGTCTTGGACTTTTTGTGGACATACAGCGCCGTGTCGTATGCGGGCAGCGCCTCGATGAAGTCCACGCGCCCGGGCAGATCGGACAGGATCTCGCACCGGGACTGCACCAGCGCGGCGACGGCCCGCAGATCGATCGCGGGATTCGTGATGACGGATTTCAGAACCGGCTCCGCCTTGGCGTAGAACGCCTCGGGCGAGAGCTTTTTCATATATTCCGCGTTCATCCAGCGCAGCTTGTTGATGTCGAACACGGCCGGGGATTTGGAGATACCGGAAATGTCGAAAATTTCGGCAAGCTCGCCGAGCGTATAGAACTCGCGCTCGGCGTTTTCGCCCTTCGGACTCCAGCCCAGCAGCGCCACGTAGTTGAGCACGGCCTCGGTGAGATATCCCTCGCGGATGAGATCCTCGTAGCTCGGATCGCCGTGCCGCTTGGACATCTTGTGCTGCGCGTCGCGCATGACGGGCGAGCAGTGGACATACGTGGGGATCTCCCAGCCGAACGATTCGTACAAAAGATTGTACTTCGGCGCGGAGGACAGATACTCGCTGCCGCGCACGACGTGCGTGATGCCCATGAGATGGTCGTCGACGACGTTGGCGAAGTTATACGTCGGCAGACCGTCGGATTTCAGGAGCACCTGATCCTCCAGCTCCTGATTTTCCACGGTGATGTCGCCGAAGGAGGCGTCGTGGAACGTGGTCGTACCCTCGTGCGGGATGCGCTGGCGGATAACGAACGGCTCGCCGGCCGCGGCGCGCGCCTCGGCCTCTTCCAGCGGCAGATCGCGGCACGCGCAGACGTGCTTTCTGATCTCGCCGGTCTTTTCCGCGTCGTCCTCGTCCGATTTGCGGCAGAAGCAGTAATACGCGCCGCCCTTTTTGCACAGGAGCTTCGCGTATTTTCCGAACAGCTCGCGCCGCTCGGACTGCACATACGGCCCCACCGGGCCGCCGACGTCGGGGCCTTCGTCGTGATCGAGGCCGCATTCGGCCATCGTCTTGTAGATCACGTCGACCGCACCCTCGACCAGACGGCCCTGATCGGTGTCTTCGATGCGGAGAATGAACTTGCCGTGATGGCGGCGGGCGATGAGCCAGGTATAGAGCGCCGTGCGCAGATTGCCGACGTGCATATAGCCCGTGGGGCTCGGCGCAAAGCGCGTGCGGACCTCGCCGTGCGGGATGCGCGCTTCCATCTGCTCAAAAAAATCCATGCGTTTTGCCTCCAAATCGAGTAGTTTTCTGTGATTATACAGTTTTTTCGAGAAAGAGTCAATCGCGGATTGCGCATCGGCGCGCTTTGTGCTAAAATATCCCCAACTATGGACATATCCATGTACAGCAGAAAGAAGGATCAAATCATGGACGAGAAAAAACGCATTTTTTCCGGCATTCAGCCGAGCGGCGATCTGACGCTGGGCTCTTATATGGGCGCGATCAAAAACTGGGTCGCATTGCAGGACGAATACGACTGCCTGTACTGCATCGTCGATATGCACGCCATCACCGTGCGGCAGGTGCCGGCCGATCTGCGCCGGCGGAGTCTGGAGCAGCTCGCGCAGTATATCGCCTGCGGCCTCGACCCGCAGAAGAACATCAT
Source organism: uncultured Oscillospiraceae bacterium (assembly GCA_934670025.1). Lineage (GTDB taxonomy): Bacteria > Bacillota > Clostridia > Oscillospirales > Oscillospiraceae > CAG-170. The sequence goes on from CAKUOS010000008.1 coordinate 25,388, forward strand.
GTTCATCCAGTCGCACGTGCCGCAGCACGCGGAGCTGAGCTGGATTCTCGGCTGCTACACGCAGTTCGGCGAGCTGTCGAGAATGACGCAGTTCAAGATGAAGTCGCAGCAGCACGCCGACAACATTACCGCCGGTCTTTTCACCTACCCGGTCCTGATGGCGGCCGACATTCTTCTCTATCAGGCGGATCTTGTGCCCGTCGGCGAGGATCAGAAGCAGCACGTTGAGCTCTGCCGCAACATCGCCATGCGCTTCAACAATTCCTTCCCCGACACATTTAAACTCCCCGAGCCGTTCATCCCCAAAATGGGCGCGCGCATCATGAGCCTCGGCAACCCCGAGAATAAGATGTCCAAGTCCGATCCCGACGGCTGCGTGTTCCTTATGGACAAGCCCGAGGATATCATGCGCAAGTTCAAGCGCGCCGTGACCGACTGCGAGACGGCCGTGCGCTTTGATAAGGAAAACAAGCCCGGCATCTCGAACCTCCTGACGATCTACTGCGCCGCGACCGGCAAGACGATCGAGCAGGCCGAGGCCGAATTTGCCGATCAGGGCTACGGCGTGTTCAAGCCCGCCGTCGGCGAGGCCGTCGTGGAGCTTGTCCGCCCCATCCGCGAGAAGACCACGCAGCTGCTCGGCGACAAGGCGTATCTTGAGAGCGTCTACAAAGAGGGCGCGGAGCGCGCAGGCTATCTTGCCAACAAGACGCTCCGCAAGGTCTATAAAAAGGTCGGCTTCGTCGCAAGATAACGGCAGAAACGATTTTGCCGGCCCGACCTCTCCGTCAGCTTCGCTGACACCTCCCCTTCACAAGGGGAGGCTTGAGACGGTGCGTGATCCAAGGCTCCCCTTTTAAGGGGCAAAGGGGGGTAGGGATGCTGGCGCGAAGCGCCTGAGAGGTCCAGCAGAGGGGCAACGGCAAGGAGAGGAAGCCTTTCGGCGAATTCGTACTGCCTGCCCGACCTCTCCGGCTCGCTGCGCTCGCCACCTCCCCTTGCGAAGGGGAGGCTTGGACGGTGCAAATCGCAGGAGCCTTGGAAATCACAGAAGGTCAACACAGGGGCGGCACTGCCCCGCAAGAGGTTCAACAATCACTATGACAACAAAACAAGTCGTTTATATGCTGCTGGCCATGCTGGTGGCGGCGGCGGTGTCGTTTGCGACCACGCCGCTCGTCAAACTCCTGGCCTGCAAGGTCGGCGCGATCGACGTGCCGAAGGATAACCGCAGGATGCACAAGGTACCCATCCCCCGCATGGGCGGTCTCGCCATTTTCCTGGCGTTTCTGCTGTCCGTGCTCGTCTTCGCCGACATCGACCGGCAGATGCAGGGCATCCTGCTCGGCTCGGTGATGATCGTCATCCTCGGCGTGCTGGACGATATCATGGCGCTCAAGGCGCTGCCGAAGCTCTTCGTCCAGATCGCCGCCGCGGGCGTCGCGGTGTGGCACGGCTGCACGATCCAGTTCGTGTCGAACCCCAACGTCTTCTCCGAGGCGACGTATCTGAACCTCGGCTGGCTGTCGATCCCGGTGACGATCATCTGGATCGTCGCCATCACAAACGCCGTCAACTTCATTGACGGCCTCGACGGGCTGGCCGTCGGCGTGTCGGCCATCTCCACGGCGTCCTTGATCGTCATCGCGCTCATGGTCAGCGAGGGCAACATCGCCGTCATCCTCTGCGCGCTCTTCGGCGCGTGCCTCGGCTTTATCCCGTACAATTTTAACCCCGCCAAGATCTTCATGGGCGACACCGGCTCGACATTTCTGGGCTATATCCTCGCCACGCTGTCGGTCACGGGTCTTTTCAAGATGTACGCCATCATTTCCTTCGCGGTGCCGTTCCTCATCCTCGGCATCCCGATCTTCGATATCTGCTTCGCATTCCTGCGCCGCATCGCCCACGGCCAGAACCCGATGAAGGCCGACCGCGGCCATTTCCACCACCGGCTGATCGACATGGGCTTCTCGCAGAAGCAGTCCGTCGCCATCGCGTATATGCTGACCGGCATTCTCGGCCTTGCGGCCGTGGTGCTGACAAGCTCCGGAGAACTCAAGGCGCTTTTGCTCATCGCGGCGATCTTTGTCGTCAGCGCCATCGGCTTCCGCATGATCTTTGCGAAGCCCGACGCGCCTGCCGGCGAAGAAAAACCGGACGAAACACAGGAGGGACCGCATGAATAAGCTCAAAGTCATGTCCGTCTTCGGCACGCGGCCGGAGGCGATCAAAATGGCGCCGCTCGTCAAGGCGCTGCAATCCTGCGGCGAGATTGAAAGCATCGTCTGCCTGACGGGTCAGCACCGCGAGATGCTCGACTCCGTGATGGACATCTTCCATCTGACGGGCGATTACGACCTGCATATCATGGAAAAGCGGCAGACGCTCTCGACCATCACGACAAAGGCGCTGCTGGGCATGGAATCCGTGCTGGACGAGGCAAAGCCCGATCTTGTGCTCGTCCACGGCGACACATCCACGACGTTTGCCGGCGCGCTGGCTGCGTTTTACCATCAGGTGAAGGTCGGCCACGTGGAGGCCGGGCTTCGCACGTGGGATAAATACTCCCCGTTCCCGGAGGAGATGAACCGCACGCTCGTCGGCGACATTGCCGACCTGCACTTCTCGCCGACGAAGGCCAACGCGGACAATCTGCGCCGCGAATCCGTCATGGGCGAGGTTTTCATCACCGGCAACACCGCCATCGACGCCATGCAGTACACCGTGCGGGACGATTTCGTCTTCCCGACGCAGCTGCTGAACGAGCTGGATTTCAAAAACCGCCGCATCATCGCCGTCACGTGCCACCGGCGCGAGAATTACGGCAAGCCGATGGAGGACATCATGCACGCGATTCTGGACGTGGTGGACGCGCATCCGGACGTTGAGGTCGTCTACCCGGTGCATCTGAGTCCCGTCGTGCGCGAGTGCGTGTTCCCCATCCTCGGCGGGCACGAACGCATTCACCTCATCGACCCCGTCGACGTCGAGGAGATGCACAACCTCATCGCGCGCTGCCACATGGTCATGACCGACTCCGGAGGCCTCCAGGAGGAGGCGCCCGCGCTCGGCAAGCCCGTGCTTGTCATGCGCCGCGAGACGGAACGGCCCGAGGCCGTCGCCGCCGGTACGGCAAAGCTCGCGGGCGTGGAAAAGGACACGATCGTGCATCTTGCGAACGAGCTGCTGGACGACCCGGCGGCGTATGCGAAAATGGCAAAGGCCGTCAACCCCTACGGCGACGGCCACGCAAGCGAGCGGATCGTGCAGGCCATCCTCTGGCACTTCGGCCGTGCGGCGCAAAGACCCGCTGATTTTTAAGAATTTTCAGGGCGAAGCCGCCGCGTGAAGGGAGATGACGGCTACGGAGCAGAATCAGAAAAATATGCGGACGCTGCTCATGTTCTGCGCGGCGACACTGGCCGTCATCGGCGTGATCGCGGCGCTGTTCATCGGCAATCTGCGGCAGAACAGCCGCGAGGCCATCGTCCTGCCCGACAGCGGCGCGCAGAGCGCGCCGGCCGGCGAACCGGCGGACGCGCGGCAGCCGCAGCTGCTGACCGTCAGCCGTGAAAACGTGCAGAGTATGGTCGCCACGCTCCGCCGCCCGTCGTACTACCGACAGAGCTATACCATCACGCGCAGGATGAACGGCGCGAGCTTTGAGACAACCGCCGAGATCTGGGTCTCGGACACGCGCGTGTGCGCCGTTCTGCGGACCGGCTCGATGGAAAAGCACATCCTGACCGACGGGCAGACGCTCTACCTCTGGTACGCGGACGATACGAAGGCAAAGGCGCTTGCGGTGCGCGAGGATATGACGATGGACGCGCTGATCGGCATCCCGACATATGAGCAGCTCGGCACGCTTGCGCCCGAGACGATCACCGACGGCGAATTCATCACCGACGACCGCTACGAATCCGGGCAGCAGATCTTCGCTGCCGCGGAAGACGGCGCGGTGCGCCGCGAATACTGGATCAGCCTCAGCAGCGGTCTTCTGACCGAAGCGATCCTCAAATCGGACGGCGAGACGGTCTATGACGCGCTGCAAACGGAGCTGGAGCTGCTTGCGGCCGGCGACGAGGCGTTCGACGACGTGTTCGTCCTGCCCGACGGCACCGCGCCGTTCAGCGAATAAGTACCATTTATAACAACAGAAACGCCGCGGCGGTCAGGATGACGCTCAAAGAGTCCTCCTCTTCGCCGTCGACGTACAGCAGCAGCAGGATCAGCAGCACCAGCAGATCGCCGGCGTCCATGCCGCGCGGCAGCAGCCGTTCGAGCAGGTCCTTCAAAGACCGGCCGGGCGCACCTGCGCCGGGCGGCGGCGGAGGCGGCACAGGCGCGGGCGCGGGATTTGGAACCGGCTGCGGCGCGGGCTGCGGCCGGTAGACGCCCGAGGCGTCGGGGATATAGCGGTGATACGTCATGGTCCCTCCCTCCTGCGGTTCGCAAGCAGTCCGCTTGCAAGCCCCGCGAGCTTCGCCGCCTGTAGGGCGCGCTCGATCTTTTCCTGACGATCCTTGCGAAGAAATGGCCGCAGCGCCTGCAACAGCGCCTCCTGGCGCGATGCGCCGCGCGGCTGCGGCGCAAAGGATCCGGCTGCCTTCGCGGGCGCGGGTTCCGGTGCGGACACAGGCAAGACGGGTTCCGGTGCGGGCGAAGCGGGCTCCGGTGCCGGCGGCGCGGGCGCGTCCTGCCCGAGGCCGAGCGAGCCTGCCAGCGCGCGCAGCTCGTTCAGCTGCGCGGGATCGTCCAATACGGCGCGCAGCGCGCGCTCAAGCTCATCCATCGAGCTGCCGCAGCAGCGCCTGCGCCTCGTCCGTCTCCAATACGGGCCGCAAAAGGGCATAGGCCTGCGCGTGATCGCCCTGCGCGGCGGCGGCAGCCGCCTGACGCAGCGCCGCGCCGCCGTTCGCGGCCAGCAGCCGCAGGAGCTGCTTCCCCGCCGGGGACGCGAGCACACGGCGCAGCTGCGCCTCGGAAAACGCGCCGTTCGGCGCCTGAAAAGAAGCGTTCATGCAATGCCTCCTGTTCTGAGAACTGAACCTGCTACAAGGATATGCGCGCGCGGCGCGAAAGGTGACACGAATGAAGCTGCTTGTTTTGTCGGATACGCACCGGAGCCTCGGCTTCGCGTGCGAGGCCATTGAAAAAGAACGCCCGGACGCGGTCGCGCATCTGGGCGATCATCTGTCCGACGCGGAGGATCTGTCCTTCGCGTACCCGGAACCGGATTTTTATTACGTACCCGGCAACTGCGATTACGAGCCAGCCGTGCGCCCGAGCATGACGATCGAGCTTGCGGGCGTGCGGATCTTTCTGACGCACGGGCACCTGTTCGGCGTCAAATCAGGCACGAAGGCGCTGTTATCCATGGCGAAGGACTGCGGCGCGCAGCTGGCGCTCTACGGGCATACGCACATTGCGAACCTGGAGGAGGCCAGCGGCGTGACGCTGCTCAATCCCGGCACGGCCGGGCGGCTCGGCCGCAGCAGCTATGCCGTGGCGGAACTGGAAAACGGCGGCTTTACGTGCCGCATCGAATACGATACGGAATGAGGAAGACCTATGATCCTTGCAATTGACATCGGCAATACCAACATCGTGCTCGGCTGTATGCAGGGCAGGACGATCCAGGTCGAGGCGCGCATGGCGACCGACCTGCTCAAGACCTCCGACCAGTACTGCGTGGAGCTGAAGAATCTTCTGAGCCTGTATGAGGTTGACGTGCGCTCGATCGAGGGCGTGATCATCTCCTCCGTCGTGCCGCCGGTCCTCAACTCGTGCAAAACGGCCGTGCGCAAGCTGACGGGCAAAGTGCCCATGATCGTCGGCCCGGGCATCCGGACGGGTCTTAACATCCAGATGGAGAATCCCGCGCAGATCGGCAGCGATCTGATCGCTGCGGCGGTCGCCGCGCTCGACCGGTTCAAGCCGCCGCTCGTCATCGTCGACATGGGCACGGCCACGACCATCACCGCCATCGACAAAAACGGCGCGTATGTCGGCGGCTGCATCTGCCCTGGCCCGAAGCTCTCGGCCGAGGCGCTCAGCAGCCGCACCGCGCAGCTGCCGGCCATCAGTCTCGAAAGCCCGAAAAAGGCCGTCGGCAAAAATACCGTCGACGCCATGCGCAGCGGCGTCATGCTCGGCGCGGCCTGCATGGTCGACGGGCTCGCAGCCCGCATGGACGAGGAGCTCGGCGGCGGTTCGACGATCGTCGCCACCGGCGGCATCGCACGCTTCGTGCTGCCGATGTGCCGCAGCGAGATCATCTACGACCGCGATCTGCTTTTAAAGGGTCTGGCCATCCTCTATGAAAATAACTGCCGGGACAAGCGCGCGACCTGAGCGCGCCCGGCGTAAAAAAGAGCCCTGCCGCACCGGCACAGGCTCTTTTTGCGTATGACGGCGCGCAGGGCGGCAAAAGCTACAGCATACAGATCACAAGCCCGATGCAGATCAGAAACCCCGCGCCGATGCAGCAGGTCACGGCGGCCTCGACGGCGGCCATCAGCCGCATACAGCGCCGGCGCGTGCGCACACACGCATCCGCAGGCATCCCGGGCTGCGGCCCGGCGGGCAGAGAAGACGGAAAAACGATAACATTACTGCGGTACATAACATCAGCTCCATTCCTGTTTTGTGCCGCTATCATACCAGAACAACTGTCCCATAAACAGGACTTTCGAAAGGAGATCATCCACAATGGAAACTTTTTATCTGACGTCTGCGGGCGGCGGGCAGCTGCACTGCCTGCTCTGGCAGCCCGAAACGCAGCCGAAGGCCGTCGTCCAGCTCATCCACGGCATCGCCGAGCACATCGGCCGCTATGACGCCTTCGCGTGCTTCCTCACATCGCACGGCTATGTCGTCGCGGGCGACGATCACATGGGCCACGGCGGCTCGGCCGCCGAAGGCGAGCAGGGCTTTTTCCGGGGTGGCTGGCTGACGGCCGTCGAGGATGAAAAGCGCGTCCACGATGCCCTGCAAGCGCGCTTCCCGGGCCTGCCGCATTATATGCTCGGCCACAGCATGGGCTCGTTCCTCCTGCGCACATATCTTTATACCTATCCCGACGCGGTCGACCGCGCCGTCATCTCCGGTACCGGCTGGGAAGAGCCGGTAAAGGTGAAGCTCGGCAAGCTCGTCTGCGCGGCGGAAGAAGCGCGCGTCGGCGAAAAAAAGACGAGCGGACTCGTCACGAAGCTCATGTTCGGCAGCTATAACCGTGCGTTTGCGCCCGTTTCCTCGCCGAATGCGTGGATCTGCTCGGACGACGCGGTCGTCGCGGCGTATGACGCCGACCCGAAGTGCGGCTTCGACGCAACGGTCGGCCTTGCGCGCGATCTGCTGACCGGCGTAGCCATGAACGAGCGCCCGGAGAATCTCGCGAAGATGAACAAACAGCTCCCGGTGCTGTTCATTTCCGGGATGCGCGACCCGGTCGGGAACATGGGCAAGGGCGTGCTGCGCTGCATCGATGCGTTCAAGCGCGCGGGTCTGCGCGACGTGACCATCAAGCTCTATCCCGAGGGCCGGCATGAGATGCTCAACGAGACGAACCGCGAAGAGGTCTGGAACGACGTGCTGTGCTGGCTCGACCGCTGATCCGCGTCAGAAACGGCTTTGACAAAACGAACCGGGACGGTGCAGGGGCCGATGCCCACATCGGCCCCTACGCAAATTTGAAAACCGATGCAAAAAGGTACAGCCCTGCAAGTTGGGCTGTACCTTTTGTTATCGGTGCAAAGCGGACTTTCCGCATCCCTTTTACAATTGCACGCAGCCGCAGTCTGCGGGCAGCGCGAGCGCGCCGTGCGCGGCCAGCAGCACGATCTTCTCCTCCGCCGCGCGGAGGATGCAGCGCAGTGCAGCGCCGCAGTTATCCGCATCGAGACCGGTGAACGGCTCGTCGAGCACGAGCGCGTCCGACGGCGCAAGCAGCGCCCGCGCCAGCGCCAGCCGCCGCTTCATGCCGCCCGAATAGTCCCGCACGCGCTTGTCCGCGGCGTCCGCAAGCCCCAGCTCGCGCAGAAGCGCGGCCGCGCGCGCCGCGTCATAGCGGCCTCCAAGCACGAAGCGCAGATTCCCCGCCGCGTCAAGCCCCGGCAGCAGCCGGTCCTCCTGAAAGACCGCCGCCCAGCGAAATGCCGCGCCGTTGTGCCGCCCATCATCCGGGCGCTCCAGCCCCAGAAGGATCCGCAGCAGCGTCGTCTTGCCCGCACCGGAGGGGCCCTCGATGCGCGTTAGCCCCACGCCCGCCGTGAAGCTCACGTCCCGCAGGACAAGACTCTCGCCGTAGCGCTTTTGCAGATGCTCCGCACGCAGCTCCATCACGCACCCATCCTTTCCGTCAGCCGGTCGACCAGGAATAAAAACAGTTTTTCAAACAGCGCCGAGACGAGCACGATGACCGCCGTCCACGCGAACAGATCGGGCGTCTGGAAGTAGACCTTTGCGGTATACAGCCGTTCGCCGATCGTGCCGCCGGACAGGCCGATGACCTCGGCGGCCGTCCCGGCCTTCCAGCACATACCGAGCGCGACGCTCACCGCCGCGCGGAAATACGGCAGCACCTGCGGCACGTAGACGCCGCGCAGCACGCGCCCGAACGGCACACGGAAAACCTGCGCCATCTCGAGCACTGCGCGGTCAGATGCGCGGATGCCCGCAAGCACGTTGCAGTAGACCGGCGGGAAGACCATGAGCGCGGAGATGAACAGCGCCAGCGACCGGCTGTTCAGCCACACGAGCGCCAGAATGATGAACGACGCCACGGGCACGGCCTTGACTGCCGCGACGAGCGGCGCAAGAAGCTCTTCGAGCCGGCGGAATTTCGCCGCCAGCGCCGCCAGCATGACCGCCAGTACGCACGACAGCAGAAATCCGCCCAGAATATGCGCCGCGGACGTGCCGACCGTGCGCCAGAACGCGGCCGTCGCCGCAAGCTCCGCAAGCCGCTTCGCCGCCGAAACGGGAGACGCCAGCAGCAGCGCCCCGTGCGGGTACGCCGCGCGCAGCGCCATGCTGCCCAGCTGCCACACGAGCAGCCAGACGCATACCGCCCAGGCCCGGACGGGCGTTTTTTTCCGGTTCATGGCGTCTCCTTTCCAAAAAGGCGGCAGACAGATGTCTGCCGCCCTGTTTTGCTTTCTCTGTTAACCGGCGTAGTAGAAATCGTCCGCCGGCAGTGTGCCGCCGACCGACGCGGGCTCCGCGTCAAAGAGCACCTGGAGGTAGCCGGAGAGCTTGTCATGCAGCTCCTGCCCCGTGATGCAGACGATATTGCAGTACGGCAGCGCCTTTTCCGCAACGGCCGCGTCCACGATGCCGTATTCGCCGGTCAGCGCGGCGGCGTCGGCCGTGTTCGTGTTGACCCAGTCAACGGAACCGGCATAGGCTTCGAGGAACCAGTTGATCCCTTCGGGATCGGCTTCCACCACCTCGCGGCGCGCAACGATCACGCCGGTGATGAGGCCCGAGCCGTTGTCCAGCTTATCCCACTCAGCCGTCAGGTCGAGCGCCATACGCAGGCCCTCGATCTTCGTCTGTGCGACGGTGACGAACGGCTGCGGCAGCAGCGCGATGGCTGCCTGACCGGAGGCCAGCGCCGCGACGCACTCGCTGTGCTCGTTTTTCCAGTCGATCGTGACGTCGGTATCGGGATCGATGCCGTTTTCCGTCAGCAGATACCGCAGCGCGTACTCGGGCGTGGAGCCCTTGCCCGCGGCGACGATGGTCTGACCCTTGAGGTCCTCCATGGACTGCACCGTCCCGCCCTTCTCGACGATGTACAGAACGCCGAGCGTGTTGACGGCCAGCACCTCGATGGCCCCTTCGGTCTTGTTATAGAGCACGGCCGCGAGGTTCGCGGGCACGCACGCCATATCGAGCTCGCCCTTGATGAGCGCGGGCGTGACTTCGTCGGCAGAACCGGCGAGCGTGAAGTCATAGATCAGGCCGCTGCCGTCTTCGCGCCGCGACGCGCCGTCCTGCATGAGCTTGACGAGGCCCATGGCCGTCGGGCCTTTGAGCGCGGCGATGGAAAGCGCAGCGGGTTCAGCCGCCCCGGCCGGCTGCTCCTCTTCGGCGGGAGCCTCGGGCTCGGCCGGGGTTTCAGGTTCGGCGGGCGTTTCGGGTTCGGCCGGCGCTTCGGTCTGGGCCGGTTCCGGTTCGGCCGGGGTTTCGGCGGGCTTGGCGCAGGCGGCCAGCGAGAGGACCAGCAGCAGCGTCAGCAGCAGTGCAAGGAGCTTTTTCAGATTTTTCATACGTCTTCTTCCTTTCTCATGCTGCCCTCGGGCGCATAGACGGTCTTGGCGGTGATGCCGTCAAGCCGCCCCAGCTTCCCGGACAGCGCGGAGATGACGTCTGCGGGCGCGTCGAGGGCGACGCTGATGATGTTCACGCCGCGCGCACGGTACGGCACGCCCATCCGCCCGACGATATACTGCCCATACTGGTGCAGCAGGTCGTTGAGCGTCTGGACGGAGCTTCCCTCGCGGACGATCACGGCCAGCACGGCCACGCGTGTTTGCATAGACGTTCCTCCAAACATAAATTCATCCCTCCTGCCGTTCAGCAGAAGGGATGGAAAGGCCGTCGGACGGCGCATATACGCATTGCCCTCTTCTTATGACGCGGAACGCATCCTTGTCAGCAGAACGGTAGAATGAAATTGGATGGTCGGCCGGTCAGAGCTTCTTCCCGGCGACAAAAATATGGTAGCACAGAAGTCAAAAACCGTCAAGCGATTTTCGGATGTTTTGGTCAATTTCGTCAAAAATCATTTCCCTGTCTCCTGTATCGTCAAAAAGCCCGGGCGCTGCGGCGCCCGGGCTTTGATCCGTTTATCCGCGCGCTTTCAGGAACGCAAGGACCTCTTCCCGGGTCGGGATGCCGTCCTGCGCGCCGAAGCGCGTGCATTTGAGCGCCGAAGCCGCCGATGCGAACACCGCCGCATCATAGTCTCCGCGGCCCATCGTGCGCGCGGCGAGAAACGCGCCGTGGAACGTGTCGCCCGCGCCGTTGGAGTCGACGGCCGTGACCGCGAACGCGGGATAGCGCCGGGGTTTGCCGTCTTCCCACAAAAAGCCGCCCCGGCTCCCCTGCGTGATGACGAGCGTCTGCGGCCGGTACTGCGCGTACAGCCGCGCCGCCGCATCCTCGGCCGACGCCGCGCCGGTGACTTGCAGCGCAAATTCCTCCGACGGGATCAGCACGTCCGCCAGCGGCAAAAGCGCCTCCATGCCGGGATAGAGCCCGCCCGCGTCGAGGCTGACCGGGACGCCGTATGTGTGCGCCAGCTGCGCGGCGTGGAGCGCCGCGTGCGTCTGGTGGCCGTCGAGGTGGAGAAAATCCGCCTGCCGCAGCACGTCCGGGTCGATATCGTCCGCCGAAGGCGGCGGCACACTGCCGCGGTTCCACAGGCACGTGCGCGAGGCGTTCGCCTCGCTCAGCAGGACGAAGCTGTGGAACGACACGCTGCCCGGCACCGTGCGCACCCGCGAAACATCGACGCCGCAGGCTTCAAACGCGCGGAGCATCTGCGCGCCGTAGCGGTCGCCGCCGACGGTGCCGAGATACGACGCGCCGCAGCCGAGCCGGCTCGCCGCGATGAGCGCAACGGCGCACGGGCCGCCGCACTGGCTCTTCGTCTCCCGCGTTTCCTGCTTCGTGTCCTCCGTGGGGAACTGATCCAGACGGATCAGAAAATCATATACGGCCGAGCCGATCCCGACGATCCCGCTCATCGCGTCGCCGCTCCGAGCAATTCGATACGGCCGGCGGCGTAAGCGCGGACCGCGTCGACGGGCGCGCGCATGAACAGATCGAGCGCGTAGACGCTGCGGTCGGCGGCGAACACGCCGTCCAGGAACGAGCAGCAAACGTCCGTGCCGAAATTGACCTTGCGGATACCGGCTTTGATCGCCGCGCGGACCTGTTCGTCCGGTACGCCCGAGCCGCCGTGGAGCACGAGGTGCGCCTTTGTCGCGGCGTGGATCTCGGCGATGCGGTCGATGGCGAGAACCGGCGCTTTTTTATAGTGTCCGTGCGCCGTGCCGACCATGACGGCCAGCGCCGTGACGCCCGTCTCTTCGGCGAAGCGCGCGGCGTCTTCGGCCTTCGTGAATTCCGCCATCGTCTCGTCCTGCGTCGTGCCGACGTGGCCGAGTTCGCCCTCGACGCCGATGCCGTTGGCCGCGGCCAGCTCGACGACCAGCTTCGTTTTTGCGATATTCTCCGCAAACGGCAGCGTGGAGGCGTCGATCATGATGCCCGTCGCGCCGTAGCGCACGGCGCGCATGGCCTGCGGCAGGCCCGCGCCGTGATCCAGGTGGAACACCGCCGGGACGGAGAGCTTTTCGATCGCCGTTTCGATGGCCGGGGCCATCAGCTCGGCCTGTCCGCCGTCAAACAGGCGGCTGTACATCTGGAAAATGACCGGTGCGCCGGTCTGTTCGGCGGCCTGCATGACGCCCGTCAGCGTCTCGAGATTGTAGACGTTGAAGGCCGGGATGGCGCAGCCGCGTTCCTCCGCGAGCGCCAGAATGGATGCAAATGTTGTCTTCATAACCGGGTCCTTTCTTCTTCCGTTTCTTCCGCGTGCGGCCGGTACTGCGCGCTCAGGCCGGGATTGCACAAAATACAGCTGAATGTTCCCTCCATCCGCACGTCCGTCGCCGCGCACGGGAAAAAAATCTCGTCCGCGCGGCGTACGGACATCCGCTCGCCGCCGCAGACCAGCTCGCCGCTGCCGTCCAGGATCAGGCAGATCTGCGCGTCGTGCGTGTCGGTCTTGCGGAACGTGCCGTGGACCTGCACGAGCGTGCAGGAAAAGCACTGCGTCTGCGCCGTGCCGAAGATCTCCTGCTCGCGGCCGCCGGACTCCTCGCGCAGCAGCGGCATCGCGCTCTTGCAGCGCGCGAGCGTCGCGGCGAGCGATGCGCCCGCATAGTGGAAGGAGTTGAGCATCCGCCGCTCATAGAGCGCCTCGTCCTCGGGGACGAACACGCCCTTCGGGTTCGCTCTGCGGCGGAACTCCAGCAGCGCCTGCTGCGCGATGGGCACAGCCGTGAGGTCGGACGGCTCCTGGATCTCGGCAACGAAGCAGCCCGCGCCGAGCGCGTGCGGAACGCCGCCGGGGATGAAATAGCACTCGCCCGGGCGCACCTCGATCTTGTGGCACATCGCCTCGAGCGCGGCGATATCGCCCGCGCGGTACGCCTGCTCAAAGCCTTCGCGGCTCACGCCCTCGCGGAAGCCGAGCAGGATATACGGCGGTTCGGGCGCGTCGTCCCGGACGCCGATGATATACCAGCACTCCTCCTTGCCGTAGTTGCTGTTCCAGAAGCGGTTCGCGTTTTCGCGCGTCGGATGGCATTGCAGCAGAAACGGCGTTTTCGCGTCGAGGAGCTTCACCAGCATCCCCAGATCCGTTCCGTAGCGCGCCAGATGCGCCGGCCCGAGCGCAAGCTCCGGTTCCGCCGCGATCGCCTCAAACAGATACCGCCGCCGGCCGTCGGGCAGCAGGACCTCCGCGCAGCCGAGATTCGGATTCTCGGGCGTCGCGCCGTTGGCCCGCGTGACCGAGCCGACCCACGCCTCGGCGCCGTTCGGCCGGTCTGTCGGCGGCGTGATGCCGCGGAAGCGGTCCATCTCCCGGCCGCCGCTGGCCCGGATCTGGTTCTGCGCCAGACGCCACGGCAGCCGGTATTCGTTTTTCTCGTATCGTTCCATATGCTCAGTCTCTATACTTGTCGCGGTAGGTCATGAGCAGCAGCGAGCCGAGCAATACGGCGCCGCGGACGATATATTGCAGATAGATGTTCCAGTTCAGGATCGTCATGCCGTTGATGAGCACGGAGATGAGCACCACGCCGATGACCGTGCCGTAGATCGTACCGGAGCCGCCGGCCATCGACGTGCCGCCGATGATGGCCATGGAGATGCAGTCCGTCGGCCACTCCTTGCCGTAGGTCCAGTCGGCCTGATTGACCTGCGCGGAATTGATGAAGCCCGCGAGCGCCGCGAAGACCTGCACGGACATGAACGCGAACGCCTTGGCCTTGAAGACGTTGATGCCGCTCAGACGCGCGGCCTCCTGGTTGCCGCCGACCGCATAGACCGAGCGGCCGATGGTCGTATGCTCCATGATGAAGTAGCAGATGATCGCAAAGAACAGGAAAATGAGCACCGGATACGGCACCACGCCGAACAGGCGGCCCATGCCGACCTGCACGTACCAGTTCGGGAAAGCGTTCGGAATCGGATAGTTGTTGCAGAGGATCGCCGCCATGCCGAACATCAGATACTGCGTCGCCAGCGTGACGATGAACGGCGGCAGATCGTATTTATTCTGCAAAAATGCGTGCAGCAGGCCGATGAGCATCGCAAACACAATCCCGACCGTGATGCCGATCACGCAGGCCAGACTCAGGCTGACGTTCGGCAGATTCGCCGAGACATATTTGCAGATGACCGCCACGAACATACCCGACAGACCGACCTGCGAGCCCGTGGAAAGGTCGATCTTGCCGCAGATGAGCACCATCGTCACGCCGAGGGCGATCAGGCCCTTGATCGCGCCCGAGCGCAGCAGGTTCATCCAGTTGCTGAGCGTCATGAAATTCTCCGTCGACAGCCACAGCGCGATCACGACCAGCACCAGCACCAGCTCCGTGACGTGGCTGAGCAGCGTATAGGTCACTTTTTTCTTATCCAATCTGTTCATTGTTGTCGCCTCCCATGCAGAGCGTGTACAGTTCGTTCGTCGACGTCCGCTCCAGACGTTCGCCGGTCAGTTCTTCCATGATCCTTCCGCCGCGCAGCACCAGAATGCGGTTGCAGACGCCCGGCAGCTCCTCGAGCTCCGTCGAGACGAAGATCGTGGACTTTCCCTTTTTCGCCTGATCCCACATGATCTCGAAGATCTGCTGCTTGGCGTTGACGTCGATGCCGCGCGTCGGCTCGTCGTAGATCATGATCTCCGGATCGTTGTTCAGCCAGTTGCCGACGACGACCTTCTGCTGGTTGCCGCCCGACATGGAGCTTGCGCGCGCCTGTAGACCCGAGAGTTTGATCTGAAGCGCCTGTACCTGCTTTTCGGCCATCTTGCGGCGCTTGGCGCGGCTCTCGATCCAGCCGTTGACGGTCGTCTTTTTGATGCCCGCGTAGCAGAGATTGCTCTCGATCGAGTGCTGTAGAATGAGGCCCGACGTTTTCCGGTCCTCCGGGGTCAGACCGAGCCCGGCCTCCTTCATGATGGCCGGCGTCCTGCGGGCATAATGCTTCCCATGTATGATGACTTCGCCCGAATCCGCCGGGTCGGAGCCGAAAATGCCGCCGAGCAGTTCCGTTCTGCCCGAGCCGAGCACGCCCGCGATCCCCAGGATCTCACCCTTGTAGAGCTTGAACGAGACGTCCTGATACCAGCCCGCGCGGCACAGATTTTTCACTTCCATTGCGACCTCGTCCGAGGGCACGACATCCGCCGGCCGGCGGCGGATCTCCGTTTTGCCGAACATCATGGCGATCATGCCGGCGTTATCCAGCTCATCGATGTTCTTTTTCCCGATGTACTGCGCGTCGCGCAGGACCGTCACCGTGTCGGCGATCTCCGGGATCTCCGAGAGCTTGTGCGAGATGTAAATGATGATGACGTCGTTTTCCCTGATCCTCCGGATGGCCCGGAAGAGCATCTCGACCTCCGCCTTCGCCAGCGCCGAGGTCGGCTCGTCCAGGATCAGGACCTTCGGGTCGTTGCTCAGCGCTTTGCAGATCTCCACGACCTGCCGCTGCCACATCGGCAGATGCATGACCTTGCTTCTCGGGTCGATGCGCAGGTTCATGCCCTGCATGAGCTCCGCCGTGCGCGCACGCGCCGTTTTCCAGTCGACCGCGCCGTTTTTCTTTTTCGGCAGGCGTCCGAGGAAGATGTTTTCCGTTACCGTCAGGCTCGGCACGAGGCTCGTCTCCTGATAGACCAGCACGATGCCGTCTTTGGCCGCGTCGGCGGGGCTTTTGAAGTGCAGCGCCTGCCCGTCGAGATAGAATTCGCCGCTCGTGGCCTGCTCCGCGCCGGCAAAGATCTTGCAGAGCGTCGATTTGCCGGAGCCGTTTTTGCCGAGCAGCGCGTTGATCTTCCCGCTTTCAAACGAAGCGCTGACATGATCCAGCGCGCGCGTGCCCGGATAATCCTTGACAATGTCCTTGCATGATAGAGTACTCATCGCTTCACCGCTTTCCTTTCACATACCGGCGCGCCGCGCGCGCCGGTGGGCAAATGCGGTGCAGAGTTGCCTCTGCACCGCGTGATCCGCGCCGGGGGCGCAGGTTTCTTACTTGGAGGAGAGCTTGTAGAAGTTATCGAGCCACTCCTGGACCTCGGCGGTGTCTTCCTTGCTGTGGATGATGCCTTCGAGATAGACCGTGTCGCCGCGCGGGCACTCAGTCTCTTCGCCGCGGATGGTCTTGACGATCTGCTCGACCGCCTTGTAGCCCATCGTGTACATATCCTGCTCCAGCGAGCAGTACAGCGGGCTCGTCTCGTCGAGCAGCTGCGTGGCGGTCTGTTCGCCCATGTCATAGCCGACGACGGTGATCTTTTCGGACAGACCCATGTTCATGACGACCTGGACGACAACGTTCGTGAACGCCGCGGAGGTGCAGAAGAACACGTTGCAGTCGGGCGCGCCGGCGAGCATGGCCTCGACGATGGGCACGTTGTCGTTCTTGGAGGTGGAGGACTGCTGCGCGACGATCTCATACTGCACGCCGGCCTCTTCCAGCGCAGACAGGAAGCCGCCGTAACGGGCCTTGGACTGTTCGGGGATGGCCGCGTCAAAGTCCATGATGGCGATCTTGAGATCGTTGTCGTACTTGTTCTTCAGATATTCCGCCGTGAACTGGCCGAGCTTCTGGCCGTTCAGCAGATCCTGCGAGGTAAAGCCGCCGCAGACGAAGTCGCAGTCGTTGAGCTTGATGTTGGCCACGGCCACTTCGATGCCCTTGTCATAGGCTTCCTTCAGGATGGGAATGGAGGCTTCTTCGGAGTACGGGGTGATGGCGATGCCGTCGACGCCCATGTCCATGTAGCTGTAGACCAGCTGCTGCTCGTTGGCCAGGTCGCCCATGGAGTTGCCGATGACCAGCTCCACGCCGTACTTGTCAGCGGCGTCCTGATAGCCCTGCTGGACCATCTTCATGGTGAACTCATCCTTGAAGACGATACCGGCGATCTTCAGCGTCTTTTCTTCTTCCGCCGCGGGCGTTTCTTCGGCGGCCGGGGTTTCTTCGGCGGCGGGCGTTTCAGCCGCGGGGGTCTCGGCAGCGGGCGTTTCGGCCGCGGCCGGTTCCTGATTCGATGCGCACGCCGTAAAGACGCACAGCACCATTGCGAGGGCGAGGACCAGTGCAATAATCTTCTTCATCATGGTTGTCTCCTTTTTTATTTACTTCACAACTTTTCCGTGCTTTCGCGCTGAAAACTTGTGTAAGTTTTATGGTAAAATGGTTTCGTAACCGGTTACAAATTGCGGATAAGAACCCGCGGATCTCCGGGATCCGCGCAGGTCTGCCGCTCTTCGCGCGCCTGGCGCTCAGAGCCGGCGGACCGAACCGCGTTCCACAAGATCCGCCGCAAGAACCACGGATTCCTGCAATGCGCGCGGTCTGTTGCAGGCGATATAATCCAGCAGCAGGTAGACCGCGCGGCGGCCCATCTCGAAGATCGGCTGGTGCATCGTGGTCAGCTTCGGTTCCATGACGCTTGCCATGTTGATATCGTCGTGGCCGACGACCGAAAGATCGTCGGGGATGCGCAGATGCAGCTCGGCTGCCGCCTCGTATACGCCGACGGCCATCATGTCGTTGGCGGCGAAGATCGCGGTCGGCGGTTCGGGCAGCTGTAACAGCCGCAGCGCCGTGCGTCTGGCGTCCTCGCGGCCGAGATTGTTGTTGTTGAGATACATCTGCGTGTAGCGCTGCAAGCCCGCCTCGTTCATTGCGTGGCAGTAGCCCTCGTAGCGGTTGTAGCTCGTGAAGGACGTGACGCGGCCGCCGATGTGGCCGATGCGCCGGTGTCCGCAGCGCAGCAGATATTTCGTGGCCTGATAGGCCGACTGTTCGTTGTTGATGTAGATGCGCGGGACGTTCATCTCGTCGATCGGATCGTTGATGAGGACGAGCTTCTGATGCTCCTGCTCCATCTTGCGGGCGAACTGTTTCGTCTCGGGATTGCCGGTCGAGGCGATGATCGTGCCGTCGATCTGGCCCGATTTGAGCGCGCCGAACAGGTAATCGATCACATAATCCTCGCTGATGATGTTGAACAGGAGGATCTGGTGCGTCTGCTTGGCTGCCTCGATCGCGCCGCGGATGAGTTCGCCGTAAAACGGGTTTTCGGGCACGTTTTCATACACAAACAGCAGCGTATTCGTCTTTTTTTCCGCAAGGCTCTTCGCCGTGCTGCTGGGACGGAAATCGTTTTCCTCGATGATCTGCTTGACATGGCGGCGCATATCCTCGGAGACGCCGTCCGCATCGTTGAGCACGCGCGACACTGTCGCAACGGAGCAGCCCGCCAGCTTTGCAATATCCCGTATCGTCATCGAGGCACCCTCCTGCCCGGTCGTGTCATCGTTTCCGTAACCGTTTTCTATTTTGATTTTACGCAATCTCCGCAGAGATTGCAATGCACAGCTTTTCTAAATTATCGCGGCTATTTTTGGTGAAATAGCTGCGATAATTTCCTTTTTAATCCTTTTTCACAAGATTTTCGACGGCGGTGACCCAGTCGTGATCCGGATCGTTCGAGCGGAAGAAGCCCTGATGCTCTCCCGCCATCAGCCACAGGAAGTACGTGTTGTACCCCGGCGCGCCGACCGTCGTGTGATAGCCGCGCGGGAACTCGACCAGCTCGTCCTGCTTCACGCGGTACGCCTCGTCGAACTCGCCGTCCTTCGTGTACGCGCACTGGATGGCAAAGCCCTGCTCGGGCTGGAACAGGAAGTAATAAATTTCCTCCAGAACGCCCTCCTGCGGCATATTATCGACGTCATGCTTGTGGGGCGGGAACCCGGCCCAGTTGCCCGGCGTGACGAACGCCTCGCCGATGGTCAGACGCTTGGCATTCGTATTGCCGTCGATGATGAAGTGCGTATCGCGCTCCCACGGCTTCACGCCCAGCGTCACGGCGCGCACGCGCTCCGGACCGACGATCTCAGCCTCGCTGTCCTCGTCCACCTTCGTGCTGCAAACGGCGATCTTCACGTGCTCGCAGCCCGTGATGGTCACGGTTTTGTGCCGCGGGATGTAGACGCTCGTGGCCTTGCCCTCGAACACCGAGCGGCGGCCGCCGACGTTTTTCCATTCGACCGCGTCGAACGCGAAGTCCGCGTGACCGCCGAGGATGATGAACGCGAATTCCTTCTCACCCGTTTCGATCGTCACGCTGTCGCCCTTTTTCAGCTCCACCATGCCGAAATCCAGCATTTTCAGCGAGCATTCGCCCGTTTTGCAGATCTCCGTGTACCCGACCTTCGGCACGTACGTCTTCTTCAGATTCATGTCTGTCCCTCCGTTTACGGTATCAGATGCTCCTATTGTAGTTTAGCTTCATAAAAATTGCAAGTGCTTTGAAATTAAATTACATACAAAAAGCGCGTGCCGAAATACAGCACAATCACGAACCCGCGCGGCGTTTTCTCCGGACGGCATTGACAAACGCGGTGAAATTGCGTATAATCGCTTTTACGCAACAGCTGATATGCAATATGTGCGTCTCAAAATGCGGAGCAGCCGCAGACCGAGGCTGTACAGAAAAAACGAGGTAACGCAAACATGAATCATATCGTTGTATACGTCCACGGCAAGGGCGGCACGGCGGCGGAGGCCGAACACTACCGGCCCCTGTTTCCGGATGCGGCGGTAATCGGCTTCGATTACCGCGTGCAGACGCCGTGGGACGCAAAAGAAGAATTCCCGGCCTTTTTCGCCGGGCTGCGCGCCCGCTGTGATCGTCTTACGCTGGCGGCGAACAGCATCGGCGCGTTTTTCTCCATGTCCGCGCTGGATGAAACGCACGTCGACTGCGCGCAGTTCATCTCCCCTGTCGTGGACATGGAAGCGCTCATCCGCAGCATGATGCGAAGTGCAAATGTGACCGAGCAGATGCTTGCCGAAAAGCAGGAGATCCCCACGGCCTTCGGCGAGACGCTCTCGTGGCGGTATCTGACCTATGTGCAGGCACACCCGATCGCGTGGCGCGTGCCGACGCGCATTTTGTACGGCGAACACGACGCGCTGACCGATTTTGCGGCGATCTCGGCCTTCGCGGAACGGACCGGCGCGGAGCTGACCGTCATGCCGGGCGGCGAGCACTGGTTCCACACGGACGCGCAGATGCGCTTCCTGGACGACTGGATCGCGCGTGGTCTGCGGCCGCGCACCGGAGGTGCGGAATGAACCGGAAGCTCGGCGCCGCCAGCGCCGCCTTTTGTCTGCTGGCCGTCCTCGGCTTTGCGATATCGATGCCGTTCGGCTGGAACGACGGAAGCTATTTCTGCTCCATGCTCCTTGCGCTCGGCTTTGTGCCGATGATGGGCTGTTTTCTGCATTTTGCGGAACCGGCGCGCAAGTCCGCCGGTCACGCCGCTGCCGCGTTCGCCGGGGCTTATGCGGCCGTCATTCTGCCGGTCTATTTCACGCAGCTCACCGCGGTGCGCGCCGGCGGTCTGACGGAGCAGGCGCGGCAGCTGCTGGATTTTCAGCAGATGGGGCTCTTTTTCAGCTTCGATCTGCTGGGCTACGCGCTGATGTCGCTTGCCGCGTTTTTCGCCGGGCTGACGCTCCGCCCGGAAACCGCTGCCGAACGGTGGCTGCGGGCGCTGCTGCTGCTCCACGCCGCATTCGTCCCGAGCTGCCTGCTGGCGCCGATGCTGGGCCTCTTCCGGGCAGACACGCCCGCATGGATCGGCATCGCGGTTCTGGAGGTCTGGTGCGCCTGCTTCGTCCCGATCGCCGCCCTGTCATGTGTACATTTTTTACGCCAGTCCGAATCTTAAATCGATCGTCATCCGCTTTTACGGACAACAGAAAGGAATCAAACTTATGAAAAAGCAACACAAGCAACTTCTGCTTGCCGCCGGTCTGACCGCCGCGCTGCTCACGCTGACGGCCTGCGCCGCGCCCGCAGTTCCAGCAGCCACTGCGCCTGCGGCGGAAACGCCGTCCGCAGTGGAAACGCCGGCCGAACAGCCGCAGCCGGAGACGCCGCCGGTTCCGGAGCGCACTGTTTCTTACGTCATGCTGCTGAACGGCAGGGAAACGACCATCTATCCGGACGTCAGCGAATCCGGGATCGTGCTCTGGGACAGCGCCTCCGGTGGTCAGATCGTCGCGGTCGCCCGATACGCGCAGCCGATGCCCGGCGCGGCGGATGCTGTGCTGGACTGCGATTTTACCGATCTTGACGCAGACGGCAGCAGCGAGCTGAGCGCGAATTTCACGTTCGCGGACGGCACGAGCGCGAATCTGCTGTGGTTCTACGCCGACGGCGGCTTCATCTATAATGAGGAATTTTCCATCCTGCCCGGCGACGCGCCTGCCGGGAACGAGGGCTGAGCCGCAGCCTGCCGCCGCGCAATATCATCCCGGTTTCCGGATGCCACCATATGTGATCCGGTATGGCAAATCGGAAAAAGGCATTTGCCTTCGGCCGATTTTATGGTATACTGGGTCATAGAAAGTGAATATCGGGCAGTTCGCGCAAGCCGTGTGCTTGCAGGTGGAATGGGGTGAGAAGCCCCGCGAGTCGGTCACTGTGATGCCTGTGCGTCAGGCTAAGTCAGGTCTTCCGAGAGCTGCCCTGCGTCCTGCCATGACCGGGACCGAAACATTCGGCGCCTCTGCCCCCAGAGGTCCTGTTTCCGTGCGGTCATATCGGCTGCGCGGTTTTTTGTTTGTATGCGCACTTCTGCGCCTGCATAACGGGATGCGACGGCATCCCGGCCTCTCTTTCGGCGGCCCCAATCCGCCCTTTTCTTTCTCCTGCCGGGCGTTCAGAGCATTCTGAACGCCCGGCCTCCTTTTATGAGCCATGTTTTCATGTGTCACAGCGCCTGATTATCGGCGTTCCCGCACCTTGCAATTGCTGCGTATTGGGTGTAAAATGGACTTGTAAAGAAAATCCACAATTTTTGCTGAGGAGGGACCGGCTATGCGAGACATGATATATTTCCCCGGCTTTGAGGTACGGAACGAAAGCTGGCTGAAGTTTGCGCTGCTCTATTTTGACACGCTTCGCCCGATTTTCCCGGACACCTGGCATTCCCGCGCCATACCTTTGGGCGACGCATCCCGAACCGTCATAGGCGAAACGGACCTCATCCGACCGTACCACGCTTCTCCCGAAGAGGGCCACCGCGCTGCGATCCTTGCGTGCGGGGAATTTGAAAAAATCCTGTCGCACCCGCAGCTCTACCGGCCATACTTCCGCGGCGCTTCGCACGGCGGAAGCATTGAACACTGGCGCGAGCCGGCTTTTCAGAATTCCACGCTCTTCGAGGGAAAATACTCGCCCGAATTTTTTAAATTCTGCATAGAGCAGCGCATCGCAACGCCCTGCGAGGTGGGCATCCATATCTCCAGCGACCTGACTTTTGTCTACATGAGCCTTCTGGCCAACGTGATCTCCCGGCAGAACAACTATGAAATGATCACAGATGCCGCAAAATACTCCCACTATCTGAACGATCGGGAGCTTGCGCTCTGCAAAACAAGCAATCTTGTGTTCGAGACTGCGAAAAGCAGCATCGAGCTTGCGCTGCCCGCCGATTTGCGGAGTATCCCGCTGGAGCGGTTCGTGCAGCTGCGAAAGGACAAATCCTTTTCCGCCGCGAGGCGCGCCTACCTGGCACAGATCGAGAAAATGGTCGCGCGGCAGGAGCAGGGCGACTATTCCGACTTTGAAGAGCTTGTGTCCTGCAAAAGAGAATTCAGGAAAATCTGTGAGCAGCTTTTCGAACTGTCAGCAGCAGCTGTCATCAGCGGCTACAGCCTTTGCGCACTTGCTCAAGGATCTCAGGAGCATCTTCCGTTGGCAGCCGCCTCCGCCGTTGCAGATCTGTTCACGGGAAAAAGGCTATATTGGGAGCTTCCGCAGCATATAAAAGACTTTCAGGAAAAACGACTGGCGCGGCGGTTCGTCGCGCAGCTCAGGACGCTCCATCGACCGCCCCCCAAAAACCGTCCTGAATAAGCCGCTTTCATATCGGGCGCGAAGGGTTACAATTTTGCGAGGAGCCGCAGCAAAATGCGTGAGACACGTCCTTTCATGATGGTCTGGAACGCAGACCATGCCTCTGCCAAAAAGAAAAGACACGCAAGGCCGGGTGGTCGTAAAACAGTAAAATCAAAAAATGGTGAAAACCTTGTGTTTTCAAGGGGCGGCGTGACTTTGGTCA
>CAKUOS010000009.1 GCA_934670025.1 uncultured Oscillospiraceae bacterium
CCATCAAGAGCCCGTACTACATCAACAAGGCCGACTTCGTCGCCTGCCACAACCCGTCCTACATCACCAAGGGCTTCCCGATCGTCCGTGACGTCAAGCCCGGCGGCGTGTTCATGATCAACTGCCAGTGGTCGACGGAAGAGCTCGCACATCATCTCGACGCCGCTTCCAAGCGCTACATCGCCGAGAACAACATCCAGCTCTACACCATCGACGCCATCGATCTGGCCCAGAAGATCGGCATGGGCAAGCGCACCAACACCATCCTCCAGTCCGCATTCTTCTCCCTGGCCAAGGTCCTGCCCGAGGCAGACGCCATCGCCTACATGAAGGAAAAGGCCACGCAGTCCTACTCCAAGAAGGGCATGGACATCGTTGAGATGAACCACAAGGCCATCGACGCCGGCGCCACCGCCTACGTCAAGATCGATGTTCCCGCCGATTGGGCCAACGCGGAAGACGTTGTCGTCGACCACGCGCTCGAAGGCAAGCCCGAGCTTGTCAAGCAGGTCAAGAACATCCTCTTCCCGGTCGACAAGATGGACGGCGACTCGCTGCCTGTCTCCACGTTCCTGGATCATGTCGACGGCCAGTTTGAGCTGGGCGCTGCCGCTTACGAAAAGCGCGGCGTTGCCGTCGCCGTTCCGGAATGGGATTCCGCGAAGTGCATCCAGTGCGGCAACTGCGCTTACGTCTGCCCGCACGCCACCATCCGCACGGTCGCGCTGACCGATGAGGAAGCCAAGAACGCGCCCGCAGCCGCCAAGATCGTTCCCGTCAAGGCCGGCAAGGGCAAGGGCGTCTATCAGTTCACCATGGCCATCTCCCCGCTCGACTGCATGGGCTGCGGCGTCTGCGTCGGTGCCTGCCCGGACAAGGTTCAGGCCATCAAGATGGTCCCGCAGGAGACCCAGCTTGACCAGCAGCCGGTCTTCGACTACTGCGTGTCCAAGGTCTCCGAGAAGAAGGAGCTCCAGACGCCCGACGTCAAGGGCAGCCAGTTCCGCAAGCCGATGCTCGAGTTCTCCGGCTCCTGCGCAGGCTGCGCCGAGACGAGCTACGCACGTCTGGTCACGCAGCTGTTCGGCGACAAGATGTTCATCTCCAACGCCACCGGCTGCTCCTCCATCTGGGGCAACCCGGGCGCTACCAACCCGTACTGCACGAACGCCGAGGGCAAGGGCCCGGCATGGTGCAACTCCCTGTTCGAGGATAACGCGGAGCACGGCTTCGGTATGTACCTCGGCCAGAAGGCCATCCGCGACAGCCTGATCGAGAAGACCAAGGCTCTGATTGCCGTCGAATGGACCAACGCCGAGCTCAAGGCCGCCGCGCAGAAGTATCTCGACACCGTCAACGATCTCGAAGCCAACACCGAGGCCACCAAGGCTTACGTTGCGGCTCTGGAAGAGAACGTTGCGACCGTTGACGAGCTCGCTTCCGTCGAAAAGTTCGCCGCACACGCCGCAGAGCTCAAGGCCAGGGGCGAAAAGTACTGCGACTGCGACGCCTGCAAGCTGGGCGCGGACATCCTCTCCAAGAAGGATTACCTCAGCAAGAAGTCCGTCTGGATCTTCGGCGGCGACGGCTGGGCATACGACATCGGCTTCGGCGGCGTGGACCATGTCCTCGCTTCCGGTGAAGACGTCAACATCTTCGTCTTCGACACCGAAGTCTACTCCAACACCGGCGGACAGGCTTCCAAGGCTTCCAACATCGGTCAGGTCGCACAGTTCGCGGCTGCCGGTAAGGAGACCAAGTCCAAGTCCCTGGCTGAGATCGCAATGAGCTATGGCTACGTCTACGTGGCGCAGGTCGCCATGGGTGCAAGCCCGGCGCAGACGCTCAAGGCCATCCAGGAGGCCGAGGCTTATCATGGCCCGTCCCTCATCATCGGCTATGCACCGTGCGAGATGCACTCCATCAAGGGCGGTATGCAGAACTGCCAGAAGGAAATGAAGAAGGCTGTCGACTGCGGTTACTGGAATATGTTCCGCTTCAACCCGGCCGCCGACAAGAAGTTCACGCTCGACTCCAAGGCGCCCGCCGGCGGCTATCAGGAGTTCCTGATGAACGAGGCCCGTTACAGCCGTCTGACCCGCGAGTTCCCGGAGCGCGCCACCGTCCTGTTCGCCAAGAACGAAGAGAACGCCAAGGCCCGTTACGAGCACCTGCTCAAGCTGGTCGATATGTACGCCGACTGATCCCCCTGACAAATCGCAAAAAGGACGGTACCGCAAGGTACCGTCCTTTTTTCTGTCTGTTTGCAGAGACTGCCGAATTTCATATGCATCCTGTAGGGGCCGATGCCCACATCGGCCCCTACAGGGACTTGCGCCCGCAGGCGCACATCGCAAGTTTTTGAGCGCCGACACCGCCATCACCAACAAGGACGGGATCTTTCGGCAGTGAAAGTCAGATAGGCAAAAGGGGCGGTCGATAACGACCGTCCCTTTTTTGAGAAGATACGTGATGGCGGTTTCTGAGTCAATAGCGTCCTTTTCTCCCCAATCTTTTCCCACGCACGGGAAAAGATTGGGCCGTCGGAGACATCGGCGCATCATTTCACCCCGGCCAGGGCGTTGAGATAGCGCACATACGCCTTGCTGTTGATCATATAGGGGTAATTGATGACGATCAGATCGTCGACGCCCTCGTTTTCGGCCAGCGCGGCCAGATCCAGAGACGGCTTGCCGTCCTGATTGAACTCGCGCGGGTCGACGACGATGATGCGCCCGTAATGGCTCGTGAGGAACGGCACGAAAGCGTTGCCGTAGGACTCCTTGAGCACGATGCACGTCGGCCCCTGCACGTCGCTTTCCACGATGCAGATGGGCGTGTCGCCGCCGATGAAGCAGAGGTATTTATTCGTCACGGCCTCGTCCAGCTGCGTATACACGACGCTCACCGGCGTGCCGTTTTCGAGCGTCCCGTCGGCATAATACCGCGCGTGCGTGTCCTTGATGGGCAGATAGTAGTCGAGATAGTCGGGATTCTGCTTCAGAACGTCGCTCTGCGGATAGCCCTTCGTGAAGGTGTACATGGAGCCGAGGAACGTGTCGTACCGGCCGGTCTGGAAGTCCTCCAGCGGCACGGCCTCGAAGCCCGCGGCCTCGCAGAACGCCGTGTAGGCGTAGTACGCGCCGAGCTGCGTCCAGTGGTGGTCGGTGCGGAAGTAGATATACTCGTCGGTGTGGCTGCGGAGCTTTGCATAGGCGTCGACGGTCACGACGCCGTCGGGCATCCGGCTGTAGCAGAAGTCGATCATATCCTTCTGGCTGTGTTCGCCGGTGTGCAGGCTCTCGGGCGAGTAAAATTCGCCGCCGTTCGGCGTGACGATCGAGATCGTGCGCACGTCCGGGCCGAGCGCGCTCTGGAGATTCGCAACGGCCCCGGCGTAGCTCGTGATGATATCGTCGAGCCGCGTGGGGATCTCCATCGCGCGGTCGCCGACGACCACGACCGAGCCCGCGTAGCTGGCGTCGGATTCGTCAGGCGTGTCGAGCGCGGGATCGGCCTCCGGTTCGGGCTGCGTCTCAGGCGGCTGCGGCGCCTCTGCGGGCGGCTCCTGCGCGGCAGGGTCCGTAGATCCGGCAGGTTCGGACGGCGCATCCGCGGGCGTTTCGGCGGGCTCGGACGGCGTCCCGGGCTGCGCAGCGCCGTTCAGCTCATCGAGTGCCTTCTGCACGTTGTCGAGCCGCTCGCCGCCGTGCGCGGCTTCGTCGGTCTGGCCGACGATCAGAACATTGTCCTCGCCGAAACCGGAGAAGGAATAGAGCTGATTGAGCGCGCGGTTCGCTTGCAGAAGCGTCTGCCGCGCCGGGAACGTATCGGAATAATACTGCTCAAGCGCCGGGATATACGTTCCGTCCAGCAGCGTCTGAACGGAAAATTCCGGTTTTTTGAACGTCTTTTTTTCATCCACAGAGACGGTCTGATCCACGTCGGCGAGCGAATACACGCCGACAAACAGCAGCGCGGCCAGCAGGACGAGCAGCAGTGCGGTATAGAGCTTTTTCATCGTCCCGCCTCCTTAATACCGGAAATAGATGAATGCGTTGTACGTCGAGCCGACGAGCGCGACGGTCGACAGTGCGAGCAGCGCCGCGTCGAACACGAACGTGACGAGCGCATAGACGATCTGCCCGGACGTCTTGCCGTTCTGCGCGCACATACCGCCGAAGAGGTTGCCGAGATTCCGCGGGATCGACGTTGCGCCGACCACGCACACGAGCAGCAGCGGCAGACTGTTCGTCAGCTGGATGCGCGTCTGCGCGTTGAACAGGCCCGCGCCCGAAAGGCCGAACAGCACGCGGAAATTCTCCGTCAGGCGCGAAAGATCGGTAAAATAGAAGATGTTCCAGCCCAGGATCACGAGCAGCATCGTGACCAGCTGCCGCACGGGCGCGGGAATTTTGCGCGTGCGCGCGCCGAGCGCCTTTTCGATGACGAGCAGTACGAAGAAATACACGCCCCAGAGGATGAAATTCCAGCTTGCGCCGTGCCACAGGCCCGTCAGGAACCAGACGACGGCCATGTTGAGGATCTGATGCTTTTTCTTGCCGCCCAGCGGGATATAGACATAATCGCGGAAGAACGAGCCGAGCGAAATATGCCAGCGCCGCCAGAAGTCCGTGATCGACCGCGCGGTATACGGCAGGCGGAAGTTCTCCATGTACTTGAAACCGAAGATGCGGCCCATGCCGATGGCCATATCGGAATACCCGGAGAAGTCGAAGTAGATCTCATACGTGTACAGAAGCAGGCCCAGCCACGCGGCCGCCGTCGTATTGGCGCTCAGCACCCCGCCGAGCAGCTGCTCGGCGACCTTGCCGGCCGCGTCGGCGAGCAGGACCTTCTTCGCAAGGCCGATCGAAAAGCGCGTCGCGCCGTAGAATGCGTCGGTGGGGCTGTAGGTGCGGCTGCCGAGCTGCTTTTCCACGTCCGCATAGCGGACGATGGGCCCTGCGATGAGCTGCGGAAAGAGCGAGATATAGAGCAGAAATCTTGCAAACGACCGCTGCGCGGGCACATCGCCGCGCCAGACGTCGACCGTGTACGACAGCGCCTGGAACGTATAGAACGAGATGCCGATGGGCAGCGTGATCTGCGGCGCGGCCAGCGCCGTGCCAAGCAGCGCGTTCACATTCTCCACAAAGAAGCCCGCGTATTTGAACACTGCCAGACAGCCGAGATCCAGCGCCAGCGCCGTGACGAGCCAGCACGTTTTATGCCATTTTGCAAGCACAAGCCCAAATCCCCAGTTGACCGCGGCCATCGCCAGCAGCAAAAACAGGTATACCGGCTCGCCCCAGGCGTAGAAGAACAGGCTGAAGACGAGCAGCACGGCGTTTTTCGCCCGAATGCCCGGACAGAGGAAATACACGGCCATGCAGACCGGCAGAAACAGATATAAAAAGATCAGATTGGAAAATACCATGTGCGAACGCTCCGACTCTCAGGCTTGATTTACATAATTCTTTTGATACTGTACCAGAAGCGTCCGCATTTTGCAAGCGGATACGGCAAACTTCCGCAAATTTTTTACAGCCCTGCGCGGCCTGCGCTTGCGTGCGCAAAATGTTTGTGATATACTACGTGTATTCTGATTTTAACATACGAGGGCGAAACAATGCTGGCGATCGAACGCAAAAATGAGATCCTGGAAAAGCTGCGCGCAGAGCAGCGTGTGCTGGTCAGCGATCTGGCCGCGCAGTACAACGTCACGGAGGAGACGATCCGCCGTGATCTTGACAAGCTGGAAAAAGAGGGCTACGCGACCAAGACCTACGGCGGCGCGATCCTCGGCAACAGCACCAAGCTGGATCTTTCCTATTCCATCCGCAACAAGACGAACGTCGACGCAAAGAATCAGATCGCGCTGCTGGCCAGCCAGCTGGTCGAGGACGGCGATCATCTGATGCTCGACGACAGCTCCACGGCGCTGTATCTGGCGAAAAAGCTCAAGGAAAAAAAGCGCCTGACAGTCATCACCAACTCGGTCGAGCTCGTGGTGGAGCTCAGCGCCGTCGAGGGCTGGACGATCCTGCTGACCGGCGGACGGCTCAAGCCAGAGGCTCTCGCGCTCATCGGCGATCAGGCGCAGCGGATGCTGCGGCAGTATCACGTCGACAAGGTCTTCCTGTCGTGCAAGGGACTCGACCGCGGCGCGGGCGCGACCGACTCGTCGGAGTTCACCTCCCTCATGAAGCAGGCCATGTTACAGGGTGCGCGGCAGAAGATCCTCATTCTCGACAGCAGCAAGTTCGACAAGGTTTCGTTCATCAACGTTGCGCCGCTCGAGGCGTTCGACGCCGTCGTGACCAACACCGCGCCGAGCGCCGAATGGCTCGAACACTTCAAGGCGCGCGGCGTGCGCTGCATCTATCCGACCGGCGGCTGAAGTTTTCCCCTGTTTTTCATTTTTTCTCTTGACTTTTTCCGAAATGGTGTTATAATAATCCTGCATTTGAGAGATGCGGGTGTAGCTCATCCGGTAGAGCGCCACCTTGCCAAGGTGGAGGTAGCGAGTTCGAGCCTCGTCACCCGCTCCATATCGCTGCGAACAGTTTTGTTCGCAGCGATTTTTTTGCGTTTTTGATGAGGCTTCCCGGGGTGGTGTAGGGGCCGATGCCCACATCGGCCCGGCAGCAGGCATACCCGAAACGCGAAGCCCTTCGGCGAATTCGATAGTTCCCAACGGGCCGATGTGGGCATCGGCCCCTACACAAATTTGGAAGATCAATGCAAAAATCCGGACCGCAGACTCTGTCTGCGGTCCGGTACGGGAAACAGGTTGTTTACGCTTCGAGCGCTCTGGGGAAGGCCACAATGGCCTTGAACAGATCGCCGTCGACCTCGATATGGAACGCGCCGCCCTGCAATTCGGTCAGGCTCTGCGCGATGGAAAGGCCAAGGCCGCTGCCCTCGGTGTGGCGCGAGCGGTCGCCGCGCACAAAGCGCGCCATCAGCTCCTCGGCAGGGATATCGAGCTCGTACTTCGAGATGTTCTTGAACGTCAGCGTGACGGTCTTTTCGTCCGACGCGCTCTCAAAATAGACTCTCGTGCCGGGCATGGCGTATTTGCAGATGTTGGAGAAGAGATTCCCCAGCACGCGGGACAGCAGCTGCCCGTCGGCCTCGATCTGCGGCTGTGCGGGGTCTGGCTTGAAAACCGCGTCGAGCTGCGCCGCGGTCAGCTTGTCGGCGTATTCGCCCGCCAGCTGGCTCAGAAGCACGTTCACGTCCGTCCGCGCCAGATGCACGGGCATACTGCCCGACGACGCCTTCGACGCTTCCATCAGGTCCTCGGTCAGCTTTTTGAGGCGTGCGGACTGGCGGCTGAGCACCGCGACGTATTCCTTCGCCTGTTCGGGCTGCACGTCCTCCTTTTCAAGCAGGTCGACGTAGTTGACGATGGACGTGAGCGGCGTTTTGATATCGTGCGAAACATTCGTGATGAGCTCCGTTTTCATGCGCTCGGCGCGCGTCTGCTCGGCCACGGCCTTTTCAATGCCCGTGCGGATGCTTTGCAGATTCTCTGCGTGCCCTTTTAAGTCCGGGAGCCAGCGCGGGATGGGCTTGCCGGTGTAGCTCAGGTTGCCGCTGGCGATGGCCTTCCCCTGCTGCTGCAAAATTTTCAGGCTCGACGCGAGGTAGAGAATCGCAACCGTCAGAATCCCGCGCGACACGAGCCACCAGAACGCCGCCGCGGCGCTGCCGTTGAACGTGAAGAGCAGATCGACGAAGCAGAAGCCCGTCCAGATGAGCATCGTCCGCCAGACCATCGGGATGCGCCCAAGTCCCCGGAAAATCCACGCGAAAACGATATAGATGAGCGAGTTTTTGAAGGGGCTTGGCGCCTTGACGCGGCCCGCGAAGCTCAGAACGAACACCAGCAGCAGCACCGCGATGCCCGCAGCGAGCAGAATATACCACCAGAAGTCCAGCCCGAGACCGTATTGCATTTCCGACATCAGCCCGACCCAGCCCACGCCGAGCAGGAGAAGCAGACAGACGGCAAGATCGAGCGGCACGCGGTTGAACCAGTAGAGGTACACGCCGTCCACACCCTCCTTGTGCCCCATCGCGCACAGCAGGAAGATAAACAGGAACAGGCACACCGCGAGGCAGAACACGGCCAGCACAATCAGCCACACGCGCGCGGCGATGAACCGGTCGACCCATTTGAGCGCGTTGTATACGCGGTCGTGCGCGGAAAGCGGGTCGCGCAGATACACGTACAGCTCATACGTCACGTCGTCGCCGTCAAAGGACATTCTGGAACAAATCCTGCGTGTGCTGTAATGGCTGTCTGCGAACGAAGCCGCATCGGCCTCGCCGACCTGAACGAGCGATTCGCCGGTGGCTTCATTGACCCACTCAAAATACACATTGGACTTGTCTGCGGTATAGCGCTCCTGCATGATCTCCAGCTCCTGCGGCTGACCGGTCCGGTATGCCGTCAGCGCTTCCTGTGCGTCCGAAAAACACGCATTGCTCATGGCAGCGTTCGTACGCTCCTGCCGCAGCTGCGCGCCGCCGTCCTCATAGACCTGCTCCTGCGCCAGATACGCAATGCCGAGCGCCGACGCGGCCAGCAGCGCGGCAAACACGATCAAAAGCGCGACAGCCGTACATTTGACCCAGAGCTTTCCCTGTAACTGTTTCATAGCTTCCCTCCTTCGAGCTTATAGCCCTTGCCCCAGACGACCTTCAGATAGCGCGGGTTCGACGGGTCGATCTCCAGCTTTTCGCGCAGATGGCGGATGTGGACGGCCATCGTGTTGTCGCTGCCCATGGGCGCTTCGTTCCACACGGCGGCGTAGATCTCGCCGGGCGTGAAGACCTTGCCGGGATTGCGCATGAGAAAGTAGAGAATGTCATACTCCTTCGGCGTCAGCGCGACCGGCTGGCCGTCGAGTGTGACGCGCTTGGCGTCGTGATCGAGCTCGATGCCGCCGGCCGTGAGCACCGACGGCGCTTTGACGGCCGCGCCGAGCTGCAAAAACCGCCGCAGCTGCGATTTGACGCGCGCGAGCACCTCGACCGGGTTAAAGGGCTTCGTGATGTAGTCGTCCGCGCCGACGCTCAGGCCCAGAATTTTGTCCGAATCCTCGGATTTGGCCGTGAGCAGGATGACGGGGATGTTGGAAAACTCGCGCAGCTTGGCCATCGTGGTGATGCCGTCCATGCCGGGCATCATGATGTCGAGCAGCGCCAGCTGTACCTGTCCGCCGCGCGCGATCTGCAAGGCTTCTGCGCCGTTCGACGCGGTATGGACGCAGTAGCCGTCCGATTCGAGATAAATTTTTAACGCCGCGACGATATCGGCCTCATCGTCGCAGACCAGAATGTGATGCATGGGCCCTTCCTCCGTTTCTTCTTCCGTGCTTCTTTCTCTGTGCCTTCATGATACCGGAAAAAAGATGAACAAACAAGCGGCAAACAGCTTAAGATTTTATGAAGACGCGGATGCGCTTGCAATTTCCGCGTATTTATGATATGTAAGATTCATCAAGTCTCAGGAGGGATTCTCTATGAAGGTATTGCTCATCAACGGCAGCCCGCACAAAGACGGCTGCACCGCCCGCGCGCTGCGTGAAATTGCGGACACGCTGACGCAGGAGGGCATCGACGCCGAAATTTTCTGGATCGGCAGCGAGCCTGTCGGCGGCTGCATCGGCTGCGGCGGCTGCGCAAAGGCCGGCAAGTGCGTCTTCGGCGGCGTGGTCAACGAATGCGCGGAGAAGGCGCAAACGGCCGACGGCTTCGTGTTCGGTTCGCCGGTGCACTTCGCGGCGGCCTCGGGCAACATGACCGCGTTCATGGACCGGCTGTTCTACTCGGCAAAGGGCGCGCTGCATCACAAGCCGGCGGCCGTCGTCGTCTCGGCGCGGCGCGCAGGCACGACTGCGGCCTATGACCAGCTGCTGAAATATCCCGGCATCACGGAAATGCCCGTCGTGTCGTCGAGCTACTGGAACAATGTCCACGGCAACTGCGCCGAAGAGGTCGAGCAGGACGGCGAGGGACTCAGGACCATGCGCGTGCTTGCGCGGAACATGGCGTGGATGCTGCGCTGCCTCGCCGCCGGTCAGGCTGCGGGCGTGCCCATGCCGAGGACGGAAGCGAAGATCCGCACAAATTTCATCCGGTAAGTCTCCCGCACATACGAACCCCGGGCCGCAGCCGCGGCCCGGGGTTTTGCGCCTGTAGGACGGTTCCGCGGGCGGGCAGAGTCGCCCGCCCCTACAAGGTGCGGTGTCTCGAATATGCGTTGTAGGGGCCGACGCCCGCGTCGGCCCCTACGGGTCTGGCTGTGGGCTGAGGAGCTGAAAAATACGCTCCGGCTGCGGCGCGTCGCCGCCCGCGGCAAGCCACCCGGCGGTAAACGCCGCGCGGACGATCGCAAACAACGCGCTTTCCGCGTCGTCATATTCGTGCCGGTCAAGAAACGCGCCAAATGCCACTTCGAAATCATTCGTTTGCACAGTATCCTCCAATGTAATACATATTGATATTGAAATTTATATCATATTGTAATATATAACGTACATTTCTGTCAATCTATAATCGATTACAGATTGAGAGGTATTGTGCAATGAAGAACGAACCACTGAAGATCAAGCGGCGCGGTGAAGACGGCAACCGCATCATCACTGTCCGTATCCGGGAAGAAACATTGAGCGAGCTCGACCGCATCGCTGCGGAAAGCAATCGCTCCAGAAATGAGCTCATCAATATTATCCTCGCGCACGGCGTGAAAAACATCGAAATCGAATAACGGTACGGCAAAAGAGGTGCTGTGTGTGCAATATCGACAGGATGCGGCCGGGACGGTGATCCGAAGGCTGCGGTTGGAAAAGGGAATGTCGCAGGAGCTTTTGAGCGGACTGGCCGGTATCGCGCGGACGCATCTGAGCATGATTGAAACAGAGCAAAAGCAGCCGAATTTTGAAACTGTCTGGAAACTCGCGCTGGCGCTTGATCTTCGCCCGAGCGAACTGGTCGCGCAGATCGAGGCCGTTTGCATTTCATAATCAACGCCCCCGGTTCATAGGAACCGGGGGCGTTTCCCATTTTATTTCTGCTCCAGCACGGCTGCGTTCGTGGTCAGAAGCGCGCCGGCTGTCTCCGCGGCGGTGGTGAGGATGGCCTCGGCCGTCGCGCGCGGCGTGAGGATCCCGGCCTCGCGCAGGTCGACCATCCGGTGCTGCACCACGTCGTAGCCCTGCCAGGCGCTCTTTGCGCTGTCGAGCTTCGCCAGCACGGCGCTGCCGTCGTCCCCGGCGTTCTCCGCCAGTCTGCCCGCCAGCGTCCGCAGCGCGTCCGCAAAGCACCGCATCCCGGCCCGCTCCGCCTCGCGCAGGCCGCTTCCCTCTGCGCGCAGACGCTTCGCCAGACGCACATATGCGCTGCCCGCGCCCGGCACAAGGCCCGACCGTGCGGCGCTTTGCAGCGCCCGGACGGTGTTTTCGTAGAGGTATTTCTTCTCGAACATCTCGTATTCCGTCACGCCGCCGGCCAGGATCTCCGCCGTCCTGCCGTTGAGGATCGAAAGCGTGATCTGGAGCTTCTCCCGCTCGTCCTGACTCGTCTCCTGATCCAGACGGCCCAGCGTGTGCCGCCGCAGGATCTGCGTCATCTCCTCGGAGCTGTGCTCAAAGCCGTACAGGATCGTCGCGTCCTTGTCGATCTCGGCCCGCGCGACCTGCGCGCAGACCTCCAGCCCGCAGTCGGCGATGTTGTGGCCGCTGTTTTCGTCGAACAGCAGTGAACCCGTCTTCGCCGCAAGCGCGAGCATATTGCGCCGCCGCGTATCGCCGAAGCCCGGCGCTTTGGCGACGGCGACCCGAAGCCCGGCGCGGGCCTTGTTGACGAGCAGCGCGCGCCGGACCTCTTCCGTCATGTCGTTTGTGATGATGAGCAGCTCACCCGAGGCGCGCATCGTCTGCTCCAGCATCCGTCGGATCTGCGCCAGGGAGTTGATCTTGATGTTGCTGAGCAGCACATACGGATGCGTCAGCACCGCGCGGCGGCGCTCGGAGTCGGTCATGAAGCACGTGTTCAGCAGACCGTATTCATACCGCACGCCGTCCCAGATGTTGACGGCCGTATCGCGCGACTGCGTATCCTCCACCGTGATGACGCCCTCCGCGCCGACCGCCGCGAACGCCTTGAGGGAATTTTCCGCGACCTCGTCGTTTTTCGCGCACGCGGCGGCGAATTTTTCCGCCGGGACAGTCTCGAACGGCACGGTAAGCGCGTCCAGCTCCGCCCGCAGAACGGGCAGTGCCTTTTGCAGACCGCTGCGCAGCTCCATCGGGTTATATCCCGCGGCGACGAGGCGGCTGCCTGCGCGCAGAAGCTCGGCCGTCAGCAGCGTCGTGGTGATCGAGCCGTCGCCGCACGTCGCGGCGACCTTCAGCGCGGCCTCGCGGATGAGCACCGCCGCAAGATCCTCGCCCGCGTCCGGCAGCGACATCTCCTGCAAAATGCGCCGGCCCGTGTTCGCCACGAGCGGCAGATCGTATTTCTGGTCGCGGATGGTGTTGCGGCCCTCGGGGCCGAAATTGGACGCGACCGTGCCGCACACGGCGGCGGAGCCCGCCGCCAGCGCCTCGCGCAGCTGCGGGTCAAACATCAGTTTCTTTCCGGACATGGTATCGTCTCCTGTCTGTGTGCCGCCTTATGCTTCGGACGGCGCGGTATCGTTTTTCTCTTTTGCCGCGAGGAAGATCGCGGCGGTATCCTCGGGCGTCTTGCCGTAGGCGTCGGCGCCGATCTTTTTTGCCACAATATCGTTGACGCACGCGCCGCCGATGACGATCGTCACCCGTTCGCGCAGACCCGCGCCCCGAAACGCCTGCACCGTGCGCTCCATCGCGCTCAGCGCCGACGTCAGGACCGCCGACAGCGCGACGAAGCGCGCGCCCTCTTCGATGGTCCGCCTCAAAATCACCGCCGGCGAGACGTTGACGCCCAGATCAACGACCCGGAAGTGCTTGGCCTCGAGCGTGACCTTGACGATGCTCTTGCCGATATCGTGCAGATCGCCCTCGACCGTGGCGAGAATGACCTTCTCTCCGTCCGGGCGGCTGACGTCGAAGACCGGCTTGACCAGCTCGATGGCCTCCATGAAGATCTCACCCGCAAAGATGAGGTCGCCGACGAAGTATTCAAACGTATCAAATTTTTCCCCGATGATATCCATGCCCGCCGAGAGCGCGTCGAGCGCCTGCTGGGCGTGTTCGGGCTCGTTTTTTACAAGTTCGCGGACGGCGCGGAGGACCTTTTCCTCGCTGAGCGCGCCCATATCCGCAGTCAATGCCGCAAAATCCGTCAATCCTGTTGTCCTTTCCCGCTCCGTCACTGCAAAAACGACATCCGCACGCAGTTCAGGAAGATCTCGAGCCGTTCTTCATTCTTTTCAAAATACCACAGATAGAGCATCCGCCTGGCGCTGTTTCCCGTCACCTTGGCGATCTCACAGCGGCGCTTGCGCGCCTTGATCATGTTGTGCGTGACGAACGACGCCGACGTGTCGAAGCACAGCGGGACGTTGCCCATATAGCTGCCCCAGTAATACGTCCACGTCTGGCTGTCGACCGACCACGGCAGATTCAGCTTCACGTGGTTGGCCGCGGCGATCTCGTCGAGCCAGAAGTTCGTGTTCAGGCGCATGATGGGATAGTCCGCAAGCTCCGTGATGTCGACCGTCGAGCGGCCGCACAGCTCGTGCCCGTGCGGGATCATGAGCAGCAGCTGCTCGCTCAGGATCGGGATGCGCTTGAGCCCGACCTTGGGATCGACCTGCAAATACGTATCGTCGGCGATGGCGACGTCCGCGTCACCGGAAAAAAGCGCCTCGGCGATGGCCGCGTTCGGCACGAGCTTCAGATTGAGCGCGCGCGTATCGTACTGGAAGTAATTTTTCATGATGAACGAAAAATAATTTCCGATCGAATACAGCGTCAGGCTCTCGGCGGCCTCCTCCTTTTCCGTGAAGCGCGTGCGGATCTGCGAAAAGATCGCATCGATCTGATTGGCATATTCCAGAAGCGCCTTGCCGTCGCTGTTGAGATAGAGCCGGCCGCCGACGCGGTTGAACAGGCTCCTGCCCAGCTCTTTTTCCAGATTTGCAAGGCTTTTGCTCAGCGCGGGCTGCGAAATATGCAGCTCCCGCGCCGCCTGCGTCAGACTTTCGGCCTCGGCGATGGCTTTGAAGTAGAGTAAATGTGTGCTTTCCATACTTTAAACTATAACACCGGCAGGGAAGGGGTGTCAATGGCGAATTGCGTTTTTCCGATAACTATTGGTTATACGTAGCGATAAAAAATATATAGTTGTCTGTCGAATTGCTTCGTGCTATGATGAACTCACCAAAAAGATTCAGCAATTTTTCCCGAAGGTTCCCGCCCTTCCGCGGGCCGCGGGATACGGTTCCTATAATTCACGGTTATTGGAGGTCATAAACAGTGATTATCATCGGCGAAAAGATCAACGGCGCGATCCCTTCCATCAAGCAGGCGATCGCGGACCACAACGAGGCTCTCATCATCGAGCGCACGAAGGCGCAGGCAGAGGCCGGCGCAAACTTCCTCGACTGCGCGCCGTCGACCGCAACGGAAATTGAATACGAGACCATGTGCTGGCTCATCGATCTCATGCAGGGCGCGACCGACGTTCCCCTCTGCATCGACAGCCCGAACGCGCATCTGCTGGCCCGCATTCTGAATGAAGGCCGCGTAAAGAAGCCCGGCATGGTCAACTCCGTCAACGAAGAGGGCGACAAGTGCGAGACCATCTTCCCGCTGATCGCCGGCTCCGACTGGAACGTACTCGGCCTGACCTGCGACAAGGACGGCATCCCGTACGACAGCCAGAAGAAGATCGACATTGCAAAGCGCATCATCGACAAGGCTGACCACTACGGCGTCGCGCTCAAGAATCTGCACATCGATCCGTGCGTCATGGCGCTCGCTACGCTGCCGAACGCGCTCGAGGACTTCGTCACCTGCATCAAGGGCATCCATGAATACGCACCGGAAGTCAAGGTCACCGGCGCCATCTCCAACATCTCCTTCAATATGCCCGCCAGAAAGTACATCAACACCAACTGCATGGCCTACGCGATTGAGGCCGGTCTTGACTCCGCGATCTGCGACCCGTGCAGCGTGGACATGATGTCCACCATCTACGCCTGCGAAGCGCTCACCATGAAGGACAAGGCAGGCCGCAAGTATAACCGTGCTTACCGCCAGGGGAGAATTGGCGTTAAGAAATAAGAGGAACCACATATTTTATTTAAAAAACAGGGGGATCATACAATGTTTGATTTTGAAAAGCTGGCACAGGCCATGGGCGAACTCGACGAAGACGCCGTTAAGGAAATGCTGAACGAAGTGATGGCCGAGGGCGGCAAGGACGCTGCCGACGCCATGAGCGCCTGCCAGAAGGGCATGGACATCGTCGGCAAGCTGTTTGAGGACGGCGAATACTTCGTCGGCGACCTCATCTACGCCGGTGAGCTGATGACCGACGCCGTCGCCATTCTGAAGGACGCGCTGGTCTCCGGCGGCGACGAAGGCGCTGCCAAGACCAAGATGGTCCTGTGCACCGTCAAGGACGACCTGCACGACATCGGCAAGAACATCGTCCGCGCCATGCTCGAGGCTGCCGGTTTCGACGTCATCGACCTGGGCATCGACGTTCCCGCCGACAAGATTGTGGAAGCTGTCAAGGCCAACAACGTCAAGATCGTTGCGCTGTCCGGTGTTCTGACGCTCGCGCTCGACTCCATGAAGGCTACCGTTGAGGCGCTCAAGGCCGCGGGTCTTGACGACGTCAAGGTCATCATCGGCGGCGCTCCCGTCTCCGCGGAAGCCTGCACCGCTGTCGGCGCTGACGAGTGGGCCCACAGCCCGCAGAAGACCGTCCAGACCTGCAAGGCCTGGTCCGTCGCCTGATCGATTCGTTTTTTCCAATCTCCTTTCTTTTATTCGATACCCTGGAAACGCCCGGAGCGATCCGGGCGTTTCCGGAACCGTCGGTCTGTCCGCCGGTCCCATCTGCCGGTTCCGACAGGCGCGTCTGGCTACGCAGCCCTGTCGTGACACGCGGCGCAGACGCTTGCAGACCGTTTCGTGCCGCCATAGCCGTTCCTTGAACCAGAACGGCGCCTCCTCCTGACCGGAGAGCTTCCCTTTCACATGATCGGCTCACCGGTCACAATCCTCCGCAGCTGCGTGACACCCTCTTCGCAACTGCAAAAACGCGCACAGGAGCCGTTCCCTC
Source organism: uncultured Oscillospiraceae bacterium (assembly GCA_934670025.1). Taxonomy (GTDB): domain Bacteria; phylum Bacillota; class Clostridia; order Oscillospirales; family Oscillospiraceae; genus CAG-170. The sequence goes on from CAKUOS010000009.1 coordinate 16,300, forward strand.
TCCTGTGCGCGTTTTCCCTTTTTATGATTCCTTCTTTTTGACACCCGTGCCGCCGCCGAGGCCGACGCACATCCCGATGGCCAGACACAGCCCCAGATTGAGGTCGAGGCACCGGCTCAGCACGATCCCGATCGCCACGCCGAGGAGCATTCCCTCGGTGCTGTAGTCGCCGGCCGGCTTTTTCTCCGTGCTTTCTGCATTTTCCGTCTCTTCCGCGCCGGCGGCCGTTTTTTCCTTCTGCCGCCGAACGGCCCAGAATGCGACGCACAGGCCCATCAGGACCCACGGCAGCGCCGCAGTCACGAATTCCTTCATGATATGCCTTCTTTCGTTATGTATGATCCGCGACGAACTGCGCGGGCTCCGGAAGCGTATCGGCGCGCCAATAGCGCGCGCCGTCGTCCGTGCGGTCGAGCAGGCGCTTGTTATACAGCTCGCGGCGCAGCGTGGCATGGTCGCGGAAGGTCATCCAGTCGTCGAGCGCGTCGTTGATCGCAGACTCGGTGTATTCTCTTCCCGGTTCGAGCTTCGCGGCCAGATACCAGATGGCCAGCAGCTTCTTTTTATTCTTTGCCGGCAGTGCGGTCAACTGTCCTTTTTCGTTCAGAAACGGCTGAAGCTCGCGGAATGCTGCGTCCATGCCCTCACGCTCCGTTCATTTAAAAAATATCGTTGCACATCGGTCGGTGTATTATAGCGCCGTTTCCTCCTTTTGTCAACCGGCGTGCGATTTTTTCGCCGGGGCTTGCAAAAACCGCCTGCGGCGGGTATAATACATACAATAAATTCCGGATATTTGACCGCAGAAGGAGGTTTTTTTATGAAATTACAGGAAGTTTTCTGCCGAAATGACGCGATGGCCGACGACCCGGCCGTCATCGAGATCGTCCGCGGCGGCCGTCTCGGCTCGAAGCACGTTGTGCGCCGCTCGGAGATGCGGAAATTTGCGCTGATCGCCGGCGGTGTGGCCGCGGCCTGCTGCGCGCTGCATACGCTGAATCAGTATCTGTACCACAAACGGCTGACGGAAAAGGCGCTGCAAAAGCAGCTTGCGCCCATGCACGCGCAGATCGACGCGCTGATGCACGACAATATGACGCTCCGCCAGGAGCTTGCCGCGCTGCAAGCCGCGCAGGAGCCGCCCGCGGAAGCTGCCCCGGCAGAAAACACGGAAGCATAAAAAACGCTCCAGGCTGCGAATCCGGTTCGCAGCTTGGGCATTTTTATGCGGCATTCACAACGTCCCACACACGGGAAAAGACATGGCCGTCGGAGGCGCGGGCCGACAGAGTCGTCGGCCCCTGCACCGTTCTGGAGATTTTCCGCAAAAAGCAAGCCGCAGACCAGGTCTGCGGCTTGCTTTTTCAGGTTTTGCGTGAAAGTTTTATTTCGTCAGGAAGCGGTGGAGCATGACGGCCACCTCGGCGCGCGTCGCATTGTTCTTCGGGTTCAGCTTCGCGCCGCTGCCCTTGACATAGCCGTAACCCACGGCCCAGCTCATGGCGCTCTGCGCGTAGGCGCTGATGGAGGTGTAGTCCGTGTAGCTGCGCAGGCTGACGGAGTACGAAGGCTCCTTTGCAAGCCGCCAGAGGATGGAGGCGATCTGCTCGCGCGTGATGTTGCCCTTCGGGCTGAAGGTCGTGCTGCCTGTGCCGTTCACAACGCCGTTGCGATAGGCCCAGAGGACAGCCTCGTAGTAGTAATCCGTGCTCTTCACGTCCGTGAACGGGTTCGACACGCCGTAGACCGACGGAGAACCGGCGTTGCGGTAAAGGATGAGCACAAAGTCGCCGCGCGTCATGTTGCCGCCGTAGTTGAAGGTCGAAGTGCTCGTGCCCTTGACAAGGCCGTAGTAATTCATGAAATCGACCGCGTCAGCCGCCCACGAACACGTCCGCGCCGTGACGTCGGAGAAGACCGCGGAGGCCGTCTTCGTCGCCACGCGGAGCACGACGTCGGTCGTGCCGAGCAGACGGTCGGACGAGGAATAGACGCTCACGGGGAACTTGATCTGCGAAGCGCAGTCGGCCGCCGGGAGGAAATAGACGTTGTCGACGGTCTTGTTCTTCGAACCGGAGGTCGTGCTGAGGTAGAATTTATCGCTTGCAAAGTCGATCTTCGTGTAGTTTTCGTTCACGATGCTGCTGAAGTTGTACAGCAGCTGACCTTCACTCGCAAGCGGGCTCTTGAACGTGACATACGCGCCGTCGGGGTACGCCATGAGGATCTGCTCGGCCAGCTGGATGGACTTCATGCTTGCGCCGACGGCGGTGAGCGTGTCGTCGCCGCTGACATTCACGGCCATAAAGCCGTTATACGTGCTGCCGGATGTGCCGGTAGCGGTATACGGGATGTAAACGGTATATTTCGTCGTGTAGGTACCGGCCTGATACGTCACGGCGTCGAGATCGAGCTGCGAATACGTCGCCTGATAGTAGCACTTGTCGGTGCTCGAGAGCTTCGTCGTGCCGTTCTTCGTGGCATAGGCCCAGCCGAAGATGGAGGCGTTGCCGCTGTCGTTGAGGTTATAGGTGCGGTTGTTCATGCGGACCGTGGCGTTTTTGAGGTAGAACTGCACGTAATCGAGCGTTTCGTTCGTCTTGCCCTGACCCTTGAACGCCTTGGCGAAATCGTCCTCGATAAACGTGACGCTGCCGCCGAACGTCGTGGAATACTCCACGTCGACGCTTACGCCGCCGACCGTCACGCGGCCCGTGGCGATGACCTTGCCGTTCGCGTCATAGCCCACGTAGGTGAAATACGGCGTGGAAGAGACGCTGCTGTTCGCCTTAAAATACAGGCTCGAAATGCGGTTCGAGGAGCCTGTGACGTAATACTTCGTCGACGTGCCGACGCGGCTGCTTCCGGAATAGACCGAGCCGCCGGACGTACCGGAAATGGTGATGGCGTCGAGCCGGTTCGCGTTCTCGCCGGTGACGGCGTTGACGGCAGAGGTGAAATCATCCTCGTCGAACTGCTCTTCGTCGCTGACGGAGAAGCTGCTTGCCGTCGCCGGGACGATCTTGACGGACGTCTCGGGCGCGGTATACGTCTGGCCGTCGATCGTCGCGGTGACAGTCAGCGTGACGCTCGTGCCGTCAGCAGAGGAACCGGCCGAGTAGGTGCGCAGTTCCTTGCGGGAGGTGCCGCTGCTCGTCTCGCTCGTGACGGGCTGCGTGGACGTCTCGCCGGCGAACGCGGCCACATCCGCGGTATACGCCTTCCAGCTGAGCGCGACTTTTCCGGTGTACTGCTGCATGGTTTCGTTCATCGCGTTGTACTGATAGACGCTTGCCGTGACATAGGCTGCGTCGCCCGCGCTGATGGACGTGGGCGCGTCGAGCGCGATGGTGTACAGATCCGCGACCGTCAGGCTGTACGACGCCGTCATGACCTCGATGCCATTGGCCTTCGCCGTGGCGGTGATCGTGATACGGGAGCCGGCGGCAATGCCGGTCACTTCGCCGGTCGTCGCGTTGACAGACGCCTGATAGCTGTTCTGACTGGAATAGGTGATGACGTCGGTTGATGTTGCAGAGGTGGCGGTATTGGTCTTCTTTTGCCCCTTTGCAACGGTCATGCTGCTGTGCGCAAAGCGCAGCTTATGGGACTCGCTGGCCGTGACCGTGACGGCGAAGCTTGCGCTCTTGCCGCCGCAGGCGACGGTGATCGTTGCCGTGCCGAGCTTTTTCGGCGTGATGGTAACAGTCGCCGTGCCGGTCTGGTTGGAAACCGTCAGTGCGGAAGCGGCTGCCGCGGCGACCGTCTCATCCGAGGACGTGACCATCAGCGTATCGCCGGTGATCGCGCCCGCGACCGTCGCGGTGAAGCTCACGGGCGAAGCGGGAGAATAGGCATCCGCATCGATCGCAACAGCGCCGTCGGGCGCATTGGTCGTGACAGACGAGACCGCCTCTACAACGGTAACTGTGACAGGTGTGCCGACAGGCACATCATCGATCTTTGCGGAAATAACCGTCGTTCCGGTGGTAAGCGCCGTGATCACGCCGGTCGTTTCGTTGATGGATGCAACAGCCTTGTTGGAACTGCTGAAAACGGCGACGCCCTCTGCGCCAGCAACCGACGCGGTAGTCGTTTCGCCAATACGGAGCGTCGATTTGCCCACGCTCAGCACCGGGCCGTCTGCCAGCGCGGCCGGGATCATGGCCGTCAGCATGGCCAGCGCGAGAAGGAAACTGAGGATCCTGCCTGTTGTTCGTTTCATCTCTTGTACACCTCTTTCTGCGGCGCAATGCCGCATCTTGTTTTGAGTCCAGTTTAGCGTAGAAAATAAAAATTGCAACACTTTTGTAAATAATTCAGAAATTCTTCATAATTTGATTGGAAGCGGAGGCAGAAAAAGCCTCCCGCCGGTGTTGGCGGGAGGAATTTTTGCGGGTTTACTGCTGTTTCGGCTCGTCCAGGAGGTCTGTCATGCTCTTGAGACTGATGCCGAGCGTCGAGGCGTTGTGCAGCAGCGCCGACGTTGTCGGCGGCAGGATGCCCGCGACGCCGAGCGCGATCAGCGTTGCGTTGAACGAGACGATGAAGCGGTAATTGCGGTGGATGCGGCGCATGAGCGCCTCGGAGATCTTCCGCAGCGCGACGAGCGAGAACAGATCCTCCGACGCGATGGTGATGTCGGCGATCTCGCGCGCGATTGCCGCGCCCGTCGAGATGGCGACGCCCGCGTCGGCCTCGGACAGGGCGGGAGAATCGTTGACGCCGTCGCCGATCATGACGACCGTGCGGCCCGCGGCCTTTTCCGCACGGACGAACGCGGCCTTGTCCTCGGGCAGGACCTCGCTGTAGACCTCGTCGACGCCGACCTCGCGCGCCACGGCCTCGGCCGTGCGGCGGTTATCGCCGGTCATCATGACGAGCTTTCCGACGCCGCAGTCGTGCAGCGCGCGGATGGCCTCCTTCGCGTCCTTGCGCAGCGGATCCGCGATGCACACGACGGCGGCAAGCTCGCCTGCGATGCACAGATACAGATGCGAATACCGCTCGGGCAGGGACGCGAATTTTTCCTCTTCACCCGCCGGGACGACGCAGTGCTCATCCTCAAAGACGAAGTGCGCGCTGCCGATAAGCACGGTCTTGCCCTCGACCATGCTGGAAATGCCGTGCGCGACGATGTACTGCACCTGCGAATGGTATTCCTCGTGCGACAGACCGCGGCGCCTGGCCTCTTCGACAACGGCATTGGCCATCGAGTGCGGGTAATGCTCCTCGAGGCACGCGGCCAGCCGCAGCATATCCTCTTCGTTTCGTCCGCCGAAGGTCACGATCTGCGCGACGGTCGGCGTGGCATACGTCAGCGTGCCGGTCTTGTCGAACACGATGGTGTCCGCGCGCGCGACGGCTTCGAGGAAGCGGCCGCCCTTGACGGAAATATGGTGCGCGCTGCTCTCGCGCATGGCGGAAAGCACGGCGATGGGGATCGCCAGCTTCAGCGCGCACGAGAAATCGACCATCAAAACGGCCAGCGTCTTTGTAATGTTGCGCGTGAGCGCGTAGGTCAGGACTGTGCCGCCCAGCGTATACGGCACCAGCCGGTCGGCCAGCCGCGCGGCCTTGTCCTCGGCGGTGGATTTGAGCTTTTCGGACTCCTCGATCATGTGCACGATGCGGTCGTACCGGCCGGAGCCCATGCTCTTTTCCACGCGGATGACGCATTCGCCCTCTTCGGCGACGGTGCCCGCGTAGACGAAGCTGCCCGGGCGCTTCGGAACCGGCATGGATTCGCCGGTCATCGACACCTGATTGACCATCGTCTCGCCGCTTACGACCTTGCCGTCCAGCGGGATCATGCCGCCCGTGCGCACGACGATCTCGCTGCCGGGACGCACGTCCGCCACCGGCATGAGGACTTCCGTTTCCTCTGTTTTCACCCAGACCTGGTCGACGTTCAGCGCCATCGCGCCCGCAAGATCGGCCACGGACTTCTTATGCGTCCACTCCTCGAGGATCTCGCCCAGCCGCAGCATGAACATCACGGAGCCCGCGGTATTGAAGTCGCCGCGCAGCATCGAGACGGTCACGGCCGTCGCGTCGAGCACGGCGACGGACAGCTTGCCGTGCCAGAGCGCCTTGAGGCCCTCTTTGATGTATTTGACCGAGCGGAACAGCGCGATGGCCGTCGTGACCGGCAGCGGCAAAAACAGCCGCGAAAACGCACGGCGCATGACGGTCATGGCGAGCTTGTCTTCAAACTCGCGGTTCAGTTCGCGCGGCGTATGCGCCGGGACAAGATCCCGCTTTTCCGCCGCCGCGAAGGAAAACGCGGCCAGCGCGCGGCGCAGCGCGCCGCGGCTGCCGGTATAGGTGATGACGGCGTCGCACGTGCGGTCGAAGACCTTGACGTCCGCGACGCCCTGGACGCTGCGCAGGCTGTATTCCAATACGTCGGCCTCGTGCAGCGTCATACGCGCGCAGACCAGATGCACCCGCATCCGCCCGCGCGATTCATGCAGAATGATACATTTCATAGCGTGTCTCTCCAAGGAAAAAGAGCCGCGCGGAAGCGGCTCTTTCGGATTTTTATTCAGCCTGCTCAACTTCGTCTTCGATGACGGCGGCGGCCTCTGCCTCGGCGCGTTCGTCGTTGATGGCCTTTGCGTCGGCGTAGATGTCCTCCGCGCCCTCACGGACGGCGGTCACGGTGCGCATGACGCAGTCCTTCGCGCGAAGAACGGCGGCGGTGGTGTGTGCGTAGACCTTTTTGGCGTCCTTGCTGCTGAGGATCTGAAGACCGGCCGTTCCAAACAGAACGCCCGCTGCAAACAATCCGATGTGCTTCATTTGAAACCTCTCCTGTTAAATCTGTTAAACTCTTTTTTTGCAGACACAATATACCACGGCGTTTTCAAAAAAACAAGACCGGAATTGTAAAAATTTCTTACAATCCCGGCCTGCTTTTTGTGGATTCAGTCCGCTTTTGCCGCTTCGCGCGCGCGGATATCGGCGAGCATCCGCTCGTAGAATTCGCGGCTGATCTTATACTTCTTCAGATAGATCACATAGCCCGCCACGATGAGCGCCAGCGGCACGGCGAACATCGCCAGCTTGACCGTCAGCTTGCCCGAAGCGCCGATGGCCGCGGCCGCGGTATCGCTGCCTGCGGTCTTGATGCCGGCCAGGATGAGGCTGAGACTGATGAGGCCCGTGGAGAGCGCGCCGCCGATCTTGTTGACGAGCGGCTGAATGGAGAACGTGATGGACTCCGAGCGGCGGCCGAGCTTCCACTGGCCGTATTCGATCGTGTCGGCGAGGAACATGAGCATCAGCAGCTGGATGAACGCCTGTCCGACGAACATCAGCACCGCCGACACCGCGATGAGCGCCAGCGAACGCTCGGCAAAGAAGAATACCGCATAGCCCGCCACGACGAGCACCGTCGCGCCCGTATAGAGCCGCCGGCGGTCGTATTTCTTCGAAAACAGCGGGAAGATCATCAGCGCCGCCAGCTGCGCCACGCCGCAGACCGCGGCAAGCACGGCATACATATTGATATCGCCGTAGAGATACTGCATATAATACGTGGCGAAGCCCGTCGTCGTGCAGTAGCCGACCATGAACAGGCCCATGGAGAGCGTCGTCCACATGAGCTGATCGTTTTTCGTCAGCGCGTTCCACATATCGCGGAAGGTGAACTTTTCCTCGTCCTCTTTGATCTCCCGGTTTTCCTTCACGCCGAACAGCGGGAAGCACAGGCCCGCAAGATAGATGACGCTCACGGCCACGGCGACCGTCATCCACGCCTGCGGCGTGTTGCCGAGCGCGGATGTGATCGGCTGCCAGCCGACCATGATGATGTACATACCGATGTTCGCGCAGATGCGCGCGAACGCGCCGTAGTTCTCGCGCTGCTTCTGATCCTGCGTCAGCGCAGGCAGCATCGTCCAGTAGGCGATGTCGTTGATGCCGTAGCTGATGTCCCAGAGCACATATGCCACGGCGAAAAACACGACGTACGACACGCCGGTGCCGACGTTGCCGAACAGGATCAGATAGAATACGACCGACACCACGCCGCCGACTAAAATCGCGGGCTTGAACTTGCCCCATTTCGTGTGGATATTGTCGATGACGAGGCCCGTGATGGGGTCGTTGAGCGCGTCGGCGATGCGCAGCACGGACAAAACGAGACTCACCGCCGCAAAGACGCGCAGCGGCAGCGAGAGGATATTGGACAGGAAATACAGAAGCGCGTTGGCCTCAAAGGCGTAGAACATATCGCGTCCGACGGTGCCGAGGCCGAAGAAATATTTGTTGCGGCGGTCAGAATTTTTCATCTGCCGAAACCTCCTTGATCACATAGACATTCGAGCCGAAGTCGCCCTGCATCCGGCCGTCCGGGTCGTAGCCCGTGCCCGCGAAGCGCGGCGCGAGCTGCACACCTGCGCCAAGCGCCGCACCGGAGGCCGTGCAGGTCTGCTGCCCGTCGTACATTTTATAACGACTGTCCGCCGTGCGGACGGCAAGGCCGTTCGGGTCGAGCTTCACGGGCAGCACGTGGCGCAGCAGCGTCCCGAAATCGCCCACGCGCAGAAGCTGCGGGCGGCTTTGCAGCCGGTAGCGCCTTGCCGGGTCAAGCCCGGCCACGCGCAGGCGCTCATAGCCCGGCGCGGCATTCTGGATCCCGTGGAACACGCCCGCGATGGTCTCCTGCGCCGTCTGCGCCTGAAAGACCGTCCCGCCGCCGTCCGTTCTGCCGCGCGAAAACGCGCCGAATTGCAGCGTGCGGCGGTGCTGCTTGTAAAACGCGGTCTGCGCGCGGATCTCCTCTTCCTCCACGGGCAGAAGCTCCGCAAGATCAAGCTCGTAGCCGAAACAGCCGAAGAGGCTGACGTTGCCGCGCGTGGAAAGCGGCGTCGCGCGCAGCGTCTGCGCGTGCGGCCCTGCCGAGACGTGCGCACCGAACGTCGAGGGCGGATAGAGGTAGCTCAGACTCTTCTGGATGCGCAGCCGCTCGACCGGGTCGGTGTCGTCCGAGCACCAGATCTGCGGCGAAAAATACAGCATTCCGCAGTCGAAGCGGTTGCCGCCCGACGAGCAGCTTTCAAGCAAAATATGCGGCCGCGGATCAAAAATGCGGTGCAGCACGTCATACAGGCCTAGAATGCAGGCGTGCTGCTTCGCTCCGGACGCGCAGCAGTGGCGGTTCATGTCCCATTTGACATACGAAATGGGCGCGGAATCGAGCGTTTTTCCGACGTTTTCGACGATATAGTCGCGCACCTCCGGCTTTGACAGGTCAAGAAGCAGCTGATGGCGGCCAAGCAGATCCTTCCTGCCGAGGCTGTCGTGCAGCGCCCAGTCGGGATGCGCGCGGTACAGCGCTGAATCGGGGCTGACGGACTCAGGCTCAAACCAGAGGCCGAAGCCAAGGCCCATCGTGTGGAGCTTTTCGCCAAGGCCGCGCAGACCGTTCGGCAGTTTCTTTTCATTCACCGTATAGTCGCCGAGGCTGCACGTGTCGCTGTCGCGCTTTCCAAACCAGCCGTCGTCCAGCACAAACAGCTCGCAGCCGAGCTGCGCGGCCTTTTTGCCGAGCCGCAGGAGCTTCTGCTCGGTAAAATCGAACATACAGCCCTCCCAGCTGTTGTAGACGATGGGCCGCGCGCGGTTCTGCCAGTACGGCGGGACGAGATGGTGGTTTACATAAGAATGCATACACGCGCTCAGTCCGCCAAACCCCGCGTCCGAGCAGGCCATGACGGCCTCGGGCGTCTCAAAGCGCGCGCCGGGCGCGAGCGTCCACGCGAAATTCGCGGGTGAGATGCCCTGCATGACGCGCGTGAGGCCCTGCAGGCTCCGCTGTGCGCTGAGATAGTGGCTGCCCGAATAGAGCAGATTGAAGCCGTAGACCAGACCCGCTTCCTCCGTCGCGTCGGACGCGGCCAGCAGGAAGCCGGGGTTCGCGCGGCTCGACGACGCGCCGGTCGTGCTTTCGAGCGCGCTGCGCGCCATCGTGACCGGCGCGGCAGTATGCTGCATCTCGGCGATCCAGCCGCCTGAGAACGTGTGCAGCATCAGCTCGCCCGGCAGGTCGAGGCTCATGCTCATCAGCTTGCGCACGGTCACGGCCGTTTTCCCGCAGTTTTCGAACACCGCGCGGCGCGTAAACGCCGCCGGCGTCACGCCGTAGTAAAGCGTCAGGCGCAGCTCGGCTGCGGCGTCCTCCAGATAGACCGCAAGCAGCTTTTCGCCGCGCGTGCGCGGCAGCCGGGACGCGGGCGGCTCGCGCAGCGCCTCGCAGCCAAGATAGCGGAATTCGGTTTCGATCGCTTCACCGCCGCGTTCAAGCTCGATGGGACTTTCACGGAAGTCGCCGCGGCCGTGGCCGCTCCACTCGAGCGGCAGAATATCCATGCAGCAGGCGTTTGACCGCTCGTCATACTGCACGCTGTCACCCCAGCCGCAGCCCGGCTGCACGGCGAACGCCTGCGCGTCGGAAAATTCCGCGCGCGGGCCGAAATGCAGATGCTCCAGGAAGCCGTCCTTCACGCGGAACAGGTACGACGCCGTCTCATTGCGCAGATGGAACACGCTGTTTTTCACTTCGATCATTCGACGCGGTACGCCTCCCCTCTCACATATTGCGCATACGCCTCGTCGGTCACGCCGCCGTGCGCGATCACGTCGGCGAAGAATTCGCCCGAGCGCTTGACGGTGCGCGTCTGCGTGGCGTAATCGACGTTCACGAGGCCAAAACGCGCGCTCTGGCCCTCGATCCACTCAAAATTGTCGCAGAAGCACCAGTGGTAATACCGCTCGAACGGCAGCGCGGACTGCGCCATGACCTCCAGATGCTCGTAGATATAGCGCGCGCGGAAGGCGTCCTGATTGTCGCAGGTGCCGTTCTCCGTGACCCAGATCGGGCGCGGGAAGCGCTTTTGCAGCTGCGCGGCGCACTGCGCAAGCCCCTCGGGATAGATCTCCCAGCCGAGGTCGTTGCGCGGGCTGTTTTTCCGCACGCCGTCGCGCAGCCCGGACACCGTCGAGCGCGAGTAATAATTCACGCCGTGGAAATCGCAGTATTCGCCCTTTTGGATCTTCCAGCGGTTTCGCAGCGGCAGACGGAACACGCCGCAGGACATCGCGTCCGTGATCGCGTCCTGAAACAGATATGCAACGGCCTTCGCCGCGGCGATGTGCACAGGATTTTTCGGGTCCTCCGGTTCAAACACGCGCAGATGGTTCGCAAAGCCGACCTTCGTGTCGCTGTAGCCCATCGCCCCGCGCACGGCGTGGAGCATCTCATAGCAGCGGATGTGGCAGTACGCCATATTTTCCAGCACCGTGAACGTCTCTTTGAAGCTCTTATGGCCCGGCGGCCAGTCGCCGAAGAAATAGCCGTTGGTCGCGTAGACGTTCGGCTCGTTGATGGTGATCCAGTCGCTCACCAGATCGCCGAAGCGGTCGGCGCACAGGCGGGCAAAGGAAAGAAAATCGTCCAGATTCTCGCGCTTTGCAAACGCGCCCATATCCTCGAACCACATGGGATTCGAAAAGTGGTGGATGGTCAGGAGCGGGCGGATACCGGCTGCGCGCATGGCCTCCAGCTCCTCGCGGTAGCGCGCGACGGCGCGCTCGTCCACCTCGCCGCGCCGCGGCATGATCCGCGCCCACTCCACGCCGATGCGCGCCGCGGGCAGGCGCATCTGCGCCATCTGCGCCACATCCTCGCGCCAGCGGTTCCAGTGGTCGTCGGCGACGGCCGGGTCGGAGCCGTCCTTGATATGGCCTTTATGATACCAGTCGTTCCAGCTGCTGCCGACCTCGCCGCCCTCGATCTGCGCCGAGGCCGAGCTGACGCCGAGCAGAAAGCCGTTCGGAAGCTGTAAACGCATTGTGATCCTCCTTCATGTTGTCTGCATATCCACATATAGATGGTATTATTGTATGGGCTGCGCGGTCTTCCTGCAAGTGTCAATTTTGGACGAAAGGAAGCATGAAAATCTGTTCAGGTTTCCAACTGGCGAAATCTGTCCGGTATGTTACAATAAGAATGTTGTTATGGTAACTAAATTCATTATGGTGTGGGGAGAAACGGCATGGAGCATACAAAATGGTATAAGGACATGGTTTTTTATCAGATCTGGCCCAGGAGCTTCCGCGACGGCAACGGCGACGGCATGGGCGATCTGTGGGGCGTTCTGGAAAAGCTCGACTATCTGAAGGATCTCGGCATGGACGGCGTGTGGTTTTCGCCGCTGTATCCGTCGCCCGGGGCCGACTGCGGCTATGATATCTCGGATTATATGGACATCGCGCCCGAGTTCGGCGGCATGGACGCCTTCCGCGCAGTATTGGACGGGCTGCACCAGCGCAGCATGAAGCTCATCATGGATCTGGTCATCAATCACACGAGCGACGAGCACGAGTGGTTCCAGAAATCGCGGCGGCGCATCGAGCCGTATACCGATTATTACATCTGGCGGCCGGCAAAAAAGAACGGCAAGCTGCCGAACAACTGGGACAGCCACTTTGAGGGCAAGGCGTGGCAGTGGGACGATCTGCGGCAGGAGTATTACCTGCACCTGTTCGCCGTCAAGCAGCCCGATCTCAACATGGACAATCCGCTCGTGCGGACGGAGGTCAAGAAGATTCTGAAATTCTGGCTCGACATGGGCGTCGACGGCTTCCGCGAGGACGTCATCACGTTCATCTCCAAGCGCGAGGGACTGCCAAGCGACCGTCTGTTCCCGGTCTACAAGGGCATCCGGTTTTACAACCACGGCCCGCATATCCACGAATATTTGCAGGAATTCCGCCGCGACGTGCTGGAAAATTACGACTGCATGACGCTGGCCGAAGCGCCGCTCGTCACGCCGCAGCGCGCGCTGGACTACATCCGCGAGACAGGCTCGAACGACATGGACATGATGATCCAGTTCCAGTGTATGTGCGCCGACTGCTTCTTTTCCGACTTCATGCCGCGCAGATTCTCGCTCGGGCGGCTGCGCAAAGCGTTTTCAAGCTGGCAGACCGCGCTCGACGGGCAGGCGTGGAATATGCTCTATCTTGAAAATCACGACCATCCGCGCGTCATCTCGCGCTACGGCAGCGAGAAATACCGCGTCGAGAGCGGCAAAATGCTCGCCGCGAGCTATCTGTTCCTGAAGGGCACGCCGTTTGTCTATCAGGGACAGGAGATCGGCATGACGAACTGGTATCCGGAAAGCACGTCCATGTACGAGGACGTGCAGACGCGCAACCAGCACCCGGACTGGCCCGAGGACAAGCGCCTCGCGCTCTATCACCGCGCCTCGCGCGACTCCGCGCGCACACCGATGCAGTGGTCCGCGGCGGAAAACGCAGGCTTCACGACCGGAAAGCCGTGGTTTTATGTAAACGGAAATTACCCGCGCATCAACGTCGAGCAGGCGCTCGCGGATCCCGATTCCATCCTGAATTTCTACAAAAAGGCCATCGCGCTGCGCAAGAGCCTGCCCGTCGTGCGCGACGGCAGCTATCAGGCGTATGACCGGCACTCGAAGGATCTGTATGTCTACGCGCGCGAGACGAAGGAGCAGCGGCTGCTGGTTCTGTGCTCGTTTACCGACAAGCCCGTGCGGTTTTACGCGCCGCGGAACTTTTCGCTCGGCGATATGAAGCTGCTGCTGTCGAACTATCCGGTCACGGAGCCGGGCGACGGCTTCCTCACCCGGCCATACGAAACGCGCGTGTATCTGTACGAGTAACAGGCAGAAACGAGCTTGTATTTCGGTTTTTTGCAAAACCTTCCTGAAAGGTGTAGGGGCCGATGCCCACATCGGCCCGTTGGGAAGTATCGAATTCGCCGAAGAGTATCGCGTTTCGGCTGTGCATTCTGCGCGGGCCGATGTGGGCATCGGCCCCTACGCAAATTTGAAAAACAATGCAAAAAGGTACAGCCCTGGAAATTTGGGCTGTACCTTTTTGTAATCATATACGCATTACCACTCCGGGGCAAGCGTGAAGGCCTTTTCGATCATGTCCCACGCGATGGGGAACACGCACTGCTCGATGCGCGTCAGCGCACCCGCCGGGTCTTCGTTCGCCTCCAGCGCGGCGGCGAACGCCGCTTCGTCCTCCAGCCGGTAGATCGCGCCGGGCGTGTCCGCGCCGTCCGCGCCATAGAGCGCGGCGACGCCGCCCGATTCAAACACCAGCCACAGCTGCACATCGCCCGAAGTCTCGCCCGGCTCCGGGTCGGAGATGTTGAGGCACGTGACAAGATGCTTGGCCTGCGGGCCGGTGAGCGTCTGCTTTTCCCAGCCCGTTTCCGTGCGTGTATAGGCCGTGACCGTATCGCCCGAGAGCGTCTCATAGGGCGTAAAGGTATACGGGTCGGCCTCCGGTTCTGCTGCCGCGTCCGGATCGTGGTCGGCGTTCAGGCCGCCAAGCTCGATCGACGCGACCGCTTCGTCCCGCAGCGTGATCGTCAGATACAGGTCGCCCGCGCGGTAATAGAACTGCTCCCAGTTGCGGTCCGCCGCGACGCCGTCGGCGGTGTCGGAGTCCAGCTCCGCATCCGGATAGGCCGCAAGGACCTCGTCCCGCGTGCTGCCGATGCCGACGCCGGTATCGAGCGTCCACGCGCCGGGGCTCGACGCCCGGATCCCGCTCAGCTCCGCATCCGCGCCGTCGCGCAGATCATCGCCCACGAACGTCAGCTGCACATCAGACAGCACGTCCGCGCTCCCGGACGTGTTGTAGAACCAGCAGATCTCCTGCAACCCGTCGGCGCGCTCCACCGGGCCGCTGTTGCTGTAGGCATCCGGTCCGCCGATCCGGGCGGCGACTTCCCCGCTCGTCATGCCGAGGCGCAGATCGCCGAGCGTCGCCGAGAGAATGCGCGCGGCGATCGGGTCGCCGTCCTCCCAGCCGCCGCTGTGATCCTTCGCCGGTTCTTCGGCGGGCGCTTCCGCGGCCGGCTCCTCCGCAGCGGCCGGCTCTTCAGCGGCAGGCATCTCCGCGGGCGTTTCGGCTGCAGGCGGTTCCGACGCGGCGGGCGTCTGGGCCGGGTTCGGCGCTTCGCTCGACGCGCCGAAGCCCGGCAGACCGTGGACGGCCAGCGGAATGGCGATGGCCAGCGCTGCGCACGCAGCGAGCGCCGCGATGGGCAGCCAGCGCGGACGGCGCTTTACTTCGGCGGCTTCCTCGATCAGCGCATCGTCGATCCCGCCGATGCAGCGGTAGATATCCCGTGACGTCATACGGCGATCCCCTCCTTCAAAAGCGCGTCGCGCAGGCCGTTCCGCATCCGGAACAGGCGCGATTTGACGGTGTTCTCGCTCATTCCGAACAGACCTGCCAGCCGCTTCACAGAGTCGCTGTAATAATACCGGCGCACGAACAGCTGCCGGTTCTCACGCGACTGCGCGCGCAGAAACGACTCGATCGTCTGCGTGACCGCGCGCATATCGAGCGCAGCCTCCACGCTGCTGCCCGACGGCAGACATTCCTCCAACTCCGAGAGCAGGACATCCGTCTGGCCGCCGCCGCGCTTCTGCGCCGACTGCGCCTCCCAGCGTGTAAACGACAGATTGCGCGTGATGCGCCCGAGGAACGCGCGCAGGCAGTTTGGCCGCGTGGGCGGCATGGCGTTCCACGCGCGCAGATACGTGTCGCTGACGCACTCCTCCGCGTCCTCCCGGCTGCGGAGGATGTTGAAGGCGATGGTGCGGCAGTAGCTGCCGTATTTTTTGCCGGTTTCGCCGATGGCCCGCTCTTCGCGGGCGAAATACAGGTCGATGATCGCTGTGTCTTCCATGGCAGACCCTCCTTTTCACTCTTCCAGACCGGATTTTTGCGCGAAGGTTGCAGAATTCCGGTTGCTTTTTTTGCCGCTGCATGGTATGCTCTTCCTGCATCAAAACATTCAGATTTTCGGGAGGCGTTTGCCGTTATGCAATCCGTCCTGCAAAAGTATCTTGTTTCGAAAAACGATCTGCTCCGCTGCGCGGGCATCGTCGCGGGCGCGGTGCTGTATGCGCTGAGCATGAACTTCTTCATCGTCCCGGCAAATCTCTACACCGGCGGTGTGATGGGCCTGTCGCAGCTGCTGCGCACGCTGTTTCTGCACGTCACGGGGCTGGAGCCCAGCTTTGAGATCGCGGGTATCATCAACTGGGCCATCAACGCGCCGCTGCTGCTTCTGGCGTGGCGGCGGCTCGACCGCCGCGTGGTCTTCAAGACGCTGCTGGCCGTCACCGCGTCGACGCTGTTCCTGTCCGTCATTCCGCGCACCGACGTGCTCGGCAGCGACAAGCTGGCTGAGTGCCTCATCGGCGGCATGGTCTGCGGATGCAGCGTGGGGCTGATCCTCTGGATGGGCGGCACGCTCGGCGGCATGGACGTGGTGGGCATGATGCTCATCAAAAAGGGGTCGCACACGTCCATCGGCCATGTGAATCTGCTGTGGAACCTGGCGCTGTACACGATCTGCGCCGTCGCGTTCAACCTCTCCACGGCGATCTATTCCATCCTCTTCTCGTTCATCTCCACCACGGCGATGGACAAGCTGCATATGCAGAACATCAACGTTGAGGTCACGGTCGTCACCAAGCTCCTCGACCCCGAGATGGAGCGCGAGATCCTCGTCGACCTGCACCGCGGCATCACGCGCTATGAGGGCATCGGCGAATACACCGGCCAGCCGGTGCATATCTTCTACATCCTCGTCAACAAGTATGAGATCAGCCGTCTGCGCGCGATCGTCCTCAAATACGACCCGCACGCCTTCATCGTCGCCAAGGACGGCGCGGTGGTGTACGGGAATTATAAGAAGAAGCTGTAGGGGCAAAGAAATGCTTGCCCCTGCAAAGTGCGATATCTCAAATATGCGTTGTAGGGGCCGACGACTCTGCCGGCCCGCCCAGAAATTGCGAATTCTCCGTAGATCTCCGTAAAAACGGTGCTTTCTGCCGGGCCGATGTGGGCATCGGCCCCTACACCTCCGAGGGCAGATTTTGCAAAAACCAGAGTGCAAACCAGCGAAGCGTTTGCGTTCTGGAAAGGAGGAAACGAGCTTAGAGGATAAGAAGCATCGCTCCGCGATGATTCGTTCCGTCAAGGTCGTTTCAGACGCGGGCATCGGCCCCTACACCTCCCCGGAAGGTTTTGCAAAAAACCAGAGCGCAAACCAGCGAAGCGTTTGCAGGCCGGAAAGGAAGAAAAAGATCCGCACCCGGTCAAGGTGCGGATCTTTGTTGCGGTGCAGATTAGCCCTGTGCCTTCATGCGGGCGAAGCAATCGCTGCAGTAAACCGGGCGATCGGACTTCGGCTCGAACGGAACACGCGCTTCGCCGCCGCAGGCAGCGCAGGTAGCGGTGTAATACTCTCTCGGGCCACGGGTGGCGTTCTTGCGGGCGTCACGGCAGGCCTTGCAGCGCTGCGGCTCATTCTGGAAGCCACGCTCTGCGTAGAATTCCTGCTCACCGGCGGTGAAAACGAACTCTTTGCCACATTCTTTGCAGACCAACGTCTTGTCTTCGTACATTTCTGTTACCTCTCTTTTGCGATTAAAAAATGGATTTGCCCTGCAATTGCGGCTCACGCTCGTATGCTATAGGGCTGTATATGCGATCAGCGGATGCTGATAACGCCGAAAAACGCGCCAGTCAATCTTGCCAGGGTCCATACACGAAGAGAGGGTGCAACGGAGTGATGAAAGATCTGCGTGGCTCCAGATGGAAATTCCTGATTCCCAACACTTGCGATTATATGCGAAATTTTCGCGGTTGTCAATAGTAAATAAAACTTATTTTATTTGCCAAGTGATTTTTGTAGATTTTCGACGTGCTGCGCCAGACGCCCGGTGACGTCCTGCGCCTGCTCCTCGGTCCCGGCCTCGACCATCACGCGGATCAGAGGCTCCGTGCCCGACGGGCGGATGAGCACACGGCCGTTGCCGCCAAGCTCCGCCTCCGCCGCACAGACAGCAGCCTTGAGGCTTTCGGAGGCCATGATGGCTTCCTTCTGCGCGTTATTGTCCACGCGCACGTTTTGCAGCAGCTGCGGATACTGCGTGATCTGCGCGGCCAGTTCGCTGGCCTTTTTCCCGGTATGCGACAGGATGCCCAGCATTTGCAGCGCGGCCAGCTGGCCGTCGCCGGTGGGCATATAATCGAGGAAGATGATATGTCCCGACTGTTCGCCGCCGAGGCGCATCCCCTCCTTCTGCATGAGTTCCAGCACGTTGCGGTCGCCGACGGACGCGCACAGGAGCCGCAGGCCGTGCGTCTCGCAGAATTTATGTAAACCGATGTTGGACATGACCGTCGCCACGAAGCCCTCGCCGGCCAGACGGCCCTTTTCGCGCATCACACCGGCGCAGATGGCCATCATCTTGTCGCCGTCGATGATATTGCCCTGCTCGTCGACGGTCAGGCAGCGGTCGGCGTCGCCGTCGAACGCGATGCCGAGATCATATCCGCCCTCGCGCACGGCCTGGCACAGCGCCTCCATGTGCGTCGAGCCGCAGTGGTCATTGATGTTGACGCCGTTGGGCTTGTCGTTCATATAATCGGCCTCCAGCGGGAACCGGCCGAACAGATACCGCGCCGTGGTCGAGGCCGCGCCGTTGGCGCAGTCGATGAGCACGCGCAGCGGCTCGATATCGTCGACCGAGGAGGCCAGATGGTCGAGATAATACTCCGCGGCAAAGCTCCCGGACATGACCTGACCGAGTTCACCGTGCGTCTTGACGGGCAGTTCGCCCTCCTGCAAGATCAGATCCTCGATCTGCGCCTCGAGCGCGTCGCTGAGCTTGAATCCCTCGGACGAGAACATCTTGATGCCGTTATGCTCGAACGGATTGTGCGAGGCCGAGATGACCACGCCCGCGTCGGCGTGGAGATAGACCGTGAGATATGCAACGGCGGGCGTCGGGATGACGCCGAGCAAAATCGCGTTGCAGCCGCACGCCGTCAGGCCCGCAACGAGCGCGCCTTCGATCATATCGGAGGAAATGCGCGTATCCTTGCCGATGACGACGGTCGGCTTCGTACCGGATCTGTCGGACAGCGAGATGGCCGCCGCCTGACCCACGCGATAGGCCAGATGCGCGTCCAGCGTTTCATTGGCAACGCCGCGGATGCCGTCGGTTCCAAATAATTTTCCCATATGCAAAGCTCCTCCGTGATACATCAGAATGATAATTGCGCCGGTTCCTCCGCCGGCAGCGGAGACGGCAGGTGCAGATGATCGTAGGCCAGCCGCGTGACGCAGCGGCCGCGCGGTGTGCGCGTCAGAAATCCGATTTGCAGCAGATACGGCTCGTAGACGTCCTCGAGCGTGACGGCCTCTTCGCCGATGGTCGCGGCCAGCGTCTCAAGGCCCACCGGCCCGCCGCCGTAATTTTTGATGATGGCCGTCAGCATCCGCCGGTCGATGGCGTCGAGGCCGAGCTTGTCGACCTCCAGCTTGCCGAGCGCATGGTCGGCCGCCTCGGTGGTGATAACGCCGTCGTGGCAGACCTGCGCGAAGTCGCGCACGCGGCGCAGCAGCCGGTTTGCAATACGCGGCGTGCCGCGCGAACGCGACGCGATCTCCCGCGCACCGGCAGGCTCGATCTCAATGCCGAGCAGCGCCGCCGAGCGCATGACGATGCGCTGCAATTCCTCCGTGGTATACAGCTCCAGCCGCAGCTGCACGCCGAAGCGGTCGCGCAGCGGACTTGAAAGCTGACCGGCGCGCGTCGTGGCGCCGATGAGCGTGAATTTCGGCAGATCGAGCCGGATGGAGTTGGCCGACGGCCCCTTGCCGACGATGATATCGATCGCAAAATCCTCCATCGCGGGGTACAGGATCTCCTCCACCGCGCGGTTGAGGCGGTGGATCTCGTCGATGAACAGGATGTCGCCCGGCGCGAGATTTGTTAAGAGCGCGGCCAGATCGCCGGCCTTTTCGATGGCCGGTCCGGACGTGATGCGGATGCCCGCGCCCATCTCGTTGGCGATGACGCCCGCAAGCGTCGTCTTGCCGAGGCCCGGCGGGCCGTAGAGCAGCACGTGATCGAGCGGCTCATTTCTGCGGCGCGCGGCCTCGATGTACACGGCGAGATTCCCCTTCGCCTTTTCCTGCCCGGTATAGTCGTTCAGGAGCCGCGGACGGAGGCTGACCTCGCCCTCATCCTGCGGCGTGAGGCTCGTCGTGACGATCGGCGCATCGTATTCCTGTGAAAAATCAAGACTCATAGCTGCGTCTCCTTACTGCATGGCCGCCGCGCGCAGCGCCTGGCGGATGATCTCCTCGATGGGCAGATTCTCCACATCGACCTTTTTGAGCGCCGCCGCGGCCTCGGTCTGCGAATAGCCGAGCCCGACGAGCGCAGCGGTGGCCTCATTGCGCTTGCTGCCGCGCACGGCCGCGCCGGCCGGTGCGGCAAGCTCCGCCGTGTTCAGCTCCAGCTGGCTCGCGCCGAGCTGATCCTTAAGCTCCAGAATGATGCGCTGCGCGAGCTTTTTGCCCACGCCCTGCGCCATCGTGATGGTCTTGTCGTCCTGCGTCATGACGGCCAGCACAAGCTGATCCGGGGAGACGACCGACAGGATCGACAGCGCCGCCTTCGTCCCGACGCCCGTCACGCCGAGGAGCTTGCGGAAGCAGTTCAGCTCCTCGCGCGTGGAAAAGCCGAAGATGTCAAAGGCGTCCTCTTTGATGTTGCAATACGTAAAGAGCTTCGCGGGCTTGCCCAATTGCAGGCGCGCAAGCGTAAAATTCGACGTGTAGCACGCATAGCCCACGCCGCCGCAGTCGATGACCGCGAGATTGGCGTCCAGCAGCGCGACGGTGCCGCTCAGATAATAAAACATTACCGGTATCCTTTCTGCCCCAGAAGCGACGTCGCGCTCCGCGCGTGACACAGCGCGATGGCGATGGCGTCGGCGGCGTCGTCCGGGCGCGCGACCTTTTCCATCTTCAAAATGCGCCGCGTCATCTCCATGACCTGATGCTTATCCGCGCTGCCGTAGCCGACGACGGCCTGCTTGACCTGATTGGGCGTGTATTCAAACAGCGGCGTGCGCGATTTGCAGATCGCAAGTAAGATCACGCCCCGGCCGTGGCTCACGCCGATGCCGGTCGTGACGTTGTGGCCCCAGAACAGCTCTTCGACGGCCACGGCGTCGGGCTTTACCACATCGATGAGCCGCGCCATATCGTCATAGAGCATTTCCAGCCGCTCGGGAAACGAGAGCGTCGTGGGCGTGGTGATGGTGCCGTAGTTGAGCAGCTGCACGCTGCCGCGTCCGGACTCCAGAACGCCAAACCCGGTCGTTGCGTAGCCGGGGTCGATCCCTAAAATACGCATATCAGAATTTCCCGAAGATCTGCCAGTAGCACATCCCGAGAATGCCGAACACCACCACGGCAATCAGCACCCACGCGAGGACGATCTGGCTTTTCGGCCGCGGGGTATATTCGCCGCGCGGCTTTTCGCCGTCCGCATGGTGCGCGCTCTGGTATTCCAGCCGCTCGGTACTGTAGTCGTTGTTCATAGCAATGTCTCCCGCTTTTCCAAATCCGTTATATTATAGCACACCCGGCCGCAAAAGAACAGAGAAACTTCAGCAGCACAGGATCACCGGGCAGCCGCCGCGGCCAAACAGGCACGAGAGGAATTGCAGCGCCAGACAGAAGCCGCACGCGCCGCGGCTGACGTTAAAATCGCCGAAGCCCGCGTCCTGCTGCCGGTCGTGATAGGCCACGCCGCGCATCCGGATCTGCTCGCGCGCGGCGGCGTATTCCGCGTTGCCGGGATCCATCGCGCACGCCCGCGTGATCTGCTCATAGCCCAGCACGCGGTTGCCGAGGTTCGTGTTGCAGACGGCCGCGAGATAGTACCACTGCGCGGTGCGCGCAGCTTCCTGCACGCGCGCAAGCTCACGCAGCGCGCGTTCGTATTCCTGTATATAGATGTACCGCCGCGCAGACTCCATCGGATCGGCCGACTGTGCGTTCTGCCGGCTCTGGTGATACCAGCCCGCGAACGGGTCTTCATAGCTGCCGCGCTGCTGCGTCCTGGTGTACTGCTGCGGATTTTTGATCTGATCGTAAGCGGCGTTGATCCTGTTCATCATCTCCGCCGCGTGCGGATCGCCGGGATTCATATCCGGGTGGTACTTCTTGGCCAGCGCGCGGTAGGCGCGCTTGACCTCCTCGTCGCTTGCATCCGGGGTCAGCCCCAGCACGCCGTAGGGATCGTTCATCATGTCGTTTGTCCCTCCTTCCGGGCAAATGCGGCGGAAAACCGCGTCCAGACACCGGAATATAAGATGTTTTCCAGAAGCGCCGCGTCCTGCACGACCGGCAGACGCGAAAAAACGTCTGCCGCGTCGCCGGCCAGCAGCTCCAGCTGCGGCAAAAACGATGCGCCGTCCGTCACGCCGAGCAGCGCAAGCGGATTATACTGGTGTTTTTTCCGGTCGCGCGCAAGATCGCACGCGGCGTCCATAAAATAGATGAGCTTGCCGAGCCTGCGGCCGAATTCCCGCAGAACGGGCGTCCAGCGGTCGTCCCTGACCGTAAACAGCGCCGCCATGAGCTCCCCGAAGGCGTTGGCCGGTGCTTCGGAATAGGCGCTGCGGTCTTCCTCGGCCTGCGCGATCTCCGCAAGCGCGCGGCGCACGGCGGCCGCCTGCGCAGGATACGATGCGGCGGCCTTTTTCGCGCCGCGGGAGAGCAGCCGCATCGCGGCCGCGGAGAGGCAATTCCCCTCGTCCTCCAGATCGTCGCGGCAGTTTTCATATGCCAGCAGGCAGTTCATCGCCGCGGCGTAGGCCGTAAACTCCGTCTGCACCCACGGCTGCGGATGCAGCGGATGGCGCAGGCAGCGCGCGCTGCCGCATCGCTCGTCCGGTTCGTAGAGCGCGGACAAAACCAGCGTCAAAAACGCCATATCGTAGGTCAGCGCCAGCGCCGGGACCGGGCCGCAGCCCGTATACAGCGCGCGGCACAGGCCGCAGTAGACGCTGTGATACCGCGCGCGCTGCGCCTCGCTCAGGCGCGCGAGATCCGCGATCACGTATCCGAACATCCGCCCGTCTCCTTTTCGTTTTTCCAGCCAAACAGGAAATGATTCAAAAGCGCGCCGTAAAACAGGATCGAAATGCACGCATACAGCCACAAAAGCATCAGAAGCGGCACCGACAGGCTCCCGTAGAGCGCGGACGCGCGCGCCATATGGTTTACATAATACGAATACCCTTCCGAAAACAGGATCCATGCCCCGGCTGCGCCGGCCGCGCCCGGTAGGACCTGCACCAGCCGCCGGCGCACGTTCGGCAGCGCGAGAAACAGCGCCGTGAACAGCGCCGTGAGCAGCACGAACGAATACAGGTGCAGATGGCGCAGCAGCGATTCGAGCGTGATGGCAAAGCCGAAGCCGCGCGCCTGCAAAAACGCCTGCACCGCCTGACCCGCGACATACAGGCCCAGCGTCAGCAGCAGCGCCAGCAGCATCCCCGCCGTGTGCGCCACGCACAAAAGCCGCTTTTTGAGATAGCCGCGCGTCTCCGCCGTCTCGGCCACGGCGTTGAGTCCGTACAGAAGGCTCAGCATCCCCTTTGAGGCCGACCAGAGCGTCAGCACGGCGCTCGCCGACACGACGGCCGCCGACCGCGAGGCATAGAGCGTGCGCACGAAAAACGCCACCGCGCCCTGCATCCACTGCGGCACGAGCTGTTCGCACAAGGACAGCAGCTGCGTGAGCGTCAGCGTGGTATACGGCAGGATGGACAGAAACAGGCTCAGGATCGGGAACAGCGACAGCAGCAGAAAGAACGATGCGTTCCCGGCGTAGACCGGGATGCGCATCGCGGCAATGCGGCGGTAAAATGACAGAAACCGATCTTTTTCTTGCAACGCGGCTCCCTCCTGCGGTAAAAAGATGACAAAAAGTTTTCGACATTTCCTCACACAACATTGTGGAAGTTTGCCGGGATCGCCCTGCCGGTTTTGTGTAAAATCCACGGAATTCGACGATTCCGTGTCGAACCGGCGCGAATTCTTCCTGTTTTCGAATGCGGCATTTTATGCTTCAATAATGACGGGAGGTAGAGACACCATGAGAAATAAAAGTCTGATTCACACCAAGGACGTCAAGACCCAGACGGGCGAACCGCTGCATCTGGAATACTATCTGCTCAACGACAGCCTGCTGGACGGCTGCGCGGAGTGCTATGGCGTAGAGGTGCTGGCAAGATCGGCCTCGGCGCAGAGCTACGCCGGCATTCCGCGCATCACGATGCGCGGCACGCGGATCTTCACGCTGCTGGATCAGCTGGCCTACTTCGCGGTCACGCCTGAGACATTATACGATGTTGTGCAGGATTGGCTGTAGCGTCAGCCAACAAAGAAGTAGACAAGGCCGCTCTTTTTTGCTACAATCATAGCAGAAAATGGACACATACGCAAGAGGAGAGGAGTTTTCGCCATGAAGTGCCCGTATTGCGGCTATCAGGAAAGTAAGGTCGTCGATTCCCGCCACTCTGACGACGGGCTGAGCATTCGCCGCCGCCGCGAATGCCTGCAATGTCAGAAGCGGTTCACCACATATGAAACGGTCGAGAGTCTGCCCATCGTCGTCATCAAGCGCGACAGCAGCCGGCAGCAGTTCGACCGCAACAAGATCCTCAACGGGATGCTGCGCGCGTGCGAAAAACGGCCGGTGCCGCTGGCCGAGCTCGAGCGCGCCGCCGATGAGATCGAACAGGCCATCCAGAACTCGCTCGACCGCGAGATCTCCACAGAAAAAATCGGCGAGCTCGTCATGGAGCGGCTCAAGCCGCTCGACGAAGTCGCCTATGTCCGCTTCGCGTCTGTCTACCGTCAGTTCAAGGACATCGACAGCTTTATGCGCGAACTCAACAAGATCCTGGAAGAACGATAAAAAAGAACGGCGCGCACCGTCTCAGACCCCCGCTGCAACCGCAGCGGGGGTTTGCGTTGTTCCGCCTACAAAATGTTTTCCACCGTCGGCAGCTCCATGCGGCGCACGTGCTCGATGCGCGCGATGAGCTCGTGACAGGCCGCGAGATAATCGTCCTGATCGCCGAGACGCGCGAACTGCTCCAGCTGCGCGAAAAGCGCCACGACCTCGTCGACCTCCTCATGGTGCAAAAACACGCCGAGCAGCGTTTCCCTGCCCTCCCATGCGTCCTTCGCTTCCGAAAGCGCCCGCAGCGCATCGTCATACCGCTCGTCCTCCGCCGCTGCGGCCGACCGCCGCAAACGTTCATTCGTCTGCGCGCCGGCCGCGCGGACGCTGAACACAGACAGCAGGCCCACCGCCAGCGCCAGCGCAAACACAATGGCCGCGATCCGGGTCCGCTTCATGCCGTTTCCTCCTGCATGGCCGCGAAATAGAGCTTGCCGCCCGGCTCGCTCGTAAGCAGGTACACATCCTGCACACGGCAGTTATACTGCTTCAATACCTCCTGCACCCACGCCTCGTCGCGGCCGAGCAGCGGCAGATTCTCGCGCAGCAGCCGCCCCGAGGAGATGACCGTCACGGGCAGCTTCCGCCCGGACACCTGCACGCCGGCGTCTTTGGCCGGCGCGGGCTCGAATTTCGGATATAAAAACGTGGAGATCGACCCGCTCGTCTCCAGGATCGCATACTGCACCTGCGTCAGATCCGTCACGCCGCGGATGCGCAGATATTCGCTGAGCTCGTCGGTGTTGACGCGCGTCTTGCGCAGATTCTGCTGCAAAATGCGCCCGTTTTCGATCAGGATCACCGGCTTCCCGCACAGCAGCCGCCGCATCGGAACGCTTTTGTAGATGAGCACGGACAAAACCAGCTCCACGCTCAAAACCACGAGGATCGGCAGCAGACCCGCCAGCAGCGGCGTGCCCGTCTCCTGCATCGGCACGGCCGCAAGGTTTGCAATGAGCATCGTGACGACGAATTCCATCGGCTCCATCTCGCCGAGCTGACGCTTGCCCATCAGGCGCACGGTCAAAATCAGTGCCAGATACAAAATCACGGCGCGAATGAGTGAAATCAGCATAAAAATCCCTCCGGGCGTAGCTTTTGCAGCAATTGGGCGGGATATACCGTCCGTTCGCGCACAGAATAAAAAAACGCTTCGCCACAGCGAAGCGTTTTTACATATTATGTACAGAAGCGTGAGGAGCTGCCGCCCAGACGGCAGCTCCCGTCTTCGCCTTCGGTCACCCGAAAGAAAAGACTTACTTCATGTTGCGCTCGTAGGACTCGATCATTTTCTTGACCATCTGGCCGCCGACCGAGCCGGCCTCGCGGGAGGTCAGGTCGCCGTTGTAGCCGTTCTTCAGGTTGACGCCGACCTCAGAGGCGGCTTCCATCTTGAACTTGTCCATTGCGTCGCGGGCTTCCGGGACGTTGATGCTGTTGGAAGAGTTACGGTTCGTCATTTCGTTGCATCTCCTTCGATCGTTATTCAGGAAACCGTGTTTTGATTTCCTTCACCCGTAGTTTGACCAGCCGCACGCGCGATATGTCTGCCAATTTACGCCGCCGTTGGCAGCGTCCGCGCGGCTGTGTCAAACAGGGCGCTGCATTTTTGTTGATCCTGCTGAAATTTTTTTGCGGATTGACACGGATTTCGGGCAGGTCTATAATAAGACGTGAACTTATATTCACGTCTTGCAGAGGTGTTTTATGTATCGAAAACTGGACGAGGCCGCGCTGGCTGCAATTCTGGAGGCCGGGATCGCGGAATTTGCCCGCTGCGGCTTTCAGCCGGCGTCCGTCGCCGCGGTCGCAGCGCGCGCGGGCGTGAGCGTCGGCGTCATCTATAAATATTTCGGCGACAAGGACGCGCTGTTTCTGGCCTGCGTGCGCCATTCGCTCGAGCTGCTCGACGCAACGTTGCAGGAGGCCGCCGCAGGCGGCGGCACGCTCGAAGCGCGCATCCGCCGCCTCATCCTCGCGCTCATCCGTCAGTCGCGCGCGCACGCGAGCTACAACGTCATGTACAACGAGATCACGGCCGGCAGCTGCCGCAAATATGCCGCCGCGCTGGCCGAAGAGATCGAGACGCGCACGGCCGTTTTATACACGCGCCTGTTTGACGGCGCACGGCAGGACGGCGTGCTGACGCAGGACATCGAACCGTCGTTTTTTGCATTCTTCTTCGACAATCTGCTGATGATGCTGCAATTTTCGTGCAGCTGCGAATATTATCAGCAGCGGATGCGGATCTTCTGCGGCGACGCCGCATGGGATGATACCACAATGGCCGACAGGCTGACGCGCTTTGTGCTTGGCGCGATGAAAGGAGACGTATGCAGTACCTCATTGCCTACGACTTCGGAACGACCGGAGTCAAAACCTGCCTGTTCGCAATCGAACGGGACATCGTCCTGATCGCCAGCGCCTACGCGGGCTACGGGCTGTACATTCTGCCGAACGGCGGCGCGGAGCAGGACGCGGACGAATGGTGGGACGCCATGTGCCGCACGACGAAGGCCGTGTTTGAAAAGACCGACGTCATGCCCGCGCAGGTGGCGGGCGTCTCGTTCTGCTCGCAGATGCAGGGCATGGTGCTTGTGGACGAGCAGGGCCGCGCGCTGCGCCGCCCGATGAGCTACATGGACCAGCGCGCGGCGGCGGAGTTCCGCGCCTGTCAGACGCACGGACCGTGCATCTCGGGCGTCAACGCCGGGATGCTGCTGCGTTCGCTGCGCGCGACGCACGCCGCATCCACGAGCGTCAAGGACCCGCTCTGGAAGTATAAATGGGTGCAGGCGCACGAACCGGAGATCTTCAGCCGGGCGTATAAATGGCTGGACGTCAAGGAATCGCTCATCGCCCGCGCGACGGGACAGTTCGTCATGACGCGCGACTCGGCGTATTCCACCTTCCTCTATGACACCCGTCCCGGCCGCGAGGGCTGGAACGAGGGGCTTTGCCGTATGTACGGCGTCGATCCGCGCCATCTGCCGCGGATCATCGAATGCACCGACGCGGCCGGCGTTCTGACGGACGAGGCCGCGCGGGAGCTGGGCCTGCTGCCGGGCACGACGGTCTACGGCGGCGGCGGCGACGCGACGCTCATCGGCGTCGGCGCGGGCTGCACGGCCGTCGGCAGCACGCATATCTACTCCGGGACGTCCGGATGGGTCGGGACAGTGATGGATCATCAGGCGGTCGACATCGTCTCGATGATCGCAGGCATCGTCGGCGCAGAAAAGGGCAAATACAATTATTTTGCCGAGATGGAGACGGCGGGCAAGTGCTTTGAATGGGTCAAGGATCATCTCGTGCTCGACGAGGTGAACATCTACCTCTCCAAGACCGACGTGGCAGAGAGCCGGGAGTCGGTCTACGAGAGCCTGTACGACTATATGTCCGACACCGTGGCGCAGGTCGCGCCGGGCGCCGGCGGCGTCATCTTCACGCCCTGGCTGCACGGCAACCGCTGCCCGTTTGAGGATGCGGCCGCGGCCGGGATGTTCTTCAACATCCGCCTCGGGACCGGCAAGGCGCAGATGCTGCGCGCGGTGCTCGAGGGTATCTGCTTCCATCTGCGCTGGATGCTCGAATGCGAGGAAAAGAAGACGAAAACAGCCGGCGTCATCCGCTTTGTCGGCGGCGGTGCGCTGTCAAAGGTCACGTGCCAGATGCTTGCCGACATCACGGGCCGAACGATCGAGACGGTAGAGAATACCAAGGACGTCGGCGCGATCGGCGCGGCGATGCTGGCCGCGGTCGGCGGCGGACTTTATTCCGATCTGACCCAGGCGGCCGCGCACGTGAGGGTCAACGGCCGCTATACGCCGAACGCGGCGGTAAAGCCGGTCTATGACCGCAATTACCGCGTATTCAGGCAGCTTTATGCGTCGAATAAGAAAAACTTCTCCCTTTTGAACCGAACGGAGGCGGTATGAGCATGGATGAAACGACACTGCGGCAGTGCATCTGCCGGACCGGCCGCGAACTGCTGGAGCAGGGACTTGTCGCCCGCACGTGGGGCAACGTCTCGGCGCGGCTGGACGGGACGCGCTATCTCATCACGCCGAGCGGCATGGACTACCGCGGCCTGACGCCCGATGATATCGCGGCGGTCGACCGCGCAGACGGCAGCCGGACGGGGCTCCATAAGCCCTCCGGAGAGCGGAAGCTCCACGCGCTTTCCTACGCGGTGTTTGACGACGTGAACTTCGTCATCCACACGCACCAGACCTACGCCACGGCGCTCAGCCTGTGCGGCTTCCGCCCCGGCTGCTTCACGGGCGAGGAGCGGCGGCAGCTCGGCGGCGTTGCCGCCGCGGCCTACGCGCTGTCCGGGACGAACGCGCTGCGCAGCGCCGTGCGTGCGGCAATGCAGACCGGCGCGCACACGATCCTGCTGGCACACCACGGCGCGCTGATCTGCTCGGGCAGCCACGACGAGGCGCTCGCGCGCGCGGCGCTCCTCGAGCGGCTGTGCCGCCGCTGCTGGCAGGGCGTGTTTGAGGAGGATCCGCCCGTTTTGCCGCAGGCGCAGGCGGACGCGGTGCTGGCCAAGGTCCGTCACGCACATCCGCACGCCCGCATCGCGCAGACGCCGGCGCTTCTGACCATGGCGGCGCTGCGCCGCCCCATCCGCGCGCAGCTCGACGATATGGCGCAGATGATCGGCACCGTCATCCCGGCCGCAGACAGTGCCGCCGCAGGCACAATTTCCGACGCGCTGGACAGGCGCTGCGCCGTGCTCGTGCCGGGCCTCGGCGCAGTCGTAAGCGGACGGGACGAAGACGACACGCAGGCGCTGGCGATCCTCGCGGACAAGGCCGCCGTGTGCGCGCTGCACGCGGCCGCGCTCGGCGTTTCCGCGCGGCTGCCGCTGGCGGATGTCGCCGTGCAGCATCTGGTATATCAGAAAACCTACGCAAAACGGAAAGGATGAGATCATGAGGCAGGAAAAACGGAAAGAACTGTGGCGCGCGGTCAAATTCGTGCTCTTCTCCGCGTCGGCGGGCATCATCCAGATTGGCCTGTTTACGCTCTTCAACGAGCTTTGCAGATGGAGCTACTGGCCGTGCTATCTGCTGGCGCTGATCGCGTCGGTGGTGTGGAATTTCACGCTCAACCGGAAATTTACGTTCAAAAGCGCCAACAACGTGCCGAAGGCGATGGCGATGGTGCTCGGCTACTACGCCGTGTTCACGCCGCTGTCAACGATTCTCGGCAACTGGCTGGCGGAGGGCTGCGGCTGGAACGAATATCTGGTCACGGTCCTGAATATGCTGCTCAATTTTGTCACGGAATATCTGTTCGACACGTTCGTGGTGTTCCGCGGCAGCATGGACACGAATGACCTTGCGAAAAAGGAGGAACAGAAATGACAAACTGCGGCATCAGCCGCTGGGACGATCCCAACGAGATCAACGCCCGGCTCAAAGCGCTCACGAGTCAGCCCATCTGGGAAGTCTCGGACGAGTATTACAACAACGTCATCCTCAAATACTTCGATGAGAAGTGCAAAGGCTCCCGCGCCGTCTATGAGGAATCGAAGGACTATATCCCCGGCGGCGTCCAGCACAATCTGGCCTTCAACAAGCCGTTTCCCATGTGTATGGCGCGCGCCGACGGCGCGTATCTCTACGATAAGGACGGCAACCGCTACATCGACTTTTTACAGGCCGGCGGCCCGACGATCCTCGGCAGCAACTATCCCGCCATCCGCGAAGCGGTCATCGGGCTGCTGAACGAATGCGGCCCGGTCACGGGTCTGCTGCACGAGTCGGAGCTGATGATCGCGCGCGAGATCAACCGCCATATGCCGAACGTGGAGATGTTCCGGATGCTCGGCAGCGGCACGGAGTCGGTCATGGCGGCGCTGCGCATCGCGCGCATCGCCACGGGCAAAAAGCGCATCATCAAGATCGGCGGCGCGTATCACGGCTGGTCCGATCAGATGGTCTACGGCCTAAAGATCCCCGGCAGCCGCGCGCTTCTGGAGTCGCACGGCATCCCCGGCGGCTGCTATGAGGCGACGGACGAGGTCCGCCCCAACGATCTGGAGATGCTCGAGGATATGCTCAAACGCAACCGGCTGCTCGGCGGCACGGCGGGCGTCATCGTCGAGCCGGTCGGCCCGGAGAGCGGCACGCGGCCCGTCGCGCACGACTATAACGCGGGTGTGCGTGCGCTGTGCGACAAATACGGCGCGCTGATGATCTTCGACGAGGTCGTCACGGGCTTCCGCGTGGCGCTTTCGGGCGCGCAGGGCTATTTCGGCGTCGTGCC
>CAKUOS010000010.1 GCA_934670025.1 uncultured Oscillospiraceae bacterium
CGTATCTCATGCCGTCCATCGCCGTGGGCGTCGCGTTCTTCATCCTGTTCTCGACGGAAAAGCTGAACCTGTTCAACACGTATACGCTTCTCATCATCGTCGGCACCGTCAAGTATATCCCGTTTGCCAGCCGAAGCAGCCTGAACTCCATGCTCCAGCTGTCGGGCGAAATTGAAGAGGCCGCCATCATTCAGGATATCCCGTGGATCAAGCGCATGACGCGCATCATCATCCCCATCCAGAAATCCTCGATCATCTCGGGCTTCCTGCTGCCGTTCATGACGTGCCTGCGCGAGCTGTCGTTGTTCATGCTGCTGTGCGTGCAGGGCTTCATTCTCTCGACGACGCTCGATTACTTCGACGAAATGGGTCTGTATGCGTTCTCCAGCGGCATCAACCTCATCCTGATCGTCACGATCCTCATCTGCAACACGCTGGTCAATAAAGTCACGGGCGCGAGCCTCGACAAGGGAATTGGAGGATAATCATATGCCTGAAATCAAACTCGAACATATCACCAAGCGCTGGGGCAAATTCTACGCGGTCGAGGATCTCGACCTCACCATCGCCGACAACGCTTTCGTCACGCTGCTCGGGCCCTCGGGCTGCGGCAAGACCACCACGCTGCGCATGATCGCCGGTCTTGAAACGCCGACGAGCGGCCGCATCACCATCGGCGACACCGTCGTCTTCGACAGCAGCCTCGGCATCAACGTCCCGGCCAACAAGCGCAAGGTCGGCTTCCTGTTCCAGAACTACGCGCTCTGGCCCAACATGACCGTCTATGAGAACATCTCCTTCGGCCTGTCGAACATCAAAGAGCCGATGGCGAAGATCGATTTTGAGGCGAAAAACGCCGCGCGGCTGGCGCAGATCCTCGCCGATCCTGCGGCCGTGACGGCCGTTCTGGACGAGTGCCGCGACAAAGACGGCAAATTGGAGGAAAAGAAGGCCGTCCTGAAGCTCATCGACGCCTTCACGCTCTCGCAGTACACGGCGAAAAAGCTCTTCGACTACCATCTGGAGTCCGGGAAGAGCGTCCATCACGAGATCGCTGCCCTCGAAGCCAAAGCCGAAGGCGCAGCCAAGGCCGCAAAGGACGCCGGCTGCACGCTCGACAGCGAATACCGCTGGTGCAAGGACGGCGAGCCGGTCCTGTCCGTCCGCAAGCTGACGAAGGAGGAGATCGACCTCTCCGTGCGCCGCGTCAGCCGCATCGTCAAGATCGGTATGTTCATGGACCGCTACCCGGCCGAGCTCTCCGGCGGCCAGCAGCAGCGCGTGGCCATCGCAAGAACGCTCGCCCCGGAGCCCACGGTTCTGTTCATGGACGAACCGCTTTCGAACCTCGACGCGAAGCTGCGCCTCGAGATGCGCTATGAATTGCAGCGTCTGCACGTCGAGACGGGCTCGACCTTCGTCTACGTCACGCACGACCAGATGGAGGCCATGACGCTCGCCACGCAGATCTGCCTCATCAACAACGGCGTTTTGCAGCAGTATGAAGCGCCGCTGGACGTGTACCACCACCCGGCGAACCTGTTCGTTGCCGATTTCGTCGGCAATCCGTCGATCAACTTCGTCGAGGCGAAGGGCACGCAGGCCGCCGACGGCTCCATCCCCATGACCGTCCTCGGCGGCATCAAGGCGACGTTCACCCCGGCGAAGCCCCTCGATCTTGCCGCGTGGTTCTCGGCGCGCGACAAGGCTGCGGCGGAGAAGGCCGCCGCGCTGAAGGAAAAATCGCAGCAGAAGGGCTACGTCGAAAAGGGCAACAAGGACGAGGTCTTCCGCTATCACATCGCCATGGTCGACGAGGCTGACGATTCGCTTCAGGATCTGCCTGCGATCACCAACGAGGATCTTGTGCTCGGCATCCGTCCCGAGTTCCTCGACATCGCCGACGGCAGCGCGCTGCACGGTGAGATCTACGGCGCGATGCCGACCGGCATGGAGTCGACCATCAAGGTCCGCGTCGGCGAATTTCTCCTGACAGGCGTGATCTTCGGCAGTTCGCTGTTCACCATCGGCGCCGAGGTGCCGCTGTCCGTCACCGGCGATCAGATCATGCTCTTCGACCGCAAATCGGGCCGCTGCATCACCTCCGGCCGCCTGACATTCTGAGCGCTTTCAATCAAAAACAGGCCGCAAACATGGTTTGCGGCCTGTTTTTTGATTCTCTAAACTCGTTTCTTCTCCAGACCGCAAACGCTTCGCTGGTTTGCGGTCTGGTTTTTTGGAAAATCTTCCGGGGAGATGTAGGGGCCGATGCCCACATCGGCCCGTTGGGAACAAACGAATTCGCCGAAGCGTTTCGCGTTTCGGTTGTGCGCTCTGCCGGGCCGATGTGGGCATCGGCCCCTACGGGGTACGGAGCAAATTCGTGGGCCGACAGAGTCGTCGGCCCCTACAGGCGGCTCGTTCCGTCGAGGCCGTTTCTGACGTCTAGCCCTGGAAGGGCCCGGCGAACGAGGCGTAATACGACACCGGTTCGCCGCCCATGAGCAGATGCGCGGTATTGCCAAGCATCTGGCAGCGAAAATACGCGATGCCCGGCTGCCGCTCCTCGGCGTTGAGGACCGTCACGGACGACGGCGCGAGGAACGTGCCGTGGAGTGTTGTGAACGGGCTGACGTTCCACAGATGCGACAGCAGCACCGCCGTGATGCCGAAGTGGCAGAACAGGACGATGGTTTTATCGCACGTTTCGCGGCAGGTATAGTACCCGCCGGTGCGTTCGTAGCCGTAGCGCGCAAGCAGCGCGTCAAGCCCGGCCGTGGCCGCATCATAGGCGGCCTTGACGTTGGTGCCCCGCAGCAGCGGCGCGTTTTCCCATCCGGTGGGCAGCAGCAGCTCGGGCTGCGCCGTCCAGACATCCGGCATCAGATCCCAGCAGATGCGCGTGCCGCCGTCTTCCGTGGGCAGTTCGCCGCGGAATTCGTGCAGCCAGTCCATGACCTCGGCGGTCTTGCCGTGTTCCCTGAGTGTAAGCGACGCGGTATCGCGTGCGCGGCCGAGCGGCGAGACGAAAAAGTCGTCGACGTGCCAGGTTTTTGTACGGCGGGCGAGCAGCTCCGCCTCGCGCCAGCCTTTTTCGGTGAGCGAATCGATGGAATAATCGGGTTCGGCGTGGCGAATGAAAATCAGACGCATGAAAAACTCCTTTGTATCAGCCCCACAGGGCGGTGAGCATGGGGATGACCTGCTTTTTGCGCGAAACGACGCCCGGCAGGAAGCAAGTGTGATCTTTCAGATGGACGCCGAAGGCCTGCGGGATGATGTCCTCGTCGCCGAGGTACAGCAGCTGCGTGCCTTCGAGCAGCACGTCGGTCAGCATGAGGATCATGAGCGTATAGCCGCGCTCCTGCTTGGTCTTCTGCATGACGGCGAGGAACTCGTCCTTGCGCTGCATCATGCGTTCGGAGTCGATGCAGGTGATCTGGCTGACGCCGAAATCGTGGCCCGCGATGTGGAAATCCTTGAAATCGGTGAACAGCAGCGCATCGGCGGGCTTATCGTCGGAGATGGAGGCCGAGAAGATCAGCTTTCCCAGCTCGTCGAGCGAGACGTTGGCGATGCGCGCCATCCGGTCGGCCATACGGCGGTCGACGGCCGTGGACGTCGGCGATTTGAACATGACGGTATCAGCGACGATGGCTGCGGCGATGAGGCCCGCGAGCTTTGCCGGCGGCATGAGGCCGCGCTCCTGATACATCTTGGAGATGATCGTCGCGGTGGAGCCGACGGGCTCGTTGCGGAAGTAGATGGGGCCGCCGGTCTGGATGTCGGCAAGGCGGTGATGGTCGACGATCTCGACAATCTCGGCCTGATCGAGGCCGGGCACGGACTGCGAAAGCTCGTTATGATCGACGAGCACGACGCGCTTGCGGCGCGGCTTGATGAGGTGATAGCGCGAGAGCGTACCGACGACCTTGTCGTTCTCATCGAGGATGGGGTAGCTGCGGTGGCGGCTCTTGAGGACGACCTCCTTCACATCGTCGAGGAAATCGGTCAGGTGGAACGCCTCGAGATCTGTCGTGCGGCACACGCGCGCGATCTCGATGGCGTGATAGACCATGCGCGCGGCCTTGAAGGCGTCGAAAGGCGTCGAGATGACGCAGGTGCTGGTGTCGAGCTTGCGCAGCTCCTCCGGGAACTCCGCCTGGCAGACGATGAGGCAGCTGACCTTCTCCTCCAGCGCACGGCGGGCCATGTCGGGCTGCTCGCCGACGATGACGACGGCGTCGGGGCCCTTGAAGAGGAGGTTTTCGTTCTGCTGCGGCACGGCGATGCTGACCTCGCCGCTGATGGTGTCGGCCAGATAGCCCGATTCGTTGAGGATCTTGCCGTCGAGCACGCTCAGAAGGTTGAAGACGGGGATGTTGTCGACGCGCGCGTCGGTGAGCGTGCGCATATCGTAGGTGGCGATCTCATTCGGCGAGAGCATCCCGAACAGCGCGCCGGTCTCATCCGTGACAGGGATGGAGGGGATGTTGTGATCGGCCTGGAGCGCGGCCCATGCACGGCTGACGGTCACGGCTCCGGACAGCGCCGGCGGCGTGTCGTAGTCGAGATCGCGCACCTGCGTGCGCATGGTCTGGATGCGCACGGGCGGTTCAAAGCCGAAACGGTCGAGGACGAGCCGCGTCTCATCGGAGATATGGCCCAGCCGTGCGGGAACGAATTCGCGGTCGCCGAGCGCATTGCGCAGCGCGGCATACGCCATTGCCGAGACGATGGAGTCGGTATCGGGGTTGCGGTGGCCGGTGACATAGATGGGTTCCATGGAAGCCTCCTTTATG
Source organism: uncultured Oscillospiraceae bacterium (assembly GCA_934670025.1). Lineage (GTDB taxonomy): Bacteria > Bacillota > Clostridia > Oscillospirales > Oscillospiraceae > CAG-170. The sequence continues at coordinate 4,803 of CAKUOS010000010.1, forward strand.
CCTGGGGGAATTCGATCCCCTGATGATGCAGGATGAAGCGGACGGGGTAATAGCGGTCGAGGTAATTGTCGCAGAACCACTCGTAGGTCGCCTCGGGCAGATGGACCAGCTCAGGCGCCTGCGTGCGGAAGAGCTTGAAGGTCTGCTCGTCGCCCGACAAAAGCGCCGCGATGAGCTCCATTTCGCCCTCCTGCTCCAGCCGGTGCAAACAGTGGTCCATGATGACGGCGCACGCCTGTTCGTCTTCGCCGGCCAGCAGCTCCTTGTTGCCGAGCCAGGCGAGGAAGTCGTCCATGTCAAGAATGGTGCGCGCGGCTGCGTGCGAGAGCTTGGAAAACTCCTCCTTCGAGCGGCGCTTGAGCACGTCGATCAGGTAGACGAGCAGATTATCGTCAAGGCAGACGCTGTCGAGGAACACCTCAAAAATGTCGCGCGTCTCGGTTTTGACAGGCGCGGCCGGCGGCGCTTCGGGCGCGGACGGCGCTTCGCTGCCCGCGGCAAGCTGCGCGATGGCGGCGTTCAGCTCGGCGGGGTCGAAGCTGTCGTACTCCGACTGCGGGATGTCGGTCCCGTCGGCTTCGGCGCACGCGCGCACGAACGCGGGGATGCCCATCTGCGCGACGGCAGCTTGCAGCTGCATGGCCTTTTTCAGATCGTCCTGTTCGGTGAGCGTCACGCCCGCGGGCGCGGGCCGCGTACCCTCGCAGATCTCGGACAGATATTGCAGATAATAGGGGATGAGGGACATGAGAGCCTCCTGTGATTCTTTTTTCCTTAGTGTATCACTGATTTTCCAGGTTGTCAAAAATTTCACGCGATTCTTCGACGGGAATGACGATCTCCGTCACAAATTTGGACGGATCGCGCGTCAGACCGTCGTCGATGATGGTGATCTCGCGCGAAAAACCGGCCGGGCGCAGCCCGCGTGCGCGCAGGCAGTCCATCAGGCGCTCGTACCGCGGCGGCGCGAGCGGATGACGGCCGCGGAAGCGGATGCGCGCGCACAGCTGCGCGGGCAGGCGCAGCGTGTCGCCCTCGAAGCGCTCCTCGTCGTCGAGCACAAGGAAAATGCCGTCGTATTCGGAGAACTGCCCGGCTTCGAGCAGCGCGGGAGACAGGCTCAGGCCGACCTTGCCGAGGAAGACGACGGCTTCGGCCTGCGACTGCTCCAGACGGCGGATGGAGGCTTCCATATCGGTATAGCCGTCCGGGCGGAGGGAGTCCTGCATCCAGACGAGGCGGCAGGGCTTCGTGCGGAGGAAGTCGATCTCGTCGAGCGGCGAGGACTGCGCATCGGCAAGCTGGCGCAGACGGTTGTCGATCTTGCGCGCGACGCGCTGAAGCTCGCGCTGCTTTTCCTCGACGGCGGCCTTCTGATGGCGGAGCTTGGCCTCGATCGTCTCCACATCGCGGTTTTGCAGGAATTCCCGGATCTGCGGCAGCGGCATATCCAGCGCGCGCAGATAGCGGATGGTATTGAGCACCTCAAACTGCCGCGTGCCGTAATAGCGGTAGCCGGTGACAGGGTCGGTATATTCCGGGGTGAGGAGGCCGGCGGCCTCGTAATGGCGCAGGCTGCTGACGCTCAGGTGAAACAGCCGCGCCACGCTGCCGATCTGCAAAAGCGCGTCATGCGGCATACAGACCCTCCTTCCGGTCGTTTCGGCGCACGATCGCATAGGCGATCACGCACACGAGGATCGAAAACAGCGAACCGGCCGCGCTGGCAAGGCCCATCGGAAACAGCGTCTGCGGGAACAGCTTCGAGGCCAGATACGCGCCGGGGATGCGCACGAGCACGATGGACAGAAAATTGTGCAGGAACGAAAGCCCGGATTTGCCGCGCGCGCAGAAATAGCCGCTGAAGCTGAACTGCACGCCGCCGAAGCAGCTGTCGAGTACGTAGCCGCGCAGATACTGCGCGCCCGCAGCCACAACGAGCGCGTCGGGCGTGAAAAGGCCGACCATCGGCGCGGCGGCGAATTCGACGACGGCCGTGACGACCGCGCCGAAGCCGAGCGCCATCCAAACGGCGTAGCGCAGCGTCTGCGTGACGCGCGCGGGCTTGCCCGCGCCGAGATTCTGCGCGCCGATGGCGGAGACGGACGACAGAAGCGTCGACGGGAAGAGGAAAAGGAAGCCCATGATCTTCTCCACGATGCCGACGGCGGCGGCGTCGATGAGGCCGCGGTGATTGGCGATGATGGTGATGACGACGAACGAGACCTGGATAAAGCCGTCTTGCAGCGTGATGGGCACGCCGACGCGCAGGATCTGCCCCATAATGCCGCGCTGCGGGCGCAGATCGCGCGCCGAGACGCGGATGGCTCTGCGGCGCAGGATGACGAGCAGCGACACGGCGACGCTCACGGCCTGCGCGAGCGTGGTGCCGAGCGCCGCGCCGGCAGGGCCCATATGCATGGCGCCGATGAACAGGTAATCGAGCGTGATATTCGTTATGCACGCCACAAAGATGAAATACAGCGGGCTTTTGCTGTCGCCCATGCCGCGGAAAATGGACGCGAGGATGTTATACGCGACGATGAACGGGATGCCCGCAAAGCAGATGCGAAGATACGCCTGCGCGCCCGCGACGGCCTCCTGCGGCGTGGCCATCACGCGGACGATCGGCCCGACGAGCAGCAGCAGCGCCGCCGTCAGGACGACGGAAAGCGCCAGAAAGAGCGTGACGGTGTTGCCCACGCATCCGGATGCGCGCGCACGGTCGCCCGCGCCGACGGCCTGCGCGATGGCGACGGTCGAGCCCATGGCGAGGCCGACGATCATGACAGTCAGCATATGCATGACCTGCGAGCCGACGGACACGGCCGTTGTCGCGGCGACAGGCTCATATTGGCCGATGATGAACAGGTCCGCCATGCCGTAGAGCGTTTGCAGAAAGTACGAGAGCAGATACGGCAGCGAGAACAGGAGGATATTTTTGAGCACGCTGCCCTTCGTGAGGTCTTTTTCCATAAAGTGCGCCTTCTTTGCATCGTTTTGCTATAGGATATACTCTACAACTGTTGTAGAGTCAAGAGGGGAACAAAAAATCCTGCGCCGGGAGACCCGGCGCAGGAAAAAGCGTTTTAAAACCTCGTAGAGTTTGCGCCCGCAGGCGGCGCATCTCTTTCTGTCAAAAAGGCCGCAGCCTTTTTGACAGTTAAAATCCTGCGCCGGGAGCCCGGCGCAGGACAGGGGACAATGCTTAGCCGATGGTGCAGTACATGAAGTACTTGTAGCCGAGCGGGTTGGAGTAGAAGCCGTGGACGTTGCTGGAGAGCATATAGATGTCTGTGTAGAAGTACAGCGGGACGATGCAGCCCGTGCTCATCAGCAGATCCTCCGCCTCGTGCATGAGCGCGTAGCGCGTCTCAGCGTCGGTGCAGGTCTTGATGTCGGAGATCAGAACGTCATAGGTCTCGGCCCAAGTGCCGTTTTCGACCTTGGTGTCGTAGCCATACGGCGTGAGGTCGAGGCTGTAAGCCTGAACGGTCGCGTCGTTGCCTTTGCCGAACTGGACGTCGTTGTTGCCGGAGTTGGTGACCCACATATCCAGGAAGCAGATCGGATCGTTGTAGTCAGCCAGCCAGCCGTTACGGGCGATGGAGTAATCGCCGGCCTTACGGGTGTTCAGGAAGGTGGCCCATTCCTGGTTCTCCAGGTTCATGGTGATACCGACAGCGGCCATCGCGGACTGCAGGTACTCGCCGATGGCCTTGTGGCCTTCGGAGGTGTTGTACAGGTAGGTCAGGGTCGGGAAGTCGGTGAACATGCCGGTGGACTCGTCATAGGTGTAGTACTTCTTCAGAGTCTCGACAGCGGATTCGAAGTTGGACTCGTAAGCGTCAGCGGAGACGTCGTAGTAGCCGACATAGTCGTCGCTGTGGCCGGCAGTCTCATAGAACTGGGTGCCGTCGGGGTTGGTCATACCCATGGCGACGAAGGAGGAAGCGGGGACCTGACCGGCCTGGCCGATCTCTTCGACGATGTAGTTGCGGTCGAACAGCAGGCCGATGGCGTTGCGGATCTCAGCCTTGGCCTGCTCAGCCTCAGCGCCCGTCAGCGTGGAGGAAGCGGGGAGGATGTCCTCGTTGATGTTCCAGCAGACGTAGTAGGTGCCGATCTGGCCGGCAACGACGAATTCATCGGGATACTCAGCCTTCAGGCTGGCGATCTCGTTGGTGGGAACGTCGTCGATGAGCTCCCAGTCGCCGTTCTTGAAGTTGGAGAGCATGTTGTTGGCGTCGTCGGAGAGGTAGAAGTTGATGGTCTCCATCGTGATCTCATCGGCGTCGTAGAAGTTGGGGTTCTTGACCAGCGTGATGACGCTGTTGTGCTCCCAGGACTCCATGGTGTACGGGCCGTTGCAGACGTAGGTGGAAGGATCGGTCGCCCATGCGTCGTTGGAGACGACATCCTCACGGACCGGGAAGTAGGTCGGGAAGGCGAGGAGCTCATTCCAGTACGCAACATAGTTGGCGGTGGTGACCTGGAGGGTCTTCTCGTCGAGCGCGACAACGTTCAGCTGTGCGTCGGGGTTCAGGAAGTTGCCGTCGTCGTCAGTCGCCCAGATGTCGGCGTAGCCGTCAACGACCTCGAACATGTAGCCGTAGTCGGCGGCCAGCTCGGGGGAAGCAGCGCGCTGCCATGCGAATGCGAAATCACCAGCGGTGACCGGCTGGCCGTCGGACCAGACAAGGCCGTCACGCAGGGTGTAGGTGTAGGTCACGGTGCCGTCTTCGTTCTCAACGCCTTCGGGCAGCTCGGTCGCTGCGTCGGCAACGATCTGCAGGTTGCCGTCGGCATCCTGGGACCACTTGGCCAGGCCGGAGAACAGGTGAGCGAGCATCGTAGCGCCGTCGACGGCGGAGTTCAGAGCCGGGTCGATGGTGTCGGGCTCGGAGGCCAGGCAGACATTGATGACGCTGCCCTCGGTGCTTGCGGGCTCGGCAGTGGTATCGCTGCCGGTGGTGTCGGCAGTGTCGGTCGTGGTGCTGTCCGTGGTGGTCGTATCCTTGGCGGTGTCAGCGGAGCCGCTGCAGGCCACCAGAGAGAAAACCATGATCAGCGCCAACAGAAGAGCGATCATTTTTTTCATTTTTTGATACATCCTTTCAAAAATTTTATCTCAATATGCAGTGCATATGAAGATCAGTTGATCTCGCCCACGCGGTGGCAGGCGACGAAATGGCCGGCGGAGACCTCCTGGAAATCCGGCATGCTTTCGGCGCATTTGTCGCACGCGTACGGGCAGCGGGTGCGGAAGGGGCAGCCGCTCGGCGCGTTCAGCGGGCTCGGGATATCGCCGGAGAGCACGATGCGCTGGTTGGCGCGGGCGATCTTCGGATCCGGGACCGGGACGGCGGACAGAAGCGACTTGGAATACGGGTGCAGGGGATGGTCATAGATCTCGTTGGCGTCGGCCAGCTCGACCATCTTGCCGAGGTACATGACGGCGATGCGGTCGGAGATATGGCGCACGACCAGCAGATCGTGGGCGATGAACAGATAGGTCAGGCCGAATTTTTCCTGCAGCTCGGCGAACATGTTGATGACCTGCGCCTGGATAGACACGTCCAGCGCGGAGACCGGCTCGTCGCAGACGATGAAGTCCGGGTTGACCGCGAGCGCGCGGGCGATGCCGATGCGCTGGCGCTGGCCGCCGGAGAACTCGTGCGCATAGCGCGCGGCGTGTTCGGAGTTGAGGCCGACGTAGCCCATGAGCTCCAGAATGCGGTCCTGCCGCTCCTGCTTCGTTTTGCAGAGCTTGTGCACATCGAGCGGTTCGCCGATGATATCGGCGACGGTCATGCGCGGGTTCAGCGAGGAATACGGATCCTGGAAGACCATGGACGCCTTGCCGCGGAAGGCCTGGATGTCGGCCTTCGTCTCGATCTTCTTCCCGCGGTAGAGAACCTCGCCCGCGGTGGGCTTGTAGAGGTGAAGGATCGTGCGGCCGACGGTCGTTTTGCCGCATCCGGACTCGCCGACGAGGCCCAGCGTCTCGCCGGGCTGAATGGAGAAGCTCACGTTGTCGACGGCCTTGAGCGGCTTCGTGCGGAACATCCCCATGTTGATGTTGAAATACTCTTTGAGGTTGCGGACCTCTACGATCGGCTGCGCAGCTTCGTTTTTCATGCCTCAGCACCGCCCTTCTCCGGATTTTCCGCGCCGCCCGGCACGATGCTGCCGTCCTCGACGCCGCATTTGACGTTCATCCAGCACGCGGCCATATGATCGTCGTTGATGATCATGCGCTCGGCGCGTTCGCGCAGGCAAATCTTCATCGCCGCGTCGCACCGCGGCGCGAACGGGCAGCCCGCGGGCATATTCAGAAGGTCGATCGGGGTGCCGCTGATGGGTTCGAGCTTTTCGCCGACGTTCGCCGCCGACGGGATCGAGCGCATCAGGCCCTTGGTGTATTCGTGGCGGGGATTGTAGAAGATCTCGTCGGCCGTGCCCTGTTCGCAGATGGAACCGGCGTACATGACGATGACCTCGTCGCACATCTGCGCCACGACGCCAAGATCGTGCGTGATCATGATGATCGCCATGCCGAGTTCCTTTTGCAGGGACTTCATAAGGTCGAGGATCTGGGCCTGGATCGTAACGTCGAGCGCGGTGGTCGGCTCGTCAGCGATCAGGATATCGGGCTCGCAGGCCAGCGCCATGGCGATCATGACGCGCTGGCGCATACCGCCGGAAAATTCGAACGGATACTGCTTCATCCGCTTCTCCGGTTCGTTGACGTTGACGAGACGGAGCATCTCGACCGCGCGGTCCCACGCCTGCTTGCGGTTGCGGTCGGTATGGAGCGTGATGGCCTCCATCAGCTGGTGGCCGATGGTATAGGTGGGGTTGAGGGAGGTCATCGGATCCTGGAAAATGATCGAGACTTTGTTGCCGCGCACGGTCTTCATGACGCTCTCGCCCGCGCCGACGAGCTCCTGCCCGTCGAGCTTGATGGAGCCGGAGACGATCCTGCCCGTGGAGGCGAGGATCTGCATGATGGAATAGGCGGTGACGGACTTACCGGAACCGGATTCGCCGACGATGCCGAGCACCTTGCCCTTGTCGAGGAAGAACGACACGCCGTTGACGGCCTTGACCTCGCCGGCGTCGGTGAAGAAGGACGTGTGGAGATCTCTGACTTCAAGTAAAGACATGAACAGCGCCTCCTTTCTTAACCGTTGAGCTTCGGGTCGAAGGCGTCGCGCAGACCGTCGCCGAACAGATTGAGCGACAGGACGATCAGCGAGATGACGACAGCCGGGATGACCATGCGGTACGGGTATGTGGTGATGCCGTTGAGCGCATCGGACGCCAGAGAGCCGAGCGACGGCATCGGCGCGTTGACGCCAAGGCCGAGGAACGACAGAAAGCTCTCGGTGAAGATGGCGTTCGGGATCTGCAAAGCGGTCGAGATGAACACGACGCTCATGCAGTTGGGGATGAGGTGGCGCGTGATGATCCAGCCGCCCTTTGCGCCCGTGGCCTGCGCGGCGAGGACGTATTCCTGCTCACGCAGCGACAGGATCTGGCCGCGGATGAGGCGCGCCATCGAGACCCAGTAGAGAACGGCAAAGACGATGAACAGCGAAATGATGTTGCTGCCGATGCGCGCGAGCGCCGTACCATCGAGCGAGTCGCCGATGACCTGCTTCAGAACGGTCGCCAGCAGGATGACCATCAGCATATCGGGCAGGGAGTAGATGATATCGACGATGCGCATGATGATGAGGTCGACCTTACCGCCGCAGTAGCCCGCAACAGAGCCGATCGTCATGCCGATGATGAGCACGATGAGGCTTGCGAAGAAGCCGACGGCCAGCGAGATGCGCGTGCCGTAGACGACGCGGATGAAGTAATCGCGGCCGGCGGCGTCGGTGCCGAACACGTGCGGGAAGACCTTTTCCCCGGCTTCGATCTGCTTGAGCTCGGTCTTGCCGTAGGTAAAGGGCGCGAGGTTGTTGAACGAGGCGTCGACGGGCTTGCCCGGACGCACGCCCAGCTGCTGGTCATACGAGTACGGCCAGAACATCGGGATCAGAATGGCCGAGAGCGTGATGATGACGACCACGATGAGACTCACGAGCGCGACCTTGTTCTTGCACAGGCGCTTGACGCCGTCGCGGAAGAACGTCGTCGACGGGCGCATCTGGACGATATATGCCTTTTCCTCCTCGGTCGCGGGGATGAAATCGTCCATGTTCACATGGAGGCTGAACGGATTATTCTTTTTCATGTCAGTCCTCCTCAGTCCAGCTCGATCCGCGGGTCGACGATCTTGTACAGAAGGTCGGACACGAGGTTCATGATGATAATGAGGCACGCGAGGATGATCGTCGTGCCCATGACGAGCGGGTAGTCACGGCCGGTGATGCTGTTGACGAACGCGCGGCCGATGCCCGGCACGGCGAAGATCTGCTCGACGACGAGCGAACCCGTGACGATGTACGCCAGCATCGGACCAAAGTATGTAATGACCGGGATGAGCGAATTTTTCAGCGCGTGGCCGAAGATGATCCGAAAGCCCGGCACGCCCTTGGCCCGCGCGGTGCGGATATAGTCCTGACCGAGCACGTCGAGCATCGACGAGCGCGTCAGGCGCGTGATGTAGGCCATGGGGTAAAGCCCCAGCGTGACGACCGGCAGGATCAGACCGTTTTTCGCTGCGCCGTTGGCCGGAAGCAGCTGCAGAGAGACGGCGAATATGATGAGCAGCAGCGACCCCATGATAAACGACGGCATGGACACGAACGCGGTCGTGATGACCATGATGACCTTGTCGATGAACTTGTTGCGCTGCAAAGCGGCGATCGCGCCGAGAATGATGCCGACGATCGCCGCGCCGAAGGCCGCGATGACGCCGAGCTTGGCCGAGACCTTCATGCCGTCCTTGATGATGTCGACGACCTGACGGCCGCGCTGCTTCAAAGACGGGCCGAAGTCGAACTTCGTGACGATATCCTTGAGATAGGTAACATACTGCTCGCCGACGGGCTTGTCAAGACCGTATTTGGCCTCCATGGCAGCCTGTACCGCGGGCGTTGTGGCCTTTTCGCCCACGAACGGGCCGCCCGGGACCGCGTGCATGACGAAGAAGGTGATCGTGATCACGACCCAGATCGTCAGGATCGCAAGCCCGATACGCTTGAGAATGTAAAACAGTGTCTTCGAATTCATCCTTCATCCCACTTTCAGAGATTGGGAACTGTCGCCTGTGGAAAGACAGGTGCGTTTCCGTGATTCGCCGGTGTATTGTTATATTACTATAAATGATTAAAGATAAAAAATCAATTACAATTTGCAACAAATGGGTACGAAGTGTATTTTTATGGCATAAATATAGAAAAGCCGCGGAAAACGATTGCGATTTTATGCAACGTGTGCCTGCGGGCGCAAGCCCGTGTAGGGGCCGATGCCCACATCGGCCCGGCAGAATGCACGTCCGAAACGCGAAACCTTTCGGCGAATTCGATGCTTCCCTTGCGGGCCGATGTGGGCATCGGCCCCTACAAGGCGGTGTTTCGTCGAGGCCGCATAAAAAAACAAACTGCGAACCTGGTTCGCAGTTTGGAAAGGAGGAAGCGTCATTAGAGGATAAAAAACCGAAACGCAAACTCGGTTTGCGTTTCGGAAAGGAAGAAACGAGCTCAGAGAATAAGAGGCTTCGCTTGCGAAGACTCGTTTCGTCGAGGTCGTTTCTGACGCTAGGATGCCTGCTCGAACTGGCTGTTATACAGCTCGGCGTAGAAGCCGCCCTGCGCCATGAGCTGCTCGTGCGTGCCGCTCTCGATGACGTCGCCGCCCTTCATGACGAGGATCAGGTCGGCGTTTTTGATCGTCGACAGGCGGTGCGCGATGACGAAGCTCGTGCGCCCGGCCGTCAGACGGTCCATCGCGCGCTGGATGAGAAGCTCGGTGCGCGTGTCGACGGAGCTTGTGGCCTCGTCGAGGATGAGCATCGGCGCGTTTTGCAGCATCGCACGGGCGATGGTCAGCAGCTGCTTCTGGCCGGCGGAGATGGCTGTGCTCTCGGACAGGACGGTGTCGAAGCCCTGCGGCAGCGAATGGACGAATTTATCGAGCCCGCAGGCGCGGCAGACCTGTTCGAGCTGTTCGTCGGCGACGCCCGTCAGATTATAGACAAGGTTTTCGCGCACCGTGCCCTCAAACAGCCACGTGTCCTGAAGCACCATGCCGAAGAGATTGTGGACGTCCTCGCGGCGCATATCGGCCGTCGGCACGCCGTCGATGCGGATGGAGCCGCGGTTGACCTCGAAAAAGCGCATCAGGAGGTTCACCATCGTGGTCTTGCCCGCGCCGGTCGGGCCGACGATGGCGACCTTCTGGCCGGGCTTTACGTCGGCGGAGAAGTCCCTGATGATGATCTTGTCCGGGGCGTCGGGGTAGCTGAACTGCACGTGGTCGAACGTGACCGCGCCTTTGACCTGCGGCAGCGTTTCGGTCTTGCCGGATTCGTCGGAGAGCTCTTCGCTTTCCAGGAAGTCGAAGATGCGGTGCGCCGAGGCCGAGGCCGTCTGCAAATTCGTCATGCCCTGCGCGATCTGGGTCAGGGGAGAGGTGAACAGGCGCACGTAGAGGATGAACGAGACGATGACGCCGAAGTCGATCGTGCCGTTCATGGCCAGGATCGAGCCGAGCACGCAGACCATCACATAGGACAGGTTGCCGATGACGTTCATGAGCGGCTGCATGACGCCCGAGAGGAACTGCGAACGCCAGTTCGCGTCATAGACGGCGGCGTTGAGCGTGTCAAACTCCGCGTTCACGTCGTCTGCCGCGCGCGAGATGCGCACGACCGCGTGACCGGAGTACATCTCTTCAATATAGCCACCGAGCCGGCCGAGACTCTCCTGCCGGGCGGAGAAATACTTCTGCGAGCGCGACATGATGAGCACCGTGGCGGCCACGCCGGCGAGCGTGATGGCCAGCGCGCACAGCGCCAGCCGCCATTCGGTCACGAACATCATGATGAGGCAGCCGATGAACTGCGTCACGGCGGAGATAATCGTCGGCAGCGCGTTCGTCAGCCCCTGCTGGAGCGTGGAAACGTCGTTTGTGATGCGGCTGAGGATATCGCCCTGCGCGTGGAAGTTAAAATACTTCTGCGGCACACGGTTGATCTTTTCGGACAGCTCGGCGCGCATCCGGTAGGACATACGCAGCGTGACGCTGGCCATGATATAATGCTGGATGAAGCCGAAGAGCGCGCTCAGGCCGTAGATCACGGCGAGGAATACGCCGATTTTTGCGATGGCCGCAAGGTCGATGCCGGTCATGAGGCCGTCGGACATGAGCGTGGCGATCCTGCCGATCCAGTCCGGGCCCGCGATGGTCATCACCGCGCTCAGCGCCGCCAGCACGAGCGCAAACACGATCAGGCCGAGACTCTTTTTCAGATAGGCCGTCAGGCACGTGAACGCGCCCCGAAGGTCCGTTTTTTCCATGGGCTGCATACCGCCGTGTCTCATGATACGCGGCCTCCTTTCTGCAATTCCGTAGCGCTCAGCTGCGACATGGCGATCTCGCGGTACACCTCGCACGTGTCCATCAGCTGCTCGTGCGTGCCCTGACCGACGATCTGCCCGCGGTCGAGCACGAGGATCCGGTCGGCGTGGCGGATGGTGCTGATGCGCTGCGCGACGATGATCTTCGTCGTGCCGGGCAGCTGCTTTGCAAGTCCCTCGCGCAGCTTCGCGTCGGTGCGGTAGTCAAGCGCGGAGAACGAGTCGTCGAAAACAAGAATTTCGGGCTTTCTTGCCAGCGCGCGGGCGATGGACAGCCGCTGCTTCTGGCCGCCCGAGACGTTGCGGCCGAGCTGCGCGATATCGTGCTCCGCGCCCTCGGGGTAGGCGGAGACGAATTCCTCCGCCTGCGAGAGGGAGAGCGCGTCTGCGAGCGCGCCGCCGTCCGACGGCGCGGCGCTGCGGCCGAAGAAGACGTTGCTTCTGACGCTGCCGGCAAAGAGCACGGCCTTCTGCGTCACGTAGCCGAGCTTGTCATAGAGCGCGTCGAACGTATAGTCCTTTACGTCGACGCCGTCCACGAGCACCTGACCCTCGCTTGCGTCGTAAAAGCGCGGGATGAGCGAGACAAGCGTCGTCTTGCCGCTGCCCGTGGCGCCGATGATGGCGACGGTCTGGCCTTTTTCTGCGCGGAAGCTGATGTGCTCCAGCTCCGTGCCGGCCGCGCCGGGATACCGGAACGACACGTCGCGGAACTCGACCGTGCCGCGCTCGCGGCCTTCGGTCTGCGTGCCCTCGGTGATGTGCGGCACGGTCCCCAGGACCTCGTTGATGCGCTCGGCCGAGACCTGCGCCTGCGGCAGGAGCATGAAGATCATCACGAGCATCATGAACGACATGACGACATACGTCGCATAGGTGCTGAAGACGAGCACGTTCGTAAACATCGTCAGACGGCCCATCGGGTCCGTCAGCGCGATTTTTTCCACCAGCGCCGCGCCGAGCCAGTAGACCGTCAGCGCCAGCGCGTTCATGCTCAGGCCCATGACGGGCTGCAAAAGCGCGAACAGCCGCTGGTTTTTCAGCTGCAAATTCATCATCTTTTTGCTCGGGCCGTCGAATTTTTCATTCTGATAGTCCTCGGCGTTGAACGCGTGGACGACGTTGATGCCCGTGAGATTTTCCCGCGCGACGCGGTTGATCTGGTCGGTCATCTTCTGCACGAGACGGAAGCGCGGCAGGCACGAGGACATGATGAGCAGCACCGTTGCGCAGATGATGACGACGAACACGCCTGTCACGGCCGACAGCTCCCAGCTCTTGCCGAGGATCTTGACCACGGCCCACACGGCCATGACCGGCGCTTTCATGAGCATTTGCAGGCCCATGGCGAGGATCATCTGGATCTGGGTGATGTCGTTGGTGCTCCGGGTGATGAGGCTCGGCACGGAGAACGACTGCATCTCCTCGCTGCCGGAGGCCATCACGTGGTGGAACAGCTCCTCGCGGATGGAGAAGCTGAAGCCCGAGGCGCTGCGCGCGGCCAGATACCCGCAGCCGACGGCCAGCACGGCGCTACAGAGCGTACACAAAAGCATCTGCCCGCCGACGGAAAGGATGTCGGCCGTCGCGCTGCCGGGCGTTTTGATGAGCTTTGTGAGCTCGGTCATGTAATCGGGCAGTCTGAGGTCAAAATAGACCTGCGCCAGCACGAGCAGCGCGCACAAAAGCGCCATCAGCGCCTCGCGCCTGCGCATTCGTTTCAAAAGTTTAATCATGCGTTTCCTCCGATTCTGCGTCCGGGCCGGTCAGACCGGCGCGGATGCGGTCAATGTTGCGGTCAAAGGCCGCGATACAGGTCCTGAGATGCGCCAGATCCGCCTCGCTCAGCCCGCGCGTGAGCTCCTGCGAGAAGCGCTGCTGCAAGCTGCGGCCCTCGTCGACGATCCACGCGGCCCGGTCTGTCAGCGCGAGCGAGGTCTTGCGCCGGTCACCGGCGACGGCGCGCCGCTCCAACAGACCCTCCGACACCAGCCGGTCGACGTGGAACGAGACGAGCGTGGGCTTGAGCCCGCGGCAGCGGCAGACGTCCGAGGCGGTGGCGCAGTCGGGATTGTTGGCGAAGAACAGGAGAATGTCCAGCGCGATGGGCGGCAGCTGCGCCTTCTGGCACAGCGGGCGCAGCGTCGCGTGATAGGCGTCGCGGAAGCGGACGGTGTTGGCAAACAGGTCGGAAGCCGTTTTCGGCGGCAGCTGCATGGCGATCCCTCCAATATCGAATGGTTCAATATTGAACTGAATTATACCGCGCGCACGCGCGATCTGGTGAACAGTCTGTGAATATTCTTTGACGGTTTTGAAAAAATCAAACTACCGCGCCGGCCCAAGGCTCCCCTTCGTAAGGGGAGCTGTCAGCGAAGCTGACTGAGCGGTCGAAACCCAAATGCACCGATGCGGTTTTCGTCGGGCCGACCTCTCTGACCCTTCGGGCCACCTCCCCTTCACAAGGGGAGGCTTTGGACTGCGCAAAATTCAAGGTTCACCTTCGTAAGGGGATAAAGGGGATAGGGATGCTGGTAATGGTGCTTGTGCCACGGAACAGATTTTGAAAAATTATGCGGCCAGATGCGGGAAATAAAGAACGAGCGAAAGCACGATTTTTTACAAAATAGTTCAGAAAATAAGATAAAATTGCGAATAAAACAGTTTTGATAGAAAAACGGCAGAATATTTTGATGAAAATGACAATAAAATGAATATTGCGGGAAAAGTTCCGGATATGGTATAATTATTATGTTCGTTATTTGTTTCGGAAAGTCCGGCGGCGGAGGTCCGCAAGCGGGCCTGTTCGCGCCGCCGGCGGGAAGAGAAAGGAGTCTGAATGGTTCACAATCAACTGCACACCATCGATCTGGCGATCATCGCCGCGTACCTTGTCTCCATGGTACTCATCGGCGTCGTGGTCGTCAAAAAGGTCCAGAGCATGGACGATTATTATCTGGGCGGGCGCTCCTTCGGGCCGCTGGTGCTGATGGCCACCGTCTGCGCGACCATCATCGGCGGCAGCGGCCTGATGGGGCGTGCGGGCGTCGCGTATTCCAGCGGCTTTAAGGCCATCATGACGGCGCTGCCGTATCTGCTCGGTATGTTCATCTTTTCGGGCTTTGCCGGGCGCATCTCGGCCGTCGGCACAAAATTCAACGTCACATCCATCCCGGATCTGTTTGAGCAGCGCTTCGGCAAGGAAGCGAAGGTCGTGCTCGGCTGCCTGATCGCGTTCACGATGATGGGCACCGTCGCGTCGCAGGTCACGGCCACGGCCACGATCATCAATATGCTCGGCGGCGAGATCGGCCTGTCGTATGAGGCCGGCGCGCTGATCGCGTGCGCGGTGTTCATCATCTATACGGCGACGTCCGGCCTCTTTGGCGTCATCTATACGGACGTGTTCCAGTTCGTGATGCTCATCCTGTTCGTCTACATCCTCATTCCGTCGGCCTCGCTCGTCAAGCTCGGCGGCGTAGGCAATTTCCTGCAAAACCTCGCGCCCGAGCTGGCAAAGCCGTATATCGACGGCAGCATCGCGGGCGATATCATCACGTATTTCGTCTTTACGCTCGCGGGCGCGGAGATGTGGCAGCGCGCGTTCGCGGCCAAGAGCCAGAAGGCCGCGAAGGAGGGCCTGTTCCTCGGCACGCTGGCCTACGGCCTGACGATCCCGCTGGTGTGGTTCATGGGCGTTGTCGCGCATCAGCTCGTCAGCCCGGACAAGCTCGCCGCCTACGGCTCGACCGACGCGGTCGTCCCGGCGCTGGCCATCGAAGTGCTGCCCATCGGCCTGACGGGCCTTGCGCTGGCGGGCATCCTGTCCGTCATCATGTCCACGGCGGACAGCTATCTCATCGTCTCCGTGCAGACGTGCGTGCATGATATCTACAAGGTCTTCAGGCCGGGCATCTCGGAAAAGAAGGAGCTTGGACTCACGCGCGTGTTCGCGGTCATTCTGCCGCTCGGCGCGCTCATCATCGCGCTGTACATCAAAAATGCGTACAACATCCTCATGTTCGCGTGGAGCTTCTACGCAGCGGCGGCGGGTCTTCCCGCGTTCGCGGCGCTCTACTGGAAAAAAGCCACGAAGGCCGGCATTCTGGCCGGTATGGGCGCGGGCTTCTCGGTGACGATCCTCTGGAAGCTCATCGGTCTGCCGTTCGGCCTGGGCGCGACGGTCCCGGGCGCGATCGCATGCGCCATCGCGCTGGTCGGCGTGAGCCTCGCCACGTACAAAAAGTCCCCCGCGCCGTTCCTCGACCCCTATCAGGCGGCCAAAACGGCGTAAATCCCGCAAAAACAAATTCCCGGCCGGTGCTTCAGGCACCAGCCGGGTTTTATGGTTTTTGGGCTGTCTCACAAGAGACAGCCCATTCTTTTTGCTTTGCGATATTCAACGCTCTGCCGTGCGCAGCCCGCGGCGGTTCTCCTGCCAGATGGAAAGGACTTGCTCCGGACGGCTGCAATAGTAGCGCGCGGGATATCGCTGCGGATTGCGCAGGCTCTTCCATTCGCACATGGCGAGGTCAATGCCGGCCCGCTGCGCCGTCAGGCTGTCAATGTGCGAATCGCCGACGTAAAGCACTTCATCCTTCGCCAGCCGGTGGCGGCGGATATAGTCCAGCGCGCCGCCCGGATCCGGTTTGGAGGGCTGCGGACCAACGCAGATGATCTCATCAAAGCAGGGCAGCAGCGGCGTCAGCGCCGGATCCTGCTCAAACTCATAGGCAAAGCGCGCGCTGTAGATCGCCAGACGCGCGCCATCCCGGCGCAGCGCGGACAGCAGCGTCAGGATCCCCGGGCAGACGGGAACTTTGTCCGGCTGAAAGCAGAGCGCATCGTACAGCGCGACCGCCTCCGAAAGTGCGTGCGTGCCGACGCCCAGCGCGTGCAGCGCATCGTGGGAATTCATCGCAAAGCAGCGGTGCACCGCCTCTGCCGCCGGGCTGTGGCCCAGGAACCGGCGGCAGACCTCGTTCAGGCATTCGACATAATATGGCTCGGAATCGATCATGGTCCCGTCGATATCAAAAAGAACGTGGCGGTACATCTCAGTCCAGTGTGCCGCGGAACGCCTTCACCTTATCCATAAAGCTGCGCACGCGCGCCGTCTCGGCGTGGTTGTCGAACAGGCCGTCCTTTTTGAAGGTGGTGCCGACAACAGCGCCGTCGGCGATGGCAAGCTGCCGTTCCACGTTTTCCAGCCGCACGCCGGTATTTGCAAATACGACCGTGCCCGGCACAGCGGACTTTACCGTTTGCAGAACGGAGGAATCCGTCTCCGCGCCCGCCGTCAGTCCGGAGACGCACAGCGCATCGGGGCGGCAGTTGAACACCGTAGACCGGGCGATCTGGGCAATGTCGTCGCGCTGGATGTATTTTGCCGCTTCCGGAACGATATTGAACAGCAGTCTGACATGCTGCGCGCCGATCGCCATCTGGTGGCGGACCGTTTCACCGCAGTTGGTGTTCCAGAGGCCGAAATCGCTGGCATAAAGGCCGGTAAAGATCTCGCGCACGAAGCTCGCATCCACCGCCATGGCAAGGTCGAGCGACTTTTTCGGGTCCCACAGCACATTCACGCCGTAAGGAACCCGGATGTCGTCCATCAGCTCGCCGATTACGCGCGCCATGGAGGCCACCGTGATATCCTTCACGTCCGTGAGGTATGGCAGGGAAAACTCATTGGAAAACATCACGGCGTCCACGCCGCCGTCCTGTAGCGCGCGCAGCTCGGCGCGCGCCTGTTCCACAACGGCCTTCATGCCATTGCCCTTGTCGTAATACGGGTCGCCGGGAAGCGCGCGCAGATGGCACATGGCGATGATCGGCTTTTTTACATGGAATAATTCTTCCGTCCAGTACATAAGAGAACCTCCTGATATTTGATTGATCGATGTTATTTTTTCGGCTCAGCCCTGCACGAGCCGATCGTAGATGGCCTCGGCGGAACCGGCGGCAGCCAGCTCGGCGATCGTCTGCTCATTGGCAAAAAATTTCATCAGCGAGGGCAGCAGCTTGATGTTCTCATCCATTTTTTCCAGCAGCGGGCAGACAAGCAGCGAGACCATCACGGTTTCGTCGGCGTCCTCCATGCTCCGGAACGCGACCGGATGCGACGGGACTGCGACCGCGACCGCATGCTCGCAGATATATTGCGGATACGTATGCGGTAATGCCAGATTGAAGCTTCCGATCGGAAGACCCGTCGGATAGCTTGTTTCCCGCTCGACCAGCGCGTCGGCATAGCCTTCATTCACAACACCGGCAGCGTAAAGGCGCGCCGCAACGCTGTGCAGCAGTTCTTCCCACGTCTCGCCCGGGACATTGGTGAAAATCAGATCTTTTCTGATCTTACTGATAAATCCGGAACTTTTACTCATGATTTGCAGCCTCCATCTTTTTCTAAATATAGAGATCATTATTGATTATACGCTTTCCTGTATACGGAAAGCAAGGAAAACTGTTTCCCTGTTTTCTTGTCCGTTTTTGGAAAAAATGTGCCTTCTATCGGAAAAAACGATTCTTGTTTTGTGCAAAAGCATCATAGTATAATCAGGCCAGGCTTATCAATCGGTCATTTGAATCAATCGAATGAGCGGTTTCCGGCACAGGCCAGATCGGGTGCGCATGCGCATCTATGGAATGAACAGCAGGAGGGGTCGTATGTTTATCACGCGAGCACAGCTTATCAATGCATCCGGTCTGCACGCCAGACCTGCTTCCGATTTTGTGAAGCTGGCAAAATCGTTTCAGTCAAAAATCACCGTGCGCGGCGCGGATGCGCCGGAGGAGGATGCCGTAAACGCCAAGTCCATCGTTATGATCCTCAGCCAGGGCTTCTGCAAGGGCGCGGAGATCTTGATCGCCGCCAGCGGCGGCGATGAACAGGCTGCGGCCTCCGCGCTGGCCGCGCTGGTCGCCTCCGGCTTTGGGGAAGCGTGATGGGCGACACGGATCGCCGGCTCACCGGCATCGCCGTTTCCGAGGGAGTGGCGTTTGGAACCGCATATCTCTATCAGCCGCAGCCGCAGACTGCCGTTCCCTCCGGCGGGGCAGATGACGCAATGCAATGCTATGAGCAGAGCCTTGCCGCCGCGGCGCAGCAGCTGTCTGCGATCTGCGGCAGGCTGACTGCCGCCGCAGACAGCACGGCAAAGATATTTGAGGCGCAGCAGGAGATCCTCGCCGATGAGGAAATGGACGCCTGCGTGCGCGAGCTGATCGAAGACGAACAGCTCGACCCGGCGGCGGCGGTCGAGCAGGTGTACGAGCAGTTTGCCGCCATCCTCGCCCGGGCGAAGGATCCGCTGATCGCCGCACGTGCAGCGGATATCCGCGATGTAAAGACACGTGTGCTGCGCGCGCTGAGCGGCGCGAGCGCGCCCGACCTTTCGGCGCTGCCGCGCGGAACGGTTCTTGTGGCGCATGATCTTCTGCCGAGCGACACCGCGCAGCTCGACCCGTCAAGGATCGCCGCCATCGTCACAGAGCTTGGCAACCAGACCACGCATACCGCCATTCTTTCGCACAGTCTCGGTATTCCCGCGATCCTTGGCGTGCAGGACGCGATGGAGACCATCGCGCATGGAGAGCCCCTGGCGGTCGACGCGCTTGCCGGTGAGATCCACTGCCAGCCGGACGAAGCAGTGCGCCGGCAGCTGGAGGCAAAGCGCGAACGCTTTGCCGGTGAGCGCCGGATGCAGCAGGAGTATCTGCACCGCGACGCTGTTACGACAGACGGCGTGCGGATCCGGATCGGCATCAACATCGGCGGCAGCGAGACGGACTTTTCCTCCTGTGATTACTGCGGACTGTTCCGCACAGAGTTTCTTTTTCTGGACCGGCAGGAGCTGCCGGACGAGCAGACGCAGTTTGCGGAGTACCGCAGAGTTCTTGAAAACGCCGGCGGCAGGCTCGTCACGCTGCGCACGCTGGATATCGGCGGTGACAAGACCGTTCCCTGCCTGCCGCTTCCCAAAGAGGCTAACCCCTTTCTTGGCCGGCGCGCGCTGCGGCTGTGTCTGGCCGACGAGGCGCTTTTCCGCACGCAGCTGCGCGCTGCGCTGCGCGCCTCCGCGTTTGGAAGCATGCAGATCATGTACCCCATGGTCGGCTCGCTGACGGATCTTCGCCGCGCCAAAGCCTTCACCCGGCAGGTGATGGCAGAGCTGGACGCGGAGGGCGCCGCCTATGACCACGATATCAAGCTTGGCATCATGATCGAGATCCCGTCGATCGCACGGATCGCCGATCTTGTTGCTGCGGAGGTAGATTTTGCCAGCGTCGGCACGAACGACCTGTGCCAGTATCTCTGTGCCGCCGACCGCCTGAATCCCGACGTGGCGGAGAATTACGAAAGCTACGGCCCTGCGATGCTGCGCTGTCTGCGCGATATCTGTCAGGCGTTCGACGCGGCGGGGAAGCCGGTATCCATCTGCGGAGAGCTGGCGGGGGAACGCGACGCTGTGGAGCTGCTTGTCGGCATGGGCTACCGCAAGCTCAGCATGAGCGCCGACCGTCACGCGGCGGTCAAATCGGATATCTGCAACTTCTCCGTGCAGGAGGCGCAGGCGCTTCTGGCGCGCGCGCTGCAATGCGGCACGCAGAAGGAAATTCTCGACCTTGTTCACACCCGGCGAAACGCTTCGGCCATATAGGAGGTTTTTTATGATGACAGACACGGAACGAAAGAAGTATTACGAAAGCGCGCTGCACACCTTTTCCTGCGAAGCGCGCGCCATTGCGGAGCTTGACCGTAATCTGGACTGGGAGGCGTTCCTCAAAACCGTGGAGCTGCTTTCCGAAACGCAGGGACGCATCATCCTCTCTGCCTGCGGCGGCACCGCGACCTGCGCGCGCAGGGCTGTGCAGGGCTTCAACAATGTGGACCGCGCCGCGCAGTTTTTAAGTCCCTGCGACGCGCCGCACGGCGACTACGGTATGATCCGCCGCGGCGATATCCTCATGCTGTTGTCCAAAAGCGGCAAAACGCAGGAGCTCGAGCCGCTGATCCCGGTGGCGCGCCGCCGCGGCGCATATATCATCACCGTGACCGAAAATCCGGACGCCGCGATCGCCCGAGACGCCGATCTTGTGCTGACGCTGCATTCCGGCCCGGAGGCCTGCCCCTATCAGTGCCTCTCCACCAGCTCGGCGATGGCGATGATGGCGGTGTTCGATGCGATCGATATCTGCATTATGCTCCGCAACGGTATTGATCTTGACTACTTCCGCATGGTGCATCCCGGCGGCGGTGTGGGCGATATGCTGCGCGCGGAGGCTGAAAAGGAGAACTGAGCCGAGTTTTGTCCGGCCATTCATCACCGCCGGGGCAGTAACCCCAACTTTGTAAGGAGGAGAATCCTATGGAAACACGCAAGCTGTACATCAACGGAGCCTGGGTCGCGGCCGAAAGCGACCGCGTCATCGAGGTGGAAAACCCCGAGACCCACGAGATCATCGCGCGCGTCCCGCGCTCCGGCGACGCGGACGTGAACAAGGCCGTCGCCGCTGCGAAGGCCGCCTTTGAAACGTGGCAGTTCGCGCCGCTTTCCGAGCGGCTGGAAAGGATGGAAAAGGTGCTCAACGGGATGCGCCGCAATCGGCAGCGCCTGATCGACACCATCAGCGCCGAGCTTGGCTGCCCGGTAAAGATCGCCGCCGAAATGCACACGGACCCGTTCATTCTGGAAACGGCAAACTATATTGAGACTGCCAGAAGCTTCTGCTACGAAGAGCGTCGCGGCACCTCCGTCGTCCGTCGTGAGCCGGTCGGCGTTGTGGCGGGGCTGACGCCGTGGAACTTCCCGCTTGAGCAGATCGAAAAGAAGGTCGTTCCCGCACTGTTGGCCGGCTGCTGCGTCGTTCTCAAGCCCAGCCAATACACGCCGCTCACGGCGTATATCCTTGCCGAGCTGATCGACGAGGCGGGCTACCCGGCAGGCGTGTTCAATCTTGTGACCGGCTGCGGCCCCGAGGTCGGCAATGCGCTGGCGCTGCATCCCGACGTGCGTATGCTCTCCTTCACCGGCTCGACCGCCGCAGGACGCGAGGTCGCCCGCCTTGCGCTGAGCAACATCAAGCGCATCGCGCTGGAGCTTGGCGGCAAATCCGCCGCGATCCTCCTTCCGGGCGGCGACTGGGAATTCGGCGTCAAGGCTGTGCTGGATACCGTGGTCCTCAACGCGGGACAGACCTGCAACGCGCTCACCCGGCTGCTTGTGCCCGCCGCAGAGCAGGAAAAGGCGAACGAGATCATCCTCAATACGCTCAAGCAGTATAAAAAAGGGCCCAACGCCGATCCGGAATCGGATATCGGGCCGCTTTCCTCCCGCCGTCAGTTTGACCGTGTAAAGAAATACATTCAGATCGGTATCGACGAAGGCGCGACGCTGCTGTGCGGCGGTCTGCCCGGGCAGGATGCGGAATACCGTATCGATCCGACCGTGTTTGTGAATGTAAAGCCCGGAATGCGCATCGAAAAAGAAGAGATCTTCGGGCCGGTGCTGGTGGTCGTTCCCTATGAGACCGTGGACGATGCCGTGCGCATTGCCAACGACAGCGAGTACGGCCTTGCCGGCGCGGTGTTCGGCCCGGAGGCAGAGGCCAACGCCGTTGCGCGCCGGATGCGTACCGGTTCCATTTACGTCAATTATGGCCAGTGGGACGTCAAGGCGCCGTTCGGCGGCTACAAGCAGTCCGGCATCGGCCGCGAGGGCGCCGTTGAGGGCTACGAGGAGTTCCTCGAGGTCAAGACCATCTACGACAGGGAGGGCGAATAACGATGACGTGGATCAAAGAACTTTACGGCACAGACAAGCCGATCATTGCCATGCTGCATCTGCTGCCCATGCCCGGCGACCCGAACTATGATCCCGCCGGCGGCGTCGAAAAGGTGATCGAGCGTGCCAGACGCGACCTGCACGCTTTGCAGAACGGCGGCGTGGACGCGATCCTCGTCTGCAACGAGTACAGCCTCCCGTATCTCTACGATGTGGAGCCCTGCACCGTGGCGACGATGGCGTACCTGCTCGGCACGCTCGGCAGCGAGATCCGCGTTCCCTATGGCGTGGACGTTGCCACCGACCCCTATAAGGTCTACGATCTGGCCGTTGCAGCCAAAGCAGCATTCGTGCGCGAGACCTTCACCGGCGCCTACGCCGGAGACTATGGCGTCGTCAGCTATGAGATGGGCAAGATCCACCGTCACCGCGCCAGAATTGGCGCAAAGGGCGTGAAGACCTTCTGCACGCTGATACCGGAATGCAGCCTGCCCATCGCCAACCGCCCCGTGGAGGAGGTAGCCAGATCGACCGATTTCTACTTCCAGCCCGACGTTTACCTCGTTTCCGGCCTGACGGCAGGCTGTGAGGCCGACAGCCAGATCATCTCCCGCGTGAAGAAAGCGACGACAACGCCTGTCTTTGCCAACAACGGCGTGCGGCTGGAAAACGTGGACAGGCAGCTTGCGGTCGCCGACGGCTGCATCATCGGCACCACATTCAAAAAGGACGGCCAGTTCTATAACGAGGTCGATGAGGCGCGCGTGGCGCAATTTATGAAGCGCGTGCGCGAGATCCGGGGAGAAGCCTGATGATCATCAGCCCATCGATCGCCAGCGCCGATCTGCTGCATGCGGCGGATGAGGTCCGCTTTATCTGCGGGCACTTTCCCGACCTGCATGTTGATATCGAGGACGGCGTGCATCTGGACAACATTTCCTTTGGCTTCAGACTTGCCCGTATGATCTGTGAAGCGGCCACCAGACCTGTCTCGCTGCATCTGATGGTCAACGATCCCATCCACTGGATCCCAGACGTTCAGCGCTGCGGCGCAGCGGTCACGTTCGTGCATCTTGACCATCTGCGCGATCCCGCCGCCGCGCTCGATGCCTACCGGCGCGCCGGTATCCCCGTTGGGCTGGGGCTGAGCAGCCGCGATCTGCACCGCGGGGACTGGAAGGCGCTTGCCGCGCAGACAGATGCCGTGCTGATGCTCACCTGCGATATCGACGATCCCGCGCAGCGCTTTGTCCCGGAGCTGGCAGACTTCGCCTGCGAACTGGCCCGGCATTCCGGCAAGCGGGTCTGGGTGGACGGCGCGATCGATTTCCCCATGCTTGCCGGACTGGAGGACGCCGGCGTTTATGCCGCCGTAATGGGCAGAGCCGTCTTCCGTGATAAGGTCAATGCCTGCCGCGAGGCAGAAACATGGAACCCCCATATTTGAAAGGAGAACCCACACATGTCCATTTTATTGCAGGATCTTCGAGAAGAGATCGTATTCTACGGCCGTCAGCTGCTCAAGTCCGGTCTGACGATGCACACCGGCGGCAATCTCTCCGCCCGCGACCGTAAGACCGGTCTTGTGGTGATCAAGCCCTCCTCTGTCGCCTATGACAAGCTGACGGCAGAGGATGTCACCGTCATCACGCTCGACGGCCAGATTGTTGACGGCAACTTCGGCCCCTCCAGCGAGTGGCCCATGCACACGATGATCTACAAGCATTATCCCCGCGTCTGCGGCATCGTCCACTGCCACTCCCTGATGGCCACCGCGTTTTCTGCCGCAAATATGGAGATTCCGCTCGCCAACCATGAGCTGAGTGTTTACTGCTCCTCGCCCGTCCGCGTGGCGCCGTTTGAAATGCCCGGCAGTGAAGAGCTGGGCAAGAGCGCCATCCAATATCTCGGCGACGACAATAACGCCGTGCTGCTCGGCAACCATGGCCCGCTCGGCATGGGCGCAAGCCTCTGGCATGCGTTCGACACCGCCTGCGCCATCGAACAGGCCGCGACCATCGCGTTCTATGCCCGCCAGCTCGGCAACTTCCAGCCCGTTCCCGTGGAGGGCAGGCTCAAGCTGCGCTCCTGCGACCCGCTGACGCAGCCCGACACCGGCGATCTGCCGGTTGAGATCAAGGCAGTTTAAGCACGCTGCATTTTATAACACGGAAGGATTGATGGATCATGAAAAAGAAAAACAGAATGGCCGTGATCTACGGCCCCATGGACATGAAGGTCATCGACAGCGAGATCGACGATCCCAAGCCCGGTCAGGTACAGATCGAGATCAAGGCGGCGCTGACCTGCGGCACTGACGTAAAGATCTACAAGCGCGGCTATCCCTTCCTGACGCCTCCGTTCCCCACGGGCCATGAGTATGCAGGCATCGTCACAGAGGTCGGCGAGGGCGTGGATCCCAGCCTGATCGGCAAGAAGGTCGTCACGTCCAACGGCGCAGGCTGCCATTTCTGCTTTTACTGCAAACGCGGCAAGGACAACCTCTGCGAGGGCATGGAAGAGGATTATGACGAATACGTCCAGATGGGCGGCGGCTTTGCCCAGTACATCAACGTTTCCGCCGCGATCGTCAAGGCGAACCTCATGGTCATCCCCGATGAGGTTCCCTTCGAGCAGGCGGCCATGGTCGAGCCGGTCTCCGTCGCGCTGCACGGCGTGAACAAGGCTGAGCTGAACGTGGGCGATACGCTCTGCATCATCGGCGCCGGCCCGATGGGCCTTCTCAAGACGCAGATCGCCAAGATGCGCGGTGCGCGCGTGATCATGCTGGAAAAGGATCCCGGCCGTCTTGCCAAGGCGATGGAGCTGGGTGCGGACGTGGGTCTCAACCCTGCCGAGCATGAGGACATCGCCGCCGTCGTGCGCGGAATGTGCAACGACGGCCGCGGCCCCGACGCCGTGATCGAAGCGGTGGGCCAGCCCGCAACGTGGGAGCTTGCCATCGACATCGTCCGCAAGGGCGGCATCGTGGTGGAATACGGCGGCTGCGCCAAGGGTACGACCATCACGGTCGATACCGTCCGCCTGCACTATGATGAGATCACCATCAAGGGCTCCTACAGCGCCACGGCCTATGAGACCGAGGTGGCCGGTACGCTGCTCTCGCGCGGCCTGATCAAGTCCGAGGACTATGTTTCCGGCGTTTACTCCCTCGAGCAGACCAAAGAAGCGCTGGAAGCGCACATGAACGGCAAGGGCGTCAAGTTCCTCATCAAGCCGTAAGCAGTTCTCTCTCCTCGCTTTTTCAGGAAAACCCCATGCGGGCGGCCGCGCTGTTCCCGGATTGGCCGGCGCGGCTGCCCGACCCCAAAAAACGCTGTCAGGTTGCAGAAAGGAAAAGAGGTACATCATTATGAAGAAGACAGTATTGGTCGTTTGCGGCAGTGGGATCGCCACATCCACCGCAGTCGTCTGCGAGCTGCGTGAAAAGCTTTCAGACCGCGGTATCGCCGCCGATATCCGGCAGTGTGACGTATTCAGCATCAGGAACAATCTACAGGGCGTAAATGTGATCGCCTACACCTGCGCGCTCAAGGAAGACTTCGGCGTGCCGAAGGTAAGCGCCGTAGGGCTGCTTACCGGCATCGGCGCCGACGCCGTTGTGGATAAGGTCGCGGATGCGCTGAAGGACTGACCGCACCGAATAGAAAAACTACAGAGAGGAAGAATAAAATGCTGAATGACATCATGAGCTCCCTGGGCTCATCTATCGTATTACCCATCTTTATTTTCTTGTTTGCCCTTTGCTTTAAGGTCAAACCCGGCACATCGTTCAAGTCCGCCATCTTCATCGGCATCGGCCTGATCGGTATCAGCATGGTGCTCGATTTCTTCACCGCGCAGGTAACGGACGTGGTGAACCTGATGGTCGAGACCACCGGCATCAATCTGCCGTATCTTGACGTCTCCTGGGGCGTTGCGGCCACCGTCGCCTACTCCACGAGCGTCGGCCTGCTGATTATCCCGTTCTGCCTGGCGGTCAACATTGTCGTAATTCTCCTGAAGGGGACTGATACGCTGGACATCGATATCTGGAACTACTGGCATTTCGCGCTGGTCGGCGGCCTCGTTTACTATGCTACCGGCAGCCTGTTCAACGCATTCTTCGCAGCCGGTATGATGGAGCTGTTCGCGCTGCTGTTTGCCGACTGGTGCCAGCCCTCCACTGCACAGTACTACGGCTATGAGGGCATCGCCTTCCCGACGGTCTCTTCCGTTGAGTATATGCCGTTCGCCATCCTCATCAACAAGTGCTGCGACCTGATCGGCCTGGACAAGGTGAAGCTCGATCCCGAAAACATCCAGAAGAAGCTGAAGGTTTTCGGCGATCCCGCCATTCTCGGCTTACTGATCGGTTTCGTCATCGGTATCGCCGGCTACTGGAAGGAGCTGGGCAGCTTTGACAGCTGGTGCCGGATCCTCGGCGTCTCCATGGCGGTCGCGGCGGTCATGCACATTTTCCCGATGATGCCCCGCGTGCTGATGCAGGGTCTTGTCCCCATCTCCAACGGCATCCGCGACGCACTGGTCAAGAAGGGCTTTAACCGCAAGATCAACCTCGGCATGGACACCGCGCTCTGCTGCGGCGAGACCGCGACGCTGGCCTCCTCCCTCATCATGGTCCCCGTGTGCATCCTGCTGATGGTCCTGCTGCCCTATAACAAGTTCCTCTGGATCGCCGACCTGCTCGCGTTCCCCTGGTTCTTCGCGCTCATCACGCCCGTCACCAAGGGCAACATCCTCAAGAACGTCATCATCGGCGGCTCCTACCTCTGCATCGGCGATCTGATCATCACCAAGATCACCCCGTTCTTCACCGAAGTGGCCATCACGGCGGGCTATACCGTCGCTGAGGGCGTGCAGGGCGTCAATGCCGGCGGCGAAGGCATCAGCTGGCTGCTCTACAGCCTGTTCAAGGGCTCTTGCAGCTGGATCGGCATGCTCGCGATCGTTGCCGTATACGCCGTTCTTCTGTTCCTCTTCAAGAAGAACAAGAAGGCGTTTTACCGTGCGGCCGGTTACACGGAAGAGTAATCTCTTTCACCCACGTTTCCCCGGCTTTCCCGTTTCTTTATACGATTGCTTTTTCCCTTTCCGACCAACCTGAAAAATGCAGCTCCACAGCGCCTCTCCCTGGACGTTTCTGCGTCCGGGGAGTTCGGCTATGGTAAATTGCGATTTTCGGAAGCTCCGGCGCGTAGCGCCTTGCCGCCGTTTATCCGGCACAGAAAACAGGAGGCGTGCATGAACGTAATACTGCTCAACAACCGACAGGTGAAAATGCTGAAGGCGATCCTACAGGCACATGGCGATATTTCTCTTCAGGACGTGGTAGAAAAGTGCCGCATCCAGAACTGCGCCAAAACGGTGCGCTCGGATTTTTCGCGGATCCAGGACTTTGCCGCCGGCTTTCAGGTCGCTCTGTCGCTCAAACGCGGTGTGATCCATACTGCCGCAGAGGAAAAGGACCTGCGCCATCTGGCGCAGGCGACCGTAGAGCTGTATAACAGCGCGAGCATCGCCTACACCGACGACCGTGTATCGCATATCGTGCTTGACTGCCTGTTGAGCCGTCCCATCCCTTCGCTTGACGTGTGGAGCGAGCGCTTCAATATCTCCCGGCCCTGCATCCAGCGCGATATGAAAAGCGTGCGGCAGTGGCTGGAGAAGGAGGAGCTGTCGCTGATTTCCTCGCCCGGGCGCGGCTACCAGCTGTCAGGCGGCGAATACCGTCTGCGCAAGGCGCTGGTCGTCTGGGCGCTGGAGCAGTACGGCAGCGATGTGATCTCGTTCGTCACGCAGAAGAGCAGCGACGCCTATCAGAGCGCCGTCTGGTACCGCCTGTTCGGCGATACGGACGTTTTGCAGCTTTTCCGCGTGCTGGCCGAGTTCAGCATGCAGAGCGATCTGGACGGGCAGAATGTGCAGTATGCCATGTTCGCGCTTTATGTCGCCATCATGCTGCACCGCGCCGCCTGCGGCTTCCCGGTCACCATTGACGAGCTTCCCGCCGGTCAGGATATGTTCTTTTCCGTCTCCATCCTGCGGCTGTCCGCTGCGCTGGAGCAGCAGCTGCATAGCGCCATCTCTCCCGTTGAGCTCATGTCGTTGCAGATCTTTTATCAGGAGCTTTCCCAGTCCGCGCCGCCGCAGCCCGGCGAAAAAAACTCGTTGCTGGAGGCCGGGCGGACCATCGTGGAGGAGCTTGCCTGCGCGGTGGAGCTGATGCTCGGTCTGCCGCTGAGCAGCGACGCCAAGTCCTACGATGAGTTTTCCGAGCTCATCATGCGGATCCTCCGCGACCAGAAGCTCAGCGCAAGCAGTCTCAGCAGGATGGAGATCTCCAGCTTTGCCGCCACGTATCCCGCGGAATATGCGCTTGGGCAGCGGCTGCTGCCGCTGGGGCGGCAGATGCTCGGCGTCGAGCTGCCGGCTTCGGCGGCCGTGGAGGTGGGCGTCTTCATCGCCCTGCGCATGGAGCAGCGCATCTCGGCCAAGAAGAAGAAAAACGTGCTGCTTGTCGCGCCGGGCAATGTCTATCTGTCGCTGCTCAGCTACTGGCAGCTGGTCAATCGCCTGGGCGGCTTTCTCAACCGCATTGAGGTCGGCTCCTATCAGAGCGTCATCGCAAGTCCGCTGCCAAAGGACGTGGACTTTGTGATCTCCACCGTGGAGCTGCCGAATCTCGGACAGAAAAACATCGTGATCCCGCGCATGCTGAGCGAGGCCGATATCCTGCATCTGCGCCGCCGCCTGCTCGGCGAGGTCAGCCCGGAGGAGACCAGCGCGCTTGGCGGCGCGCTCAAGACCATTGCCTTTTACGATGGGCAGTCCCGCACCTCGGATGAGCTGTTCGAATGGATCGGCGCGCAGCTGGAGCAGGAAGGCTATGCCCAGAAGGGCTATTGCGCCGGGCTGCGCGCGCATGAGCAGATCTTCGGCTCCGGCATTGAAACGCCGGTCCCGCTGGCCATTCCGCACACCGGTGCGGATCTGACGCGCAAGCCTGTTCTGGCGATCGTGGTCACGCGTCAGGCGATCCCCATCAAGCTCATTGCCTCCAGCCGCACCACGCCGACCAATCTCTTTCTCTTCCCGCTGTTGGAGCAGGAAAGCGCGGAAAAGGGTCTGGCATTTTATTCGGTCATCTCCCGGCTGCGCAACAAGAAGCTTGCCGCGGCGCTGTGCGCCTGTAAAAGCCGCGAGGACATCCTGCGCTTTGCCGCGCAGAACCTGTAAAGGCGCAGCGCCCGGCGCGTGGTTTTCATTACATGGAAAATAAAAGCCACCCCGGTACGGATGTACCGGGGCGTTGAGACTGCAATGAAAAGGAAGTAATAAGGAATAGTGAAAAGTTAAGAGGTGTTGTGTGCCGCGCAGCGGCACGATTTCAATTCGCTGGCGCAGCCGACACCACACTTATTCACTCTTAACTTTTACTTCTGACACGCAAAAACCGCCCCGTTCCATCGGAACGAGGCGGTTTTTGCGGTTCAGCGGACCTTTTCCGCTTCCTCGGGCTTGCCGAGACGGCGGAGCATCGTCTTTTTGACGGCGCGGAAGATGTTCTGATAGCCTGTGCAGCGGCACAGATGGCCAGACAGGAGCTTGCGCAGCTCGTCGTCGGTGTATTCCTTCCCGGCGTTTACGATCTCCGTGGCGGTCAGGATGAAGCCCGGCGTGCAGAAGCCGCACTGGATGGCCGTTTCGTCCATGAATGCCTGCTGGATATCCGACAGCGTGCCGTCGGGGTTCATCAGGCCCTCGAGCGTGATGATGTGCTTGCCCTCAGCCCAGACGGCGAGGTACAGGCAGGTGTTGATGGCTTCGCCGTCGATGAGCGCGGTGCAGGCGCCGCATTCGCCGACCTCACAGCCCTTTTTCACGGACGTGAGACGGAAATCGTTGCGCAGCATATCCGTCAGACTTGCGCGGACGTCGACGACTTTTTCCACATCCTTGCCGTTGATGTTGCATTTGACCAGCGCGTACTGTGCCATCAGATCTCACCTCCACAGCGTTTGACAGATTCGATGAGCGCCCGTTTGGCCATCTCGACCGCGATGTGCTTGCGGAACGCCTTGCTCGCGCGCCACGAGTCGCGGGGGTTGATATCCTCGAGAACGGCTTTGGAGAACGCTTCGATGTTCTCCATCGTGACGGGCCTGCCGTTGACGGCGGCCTCGGCGCTCGGCGCGCGCATGGGCACCGGGCCTGCGACGCCGTAGGCGATGCGCACGCGGTCGAACGTCTTTTTATCCTCGGACAGGCGCACGTTGACGGAGCAGCCGGTCGTGGCGATCTCCATCGCGTTGCGCATACCGTATTTGATGTAGAAGCCCTTCGTGTTTTCCCACGAAGCCTTCGGGATCAGGATGGCGGTCTGGATCTCGCCTTCGGCGACGTTGATATCGACCGTACCGGCCTTGATATAGAAGTCCCTGATCGGCAGATACCGCTTGCCGTTCACGCCCGTCAGCTCGACGATCGCTTCCCATGCGTGCAGCGTCGAGGCCGAGTCGGCCGACGTCACGCCGTTGCAGGTGTTGCCGCCGATGGTACCGGCGTTGCGGATCTGCGGGCCGCCGACCATGTCGACGGCTTCGCCCAGCACGTTGCATTTTTCAATGATGATGGGGTTGTGCGTGATGTGGGAGAACGTGGTCAGCGAGCCGATGCGGATATTCTCCTGCTCGTCCATGCTGACGCCGCGCATGGCGTCGATCTTCTGGATGGAGATGAGCTCCTTGCCGGCTCTGCGGCCCTCGCGCATCTGCACGAGCACGTCCGTGCCGCCGGCGATGATCTGCGCTTCCGGGTGCTCCAGACGGAGCTTCACGGCCTCTTCCACGCTGTACGCTTCATAGAGCGCTTTCATATCATACATAGTCTGTGACCTCCCCTCAGTCCTGGATCAGGCCCGCTTCGGTGAATTTGGCGAAGAGGACGTGCGGCGTGATCGGCGTCTGATCGATGGCGACGCCGGTCGCGTGATAGATGGCGTTGCGGATGGCCGGTGCGGGCGAGCACGCGGGCGGCTCGCCGAGTGCCTTGGTGCCGTAGGCCGAGGTCGGCTCGTAGTTCTCGACGAATTCGGCCTCCAGCGTCGGATGATCCATGAACGTCGAGAGCTTGTAGTCGAGCAGGTTGTTGTTGAGCGGCTTACCGGTCTTTTCGTCGAACAGCAGCTGCTCGGACAGGCCGTAGCCGATGCCCATCGACATACCGCCGTGGACCTGCGCCTCGGCCAGCGCGGGGTTGATCAGCTGGCCGCAGTCGTGGACATTGACGATGTTCAGGAGCTTGACCTTGCACATCGGGATATCGACCTCGACCTCGGCGAATGTGCAGCCGAAGGAATAGGCGTTGTTGCGGATGGTGTAGGTCGACTCGGCCGTGATGTGCTCGGAATGGACGGGATTGTACTGCGCGGTCATCGCCAGCTCGGACAACGGCATGAGCACGCGGCCGTCGGTGGTGCGGACGATGTTGGAGTCGATGATATCCATGTTGAACGTGGCCTGACGGGTCACTTCACAGGCGTATTCGAGGATCTTTTTCTTCAGCAGCTCGGAGGTCTGACGGATGGAGAAGCCCGCGACGTAGGTCTGACGGGAGGCGTAAGCGCCAAGGCCCGTCGGGGTCACGTCGGTGTCCTGGCAGGACAGCACGTGGACTTTTTTATAGTCCGCGAGGCCCACGATCTCCGCGCACATCTGCGCGTAGGCGGTGTCCGCGCCCTGGCCGATCTCCGTTTCGCCGACCTGCAGGTTGACCGTGCCGTCGAGATTCAGCTGCAAACGGCACGAGGAGGTTTCCAGCGAGATGGGGAACACGGCGGTGTTGTACCAGAACGTTGCAACGCCGATGCCGCGGCGGATGGGGCCGGTCTGGTTCTGATACGCCTTCAGCTTTTCTTCATAGCCGATGGCCTGCATGCCCTTCTCCATACACTGGCGGTAGGAGTCGGTATAAAGCTCGTTCTTGGAGAAGCCGTCGACGTAGCCGGGCTTCATCAGGTTCTGCCAGCGGTAGGCAAACGGCGTCATGCCGACGGCCTCGGCGCATTCCTCAGCGTGCGATTCGTCGGCGAACGATGCCTGCGGCATACCGTAGCCGCGCATCGCGCCGGCCGCGGGCCGGTTGGTGAAGACGGTATAGGCGTCGCCCTCAAAATTCGGGCAGGGATAGTGCTGGTTGAACGAGCCGAGCGCCTTTGCCACGATCGAGTGGCCGTGGGAGGCATAGCCGCCCTGATTGGAGAAGGCCTCGACCTTTTTCGCGGCGATGGTGCCGTCTTTGCGCAGCCACGAGATGATATGGAAGCGGATGGAATGGCGCACACGGTTGGAGACGAACGTCTCCTCGCGCGAACAGTCGAGCTTGACCGGGCGGCCATTGACCTGCGTGCAGCACCATGCGCACAGCGGCTCATACAGCGCGTCCTGCTTGTTGCCGAAGCCGCCGCCGATGTACGGCTTGACGATGCGGATGTCGCCCCACGGACGGCCGAGCGCCTGTCCGACGATGCGGCGCACGATGTGCGGGATCTGCGTCGAGCTCGTCACGACCAGACGGCCGTTTTCCGCGTAGCAGAAGCAGCCGTGGTTTTCGATGTGGCAGTGCTGCACCGTCGGCGTCTCGTACCAGCCCTCGACCTTGATAAGACCGGGTTCCTGGATCGCCTCCTGATAGTTGCCTGCGGCGGCGGTCGTGTGCCTGAGGATGTTGTTGGGGAAGCGCTCGTGCAGCTGCGGCGCGCCGGGCTCCATGGCCTTCTGCACGTCCAGCACGAACGGCAGCTCTTCGTATTCGACCTCGATGGCGCGCACGGCCTGCATGGCCGCGACCTCATCCTCGGCGATGACGGCACACACATCGTCGCCGTAATAGCGCACATGGCGGTTGAGAAGATGCCGGTCGGCGATGTCCTGATGCGACGGATCCATCGACCACGGGTGACCGGACGTCGGGAAGGGAATGTCCGGCACGTCGAAGCAGGTCAGGATCTTCACGACGCCGGGGATCTGCGCAGCCTTGCTGGTGTCGACCGACTTGACAAAGCCGTGCGCGATCGTGGAGTGCTTGATCCTGACGATCAGCGCGTCCTTCGGCGCCAGATCATCATAGTATTTTGTCCGGCCGGTCGCCTTGTCAAAAGCGTCGACGCGGACCTCGCTCTTGCCTACGATGCTCATTCGGATACCTCCATACTGTGTTGCGAAAGGGCCGGCACGCGGCGCAGCTGCGCGGAAACTGCCAGAACCCCACTTTGATTTAATGTTATTGTACCATAATCGGTTTCGAAGAGAAAGTGGAGATCATTATCCTAGTTTTTGAATAACGCTTTTTTCGCGTATATCGAAAAACAACGTGGTTTCTTGAAAAAATGTGCAAAAACGGGTATACTGTTTTGTAGAGAATCACAAGGAGGGATCCGAATGCGGCAGACAAATGCGCTGCGCGTGGGCTGTCTGGTCATGGCCGCGGGCAATGGCGCGCGCTTCGGCGGCGGAAAGCTGACGGCCGTCTTCGCGGGCAGGAGCCTGTTTTCACTGGCACTGGAGGCCATCCCGGCCGGCACGTTCGCACGTGTGACCGTTGTGGCGCACGAGCCCGGGCTGCTGGACGAGGCCCGCGCGGCGGGCTTCGACACGATCTTGAACGACCGTCCGGAGGACGGCGTCAGCCGCACGATCCGCCTCGGGACCGAGGCGATGGCGGACTGCGACGGGATCTTATACATGGTCGCCGACCAGCCGCTTCTGCGGGCGCAGACGGTCGCGCGGATCGTGGATGCGTGGCTGGAAGCGCCTGACGGCATCGTGGGCGCGGCGCACGACGGCTGCCGGGGCAATCCCTGCCTGTTCGCGGCGCGGTTTTTCCCGGAGCTGTGCGCGCTCGCGGGCGACCGCGGCGGCTCGTCGGTCATCCGCCGGCACGAGGACGCGCTGCGCCTGGTCGAGACGGACGCGCAGGAGCTGTTTGACTGCGACACGCGCGAGGCGCTGCGCATTTTAAAGGGCGAGGTGTGAAACGCGGGAATTTTCGGCGCTTTTCCGGAATTTGCGGCATGAGGGGTTGACCCTTGGGCCGCATTTATTTATAATGAAACAGATATAAGTATAATTATATCGAAGCGACCACGCAGGGGGCGGCGGAATGCGATCTGCGTATTCCACCGGCGACGGTTTCTTGGAGTGTATCTGAAACCTGCACCAGTTTTCAGATACACCTTACAACAGACAAGAAAGGAACGCATCTCTATGTACGAAATCACCTTCCAGTTTGAAAATGGCGCAAAACCCGTTCAGTTTTCCGCTGCGCCCGGCAGCACCATTCTTGAGGCCGCGAAGGCGGCCAACGTTGCCATCGACGCGCCCTGCAACGGCAACGGCTCGTGCGGCAAGTGCCGCGTGAAGCTCATCTCCGGCGAGGTGACCGGCGTGCAGACCGGCCATATCTCCGACGAGGATTACGCTGCCGGCTGGCGGCTGAGCTGCTCGACGAAGCCCGCGGGCGATATCACCGTCATGGTCCCCGATATTGCCTCGGCCTATCAGAGCCGTATGAAGACGGCCGACCTGTCCTCGGGCGAGGAAATTGCGATCTTTAACCAGCTCCAGGCCGACGTGCAGGCCGCGGGCGTGGAATTTACGAATGATTTTGTCCAGACCGTCCTTACGCTGGACGAGCCGACGCTCGACGATACCATGCCCGACACCGAGCGGCTGGCGCGCTTTGCGCAGGACGCGTTCGACGGCTGCACGGAGGTCAGGCTCACGTATCACACCGTCAAAAAGCTCGCAAAGACGCTGCGCGAGGCCGATTTCAAGGTGCTCGTCAGCGGCACGCTGACGGACGGCGTGCTGACCGTCATGGACGTTTCCGGAACGCTCGACGCGCCGCTCTACGGCTGCGCGATCGACATCGGTACGACGACCGTCACGGGCGTTCTCATGGATATGGCCGCGGGCAAGCTCGCGGCGAAGGCGTCCGCCGGCAACGGCCAGATCCGCTACGGCGCGGACGTCATCAACCGCATCGTCGAGCAGTCGAAGCCCGGCGGCGTCAAGCGTTTACAGGACGCGATCCTGAAGGAAACGCTCCTGCCGCTGACGGCCGCGATGTGCAAATCGGCAGGCATCCCCGTCACGCGCATTTTCCGCGTGTGCATCGCGTCGAACACGACGATGAACCATCTGCTGCTCGGCGTCGACGCCAATCCCGTGCGCATGGAGCCGTATATCCCGACGTTCTTCCAGTGGCGCGGCATGACGGCCAAGGATCTCGGCTTCCCGGCCAACCCGGACGCGGAGATCCTCATCTCGCCGAACATCGGCTCGTATGTCGGCGGCGACATTACCGCGGGCGCGTTCACGAGCCTCATCTGGGACAAGGACGAGTTCTCGCTCTTTATCGACCTCGGCACCAACGGCGAGCTTGTCTTCGGCAACCGCGATTTCATGATGTCCTGCGCCTGCTCGGCAGGCCCGGCGTTTGAGGGCGGCGACATTTCCTGCGGAATGCGCGCGACCGACGGCGCGGTCGAATCCGTGAAGATCGACCGCGACACCATGGAGCCCACGCTCGGTATCGTCGGCGCGGACGGCCAGAAGCCCGTCGGCATCTGCGGCTCGGGCATCATCGACGTCATTGCCGAGCTTTACCGCACGTCGATCATCTCCTCCAAGGGCCAGTTCGTGCGCGAGGGCGCGCGCGTGGCACATGACGAGCACGGCATGGGCCGCTATATCCTCGCGCGGGCCGACGAATCGGAGACGGGACGCGAAATTTCCATCACCGAGGTCGACATCGACTCGTTCATCCGCGCCAAGGCGGCCATTTTCTCGGCCATCAACATCATGCTCTCCAGCCTGGACATGGACGTGACGGTCCTGTCGCACGTCTACGTTGCGGGCGGCATCGGCTCGGGCATCAACATGGAAAACGCGGTGCGCATCGGGATGCTGCCCGATATCGACCGCGGGCTGTTCGAATATCTCGGCAATACGTCGCTTTCGGGCGCGTATGCCATGGTGCGCAGCGACTGCGCGGTGGAAAAGGTCGACGAGCTGGCCTCGAACATGACCTATATGGAGCTTTCCACCAACCCGCGGTATATGGATGAGTTCGTCGCGGCCTGCTTCCTGCCGCATACCAACCGGGAGCTGTTCCCGTCGAGCGTACAGGAGTGAGTCGGATGCAGGTACAGAACAACAAAGAAGAAGTCCCGTTTGCCCATTACGAAGAGAAATTCGCCGCGCTCGACCCGGTCGAGGCGTCGAAGCGCTGCGGCGTGCCGTTTGCGGACGGCGCGTTCACCGTGACGCTGCTCGGCACGACGTATCGGATCGCGTGGCCGAAATACGCCATTTCCTCGGAGGAAGACGGCGCGTTCGCGCTGAAAAACCTTCCGTGCCAGACATTTTTGCTGCGCTTCCTGCTCGAAGGCCGCGCGGCGGAGCCGTCGAGCGCGTATAAGACGTTCCGCGAAATGCCGTGGGGCGAAATGTACATCGGCCCGTATACCGGCAGAGTCCTGACGCGCGCGGCGTTCACGTTCGGCACGCGCGTGGCGAAATTCGCCGCCGCGTGTGAAAAGATGCACGCCATCGCCGTACAGCACGGCGACGCGGGCTATCAGTTCGATTTTCTCGGCGGCTACCGGATGCAGATCATGGTCTATGCCGGGGACGAGGAATTCCCGCCCAGCAGCCAGGTGCTGTATTCGGACAACTTTGAATCCGGTTTCGCGGCCGAAGACCGCGTCGTTGCAGGCGATATCCTCATTTCGGCGATCAAGGCGCAGATGTAACGCGGCAATTTTAGAATTTTAAACAGGGGAGTCATCAAAATGGAATTTCAGTATCGCGGCCTGCACGGCGTGCTCGGCCATGTAGACGTTACGGACGAAGAGGTCACGCGGCAGATCATGCGCTTGCAGCAGCAATCGCAGCGGCGCGCGCCGGTCTATGACCGGCCGTCGCAGAACGGCGACGAGCTGGTGCTCGATTACGCGGGCTTCTGCGATGGCAAACAGTTTGCCGGCGGCACGGCGCAGAAGCAGACGCTCGTGCTCGGCAGCGGCACGTTCATCCCGGGCTTTGAAGAGCAGCTCGTGGGCAAAAACATCGGCGACGACGTGAGCGTCCGCGTGACGTTCCCGGTGGCCTATCACGCCCCGGAGCTGGCCGGCAAGGACGCGGAGTTCCGCTGCCACATCCATGAGATCCGCACCGTCGCGCCGTATGAGATGGACGACACGTTCGCAAAAGAGGTCGGCGAGAGCGAAACGATGGACGAAATGCGTGAAAAAATGCGCATGAGCCTCGCACAGTATCACGCCGAGCGGGCCGAGCTCGAGCTGCGCGACGAGCTGCTGCGTCAGGCGGCTGCGACGATGGATTACACCCCGGAGCCCGAGGCCGTCGCCAAAGCCATCGAAGAGCAGCTGGATAATATGTCTGCGCAGCTGGCGCAGAGCAAGCTGACGCTTGACGATTACTGCAAGTTCACGAACTCCACCATCGAGCAGATGCGCGAGGATGCGCGCCCCGGCGCGGAAGAAGCCGTGCGCATCAAGGCGCTCGTGCATAAGGTCGCGGCGCTCGAGGATCTGCACGCCACGGAAGAGGATACCGCTGAGGCGCTGACGCAGATCTGCAAGGCCAACCACATGACCATGCAGGAATTGCAGCCGTATTACGACGACGCCTTCGCCGCCGCCGTGGAATACAGCATTCTGCTGGCCAAGGTCACAAAGCTCATCCGCGAGAGCGCAATTCTGGACTGAAAACAAACGCCCCGGCTGGTTTTTGACCATGCCGGGGCTTTGACAACCCACATCGAGCTGCGCAGTATGCACGCCTGAAACGCGAAACCCTTCGGTGAATTCTGATGTTTTCCGAATTTGCGTAGGGGCCGATGCCCACATCGGCCCGGCAGAATGCAGATCCGAAACGCGAAAGTCTTCGGCGAATTCGCAGCTTCCCGGCGGGCCGACAGAGTCGTCGGCCCCTACAGGCGCACCATTCATCGCCTCTCATTGTAGGGGCGGGCGACTCTGCCCGCCCGTTCCTGCGCCTGCGGGCGCAGGAATCGGCCCCTACAGGAGGCGTTCCGTCAAAGCCGCACAAAACGCAAACGCGGTTTGCGTTTCTGCCGCGCATTGCCCATCCTGTTCTATCGCTCAAACATGAAAAAGCCCCCTCCGGATGGAGGGGGCTTCGTTTTTCTGCCCTGCAAAGGGCGCTTTTCTTACATGAGCGGCTCGAGGTTCAGAACGGGATGGTTCTTCTCCTGGAGGAAGGTCATCAGCGCGTCGCAATCGGTGCAGATGGTCTCGTCGGCGATCATGTCGGTGAAGTTGTCGATGCCATAGAGCTCCTTGGCGGTCTTGTTCAGACGCTCGCCGACGTCGTCTTTCAGTTCCTTCGGCATCCAGACGATGCGTTCAATGCCGCCCTCGGCGTGGATGAACTTCTTGGACGAGATGAAGTGGCGGCCGTGGCCCATATAGCCCGGCGTCTGCACGCCGCCGCCGGTGCAGGAGGCGAGCTCGCCGAACGTCATGCCGGCGGGGGTCATGCCCGCGTACTCACGGTTGACGACGATGAAGCCGTTGGACATCGGCTCGATGCCGGAGATGCACTCGAAGCAGCCGCAGGAGGTCATCGGGTCCTCCATGATGGAGTACAGCGTGACTTCCTCGACAGCGCCGTGCGTCGCGTCCTTGATGGCTTCGTTGACAGTGGAGTAGCGGCCGGTGCGCTCGTCGAGGCAGCCTTCCTTCATGATCGGCTGGGACGGGCCGTTCGGGTTCAGCTCATACGTCGCCTTGGCGTCGAGCCACGACACGGCGCCGCACAGGCCCAGACGTTCCGGCGTGACGACGCAGCAGTGCGCCGGCGCGAACGACTGGCAGAGGATGCAGGTGAAGAAGCGGTCGACGGATTCGTCGGTCATAGAGGCCAGACGGTCGTCGCGCATATTGTAGCGCGGCATGGCGACGTCGTTCAGGAACGCGGTGGCCTTGGCCGGATCGGTGACGAGGTGGATCTCGCACTTGTCGACGACAGCGTCGAATTCGTCCATGATCATGTGGTACAGAACCTCGGCGAAGTGGCTCAGGCGCAGACCCTTGTCAAAAGCGTCCTTGGAGATACGGATGCGGAACTGGTTGCGCTGGCCGGTGTGCATGACGCCTTCCATATAGTTGAACCAGGCGTGGATCTTACGCTCGATGACGGACTCGAAATCGGGCTGCATCTTCTTGCCCGCGACGTAGACGCAGGTCGCAAGCGCGTATTCCAGATCGCCGGAGTCGATATCCGGGCCGTCGATGACGATCTTGTGATCCTCGACCTCGGCGGCGTCCTTCATCAGGACGAGTTCGCACGTGGTGTTCTTCGCGGACCAGAATTCGACCTTCATGTCGGCCTTGCGGATGATCTCGCCTTCGAATGCGGCAGCAAACGCGACCGGGATCGGCAGTTCCTTGGACTTGATCTTGATGTTGCGCAGTTCGAGGGACTTCTTGACGGTTTCGTTATGATCGGTGCAGGATTCCAGAGCGCCCGGGACCTGATTTTCACCCAGATCGATGTCGACCACGACCGGGAAGCCCAGCGCGATGGCGCCCGCGCCCGCGGAGACGACGACATTGTCGATCGCGCCGAAGGTGTTGACGAATGCAGGCACGCGCTCCTTGGTGTAGGTCAGAAGACCGGCCAGATCGCCCGGCTGCACATTGCCGAAGATCAGCGCCGCACGGATGGCGACGGTGACGACGTGGATGACGGCGGTCACGTCATGGCCCAGCGGGATGACGCGGAACTCGAGACCCATCTTGACGCCGGCCTCGGCGCACTGCTCGATGACGCCGCCGACCATAAAGGTCATGATGCCCTTGGACTGATAGTCCTTGACGACCTTTGCAACATCCTCTGCCTTTTCGGCCTGACCCAGAACGACGGCCACGCCGGGGATATCGCCCGTGACCAGCGGCACGCCGAGCGAGCGGATGATGGGATCGGGCACGAAGCCGATGCCGGGAACGGCCGCCTGCTCATAGGCGTCCTTCGGTTCGGCAAACTTCAGACCCTCGATGATCTCAGCGCCGACAGCGGTCGCCAGACCGGCGTTCAGCGCCTGGCCGAGATCCTCCTGATCGGTGATCAGGCTCTTGAGAACGCCCACGCAGGCGGGCAGATCGCCCAGCGTCTTCACCTTGACGCCGGTAGCCGCGTAGATGGTGGGGAAGAAGTACGCGGTGTCGGGGAAGGCGATGGGATGATCGGCGCCGTATTTTGCGATGGCGTCATTGACTGCGCCCTCGGTCAGGCCAGCCACGGCATGAGAGCCGCCATAGATCAGATCAGTTAATACGCTCATAGAAACCTCCTGCTAAGAATGAAAAAATAGAGTTCCGGGGGAAATGCATCGGTTCCCTGCCGATGCAACGGCAGGGAACCGCGGAAAACCGGGAAATGACTTACACGTCGAGGTAGGAATCGGAGTACAGCTCGTGGTTCTTGAAGATGTCGCAGGACTTGATGGTCTCCATCAGACGCAGGTCGTTCGGGTTGACGATCGCGGAGGTCAGACCCTGCATCATGCACATTGCGACGAGCGCGGAGTCCATGATCGGGCGGACATTCTTCGGCGCACCGTTGGAGTTGTTGGACAGACCGCCGGTGGACTTCAGGCCTTCGTCGGAGAACAGCTTGATGGCGTTCAGAACGTC
>CAKUOS010000011.1 GCA_934670025.1 uncultured Oscillospiraceae bacterium
CGCGAGCATCTCGACAAGATCTCCGATATCAAGGGCGCGCAGCTCAAGATCGAGTGGGGCAGCCAGATCCGCAACTATGTCTTCATGCCCTATACGCTCGTCAAGGATACGCGCACGGGCTATGAAACCTCCAACGTCAACGCCGTCATGGACGGCGCGCTCGACGGCTTCATCAACGCCTACCTCACGTGCCTCGCCACCAATACGTGGGTCACAAAGAGCTGATTTCTGTCCACTGTCACAGGCCGCCGAAGGCTTTCCGGCGGCCTGTGTTTGTGTCAAAAATGAAAAAGAGAGAGGATTTTTTTATGAAACGAAGACTGACCTGTCTGCTGCTCGCGCTGATTCTGCTCCTGGGTATGCTCCCTTCTGTCTGCGCAGCAAGCGACGAAGCGCAGACCGCAGCCGACGCGCTGCATACGCTCGGCCTGTTCAACGGCACCGGTTCCAACGCCGACGGTACGCCTATCTATGATCTTGACCGCACGCCCACGCGCCACGAGGCCGTGACGATGCTTGTGCGTCTGCTCGGCAAAGAATCGGACGCCAAATACGGCAAGTGGGAGCTGCCCTTTACCGACGTGGACGCGTGGGCAAAGCCGTATGTCGGCTATGCCTATGCCAACGGACTGACCGCCGGTACCGGCGCGTCGACCTACAGCGGCGGCGCGAGCGTCACCGCTGCGCAGTACATCACGTTCGTGCTGCGCGCGCTCGGCTATACGAGCGGCGTGGACTTCGAATGGGACCGCGCGTGGGAGCTTTCCGACGAGATCGGGCTCACGGATGGCCGCTATGACGCGTCGACGACGGTCTTTACGCGCGGCGACGTGGCGCTCATCTCCTATCGCGCGCTGTCGCTCTGCCTTAAGGACACCGACACGCCGCTTTCCGCGACGCTGACGGCCAGCCGCACGCTCGACGGCTACTGGCACATCAATCACGAGACTGACGTTTCCTTTATTGAAGAGGTTCGCTACTACAGCGGCAATACCTATGCAAGCGCCACGATCTGTACCCTGAAGGATACCGGTCTGTACTATTATTCCTACGAGGAGGGCACGTTCTCCATCACGAACGGCGTTATGGATTACACGGAGCTTTCCACTGCGCATTACTACTTTGAAAGCGGAAAAACCGACTACTCTGAGTTCGCGCGCAGCGGCCATTTTGATTTCACATGGAACGGGACCAGTTTTGCAGTGAGCTCATACTCCGAGCTGCCCGCGTGGACATATGACTGCGCCGAGGTCTATCCGGACGCGGAAAAACTCTTCCATGAGATCAAGGACTTCATCGATGAGAAAGTCCCGAAGACGACACAGCCCAACCAGCCCGCCAGCAGCACGACCGGTGCATCTGACCACGCGTCGCTCGCCGCAGCGGATTTCCGCGCCATCCGCGCCGCGTATTCCGAGGCCACGCCCAACTGCGCCTATGTCTACGAGTACACGAACGCGAACGGCGAGCAGGTCGTGCTGGTGTATGTGAGCTATAAGATCATTACCAACTGGAATAAACTCATCCTGCACAACCGCACGACCGGCGCGACCATCGAGGATCCAGCCAAATACTACGACAAGCAGGCCGACCGCGCCTGGGGCGCGTCGCGCTCGCAGTATCTGACGCTGGAAAACGAGGTGCTGAGCAATCAGCAGCAGATGCTCAAGGCCATGGTCAGCATCCTCAAGGGCCAGGGCAACACCTTCGGCGGTACCTACGTCGACGCGCAGACGCTCGCGCAGTAAATCCCCCTGCTTTTTCGGGCATTTTGCGCAAAACCGTGAAAATCCACTTGCATTCACCTGCAAATTGTGATATGATTTTCTAGCTGTTTGAAAGCAGCCCTGTTTTATTTATATGATTTCGGCGAGCCGTCTGCCGACGAAGGGCGGCATATGGTTTGGAGGAATTATCATGAACGCTCTGCACACGATTTTAACGATCATTCAGGTCATCCTGGCCGTCGGTCTTGTGGTCATCGTCACCATGCAGTCCGGTAAGTCCGCGGGTCTGTCCGGTGCAATCGCCGGCGGCAACGGCGACACCTACCTCGGCAAGAACCAGAACAAGCGCCTCGACGCCAAGCTGGCGCTCGCCACCAAGTGGGTCGGCGGCGTGTTCATCGTCCTGACGCTCGTTCTCAATCTGTTCTGATCGCAATCAAAAGCCGTCCTGCTTTGCAGGACGGCTTTTTTGCATACTTTCTGACCTTTCGCAAAAGCTACTCCTACCAATACGAAAGTGGGGATGAAGCATGAAAGGTTTTGCAATGCGCGCGATCGGCGAGGTCGGCTGGATCGACAAGCCGCGGCCCATCTGCGGCCCCGGCAACGCCATCTGTAGGCCGCTGGCTGCGGCGGTGTGTACCTCCGACGTGCATACGGTCTGGGAAGGCGCAGTCGGCGAGCGGCACGACATGATCCTCGGCCACGAATGCTGCGCCGAGGTCGTGGAGGTCGGGATGGGCGTGCGTGACTTTAAGCCCGGCGACCGCGTGCTCGTCCCGGCCATCACGCCCGACTGGAGCTCGCGCGAGGCGCAGGCGGGCTACCCGATGCACTCCGGCGGGATGCTGGCAGGCTGGAAATTCTCCAACATCAAGGACGGCGTATTCGCCGAGTTCTTCCACGTCAACGACGCCGACGGCAATCTGGCCCATCTGCCGCGGGGCATGGACATCGTGGAGGCGTGTATGCTCTCAGACATGGTGCCGACAGGCTTCCACGGTGCGGAGCTGGCCGACATTCAATTCGGCGACGACGTGCTCGTCGTCGGCATCGGGCCGGTCGGCCTGATGGCCGTCGCGGGCGCCGCCATGCGCGGCGCGGCGCGCATCATCGCCGTCGGCACGCGCCCGGTATGCGTGGAGGCCGCAAAAAAGTACGGCGCGACAGACTTCCTCAGCTACAAGGACGGCCCCATTGACGAGCAAGTGCTCGCCCTGACGCATGGCCGCGGCGTCGACCGGGCGATCGTCGCGGGCGGCGACGTGGACACGTTCATCCCCGTCATCCGCGCGCTGAAGCCCGGCGGCAGGGTCGGCAACGTCAACTATCTCGGCCGCGGCGACTATGTCAAGCTGCCACGCGCCGACTGGGGCGTCGGCATGGGCCACAAGCTGGTCACGGGCGGTCTGATGCCCGGCGGGCGGCTGCGGCTGGAAAAGCTCGCCGCGCTCATGACGCTCGGCCGGCTCGACGTGAAGCCGCTCATCACGCACGTATTTGACGGCTGGGACGCG
Source organism: uncultured Oscillospiraceae bacterium (assembly GCA_934670025.1). Lineage (GTDB taxonomy): Bacteria > Bacillota > Clostridia > Oscillospirales > Oscillospiraceae > CAG-170. The sequence goes on from CAKUOS010000011.1 coordinate 3,245, forward strand.
CTGCCGCAGGCGCTGGAGCTCATGAAGGACAAGCCTGCCGATCTCATCAAGCCCGTCGTGCGGCTGGGATAAGGATAAAAAGCGCCTCTTTCGGGTATTTCTGCCCGGAAGAGGCGCTTTTTGCACAGATTTACACGCCGCTTGCGCCGTAGTTTGCCAGTACGCGCGCCGACGGATCGTTGACGTCGCAGCCCTTCCACGATTTGTTCGGCATCCAGAAATCCTTGACCATCCCGGCCTGACCGGGATAGTATTTCTCGAAAATCTCGCGGTACAGGAGGCTTTCCTTCGTGAACGGCTTCGCAAACGTGTACTTTTCGCAGCCCTTTGCGAAGTCTTCGTCGGAATAGTGTTCCTCGGCGTATTCCTTCAGATCGTCGACCATCGAGTGGCCCACCGCGTCGGAGAACGCCGCCTTCTGCCGCCAGAGGATATCCTCAGGCAGGATATGATCGTCGGCGAACGCCTTGCGCAGGAGGTATTTGCCCATGTCATACGTGTTGAGCTTCAGTTCCGGACGGATGGACATGACATATTTGACGAAATCCAGATCGCCGAACGGGACGCGGGCTTCGAGCGAGTTGACCGAGATGCAGCGGTCGGCGCGCAGCACGTCGTACATATACAGCTCGTCGACGCGCTTTTTCGCTTCCTGCTGGAACGCTTCGGCGCTGGGGGCAAAATCGGTGTATTTATAGCCGAACAGCTCGTCGGAAATTTCGCCCGTCATCAGGACGCGCACATCCGTCTGCTCGTGGATGGCCTTGCAGCAAAGGTACATACCCATGCTGGCGCGGATGGTGGTGATGTCGTAGGTGCCGAGCATGGCGATGACCTCTTCCAGAGAATCGAGCACCTGCTGGCGCGTCATGATGACTTCGGTGTGCTCGGCTCCGATAAATTCGGCCGTTTCCTTCGCGTATTTCAGGTCGATGGGGTCGAGATCCATGCCGATGGCGAACGTGCGGATCTTTCTGCCGAGCAGCTTTACCGAGATCGCGCACACGAGGCTCGAATCCAGGCCGCCGGAGAGCAGGAAGCCGAGCGGCGCGTCGGCGTCGAGGCGCTTTTCCACGCCCGCGATGAGCTTTTCGCGGATGGTCTTCGTGACAGTGTCCAGATCGTCGCTTGCATACTGCGTGACCGTGGTCAGATCGGCGTAGCGGACGAATTTGCCGTCCTTATAATAGTGGCCCGGCGGGAACGGGAACACGTGCGCGCAGAGGCCGACGAGGTTTTTCGCCTCGCTGGCGAAAATGATGGAGCCGTCGCCCAGATATCCGCAGAACAGCGGGCGGATGCCGATGGGGTCGCGCGCGGCGACGAGCGAATCGGAGGCGGCGTCATAGATGATCATGGCGAATTCCGCGTCGAGCTTTGCGAACATTTCCGTGCCGTATTCCTTCCACAGCGGCAGGATGATCTCGCAGTCGGAATCGGACTCGAACGTATAGCCCTTCCCTTCCAGCTCCTTTTTGACCGGGCGGAAGCCGTACAGCTCACCGTTGCACACGGCCATGTCGCCGCCAAGATGGAACGGCTGCATACCCTCCGGATGCAGGCCCATGATGGCCAGCCGGTGAAAGCCGAGCATACCGCTGCCCGCAGGCTCGATCCGCGTGTCGTCGGGGCCGCGGGACTTTGTCTTCTCAAAATACGGCAGAACCTGTTCCTTTTTGAGCTTCGGGGACGTAAAACCAATAATTGCACACATAAAAAAGCACCTCCGGATGTTTTCGCAGCATATCCTAAAATCAAAATATTTTAGGACGAATTGCTGCCATCCGCGGTGCCACCTAATTTACTGTCAAACAGTCACTTTTCCGGAGCTCTGACAAGCCCCTGCGCATTAACGCCGCGCTGCGCGTCTTCCCTACTGCGGAATGCTCCTTTTCAGGTCGCTGCTAAGAAGTGTTCGTTCACGAAGGCGCCGGCGCCGGGATCCCAGCCTCCCCGGCTCTCTGTGGCCTGTCCTGCGTTACTTTTCTTCCTCATTGCATTTGCCGATATTCTTTTCTGATGTAAAGCAGTTCTGATGTAAATCGTTGCTTCAAATCATGGCATGATTCTACACCCGAAACCGCCGTCCGTCAAGCGTGCAGATGTTACAAAATCCGCGCCCGCATCCCGCAAAATTTTGTTACTGTATTTTTGCGATCTGCGCGATACGCGCCCCGAACGCATCGAGCCGCGCGTCGATGTCCGCGGCATTCTTCACAGAACCGGGGTCGTGCGCCGTCTGCATGAGGCAGAACTTCGGCGGCAGGATGGCCGTCTTGTTGAGGCACATCGCGCCCAGCAGCTGCCGCGCGACGATATCGCTGCCCGAATAGCCCGAAACAACGATGCCATAGAGGTATTTATGGTACAGATCCTGCTTGATGAGCAGATTCGTCAGCCGGTTGAACAGCGCCATGATATTCGCGCTGACGGCGTCGTTGTAGTTCGGGCACAGAAACAGCATCGCGTCGCACATCCGGATCGCGGGCAGGACCTCGTCGGAGATCGAGCCGCCGTAAAAGCAGCGGCTCTGCTCTGCAAAGTGCAGGCACGCCTCATACGAGCAGCCGCGGCAGTCGTGGATAGAGCCGTTTTGCAGCGAGATGACCTTCGTCTCAAACGCCTCCGGAAGCCGCCGCAGGACCTGCTCGCCGAGCCAGACGGTATTTGAGCGCCGGTTATCGGAGGCGTGGAGCATCAGCAGCTTCGGCCGCTCGAACTGCGGCAGCGCAAACGTGCACAGCCGCTTCGCCAGCTGCGCCATCTGCCAGACGTATGTCTCTTCCCACGAAAGGCCGAGACGCGACGCCTGGATGTGCTGGTTATACAAAGAGCCCGTCCCCTCGACGAGCGGCTTTCCCACAAACGCGCAGCCCGCGTCGTTCGCCGCCAGCGCCAGCTCGCGCGCGGTCTGCTTTGTATAGAGCTCCCCCGCCCCGTCGACGATCATGCCGCCAACGCAGCCGGTCAGACAGTCCGTCTGCTGCCGCAGCGCGCGCAGCACGCGCACAAAATCCTCGCTCTGGCCGTATTCGTCCACCGAAACGGCGAACAGCAGCCGCTTGCCCGCTGCCTGTCCGAGCGCCTGCGGCGGCAGTTCCACTGCGTCAAGGCCGTCGAGTGCCCGCGGAAGCAGCCGCATAAGCCGCGCGCTCTGGCCGGTCCGTACCACATACAAGGTCTGCATCAGTATTCAAACGCCTCCAGCGCGCGATGCGTCCGTTCCAGCTCCGCAAGCAGCGCAGGATGGAGCTCCTCGCGCAAAAGCTCCACGCCAAGCCGCGTCATGCGGCTGCGGCAGCCGAAATATGCGCCGCCGAGCGGCACCGCGCCATAATGCGCCTCTCCGCGCACGAGCTGCAAAATGCTCACCGCCGCCGACGAAACTGCCGGGGCCAGATACGGCTTGAAGCCGAGCGCGCGCACACGCAGATTCGCCGTGCGCGTCTGCTCCGTCAGTTCGGCGGACAGCGCCGCATCATACGCCTGCGCGTCGTTTGCGCAGACAAGTCCCTGCCCATGCGGGCCGAAAACGCGCAGTTTTTGCGTGTCCAGACCCGCTTTTTGCGCAAAATACGCGCATCTGGCGGCCATGACGCCGAGGCCGAAGCCCTGGATCTGCTCGGGCAGCAGCCCGGAAAAGTCGGGATTTCCCGCCGCATCGCGGTTGCTTTGCAGGAAAACGGCGCGCGAAAGATGGTCCACAGGGTCGGAGATCTGGCAGAAAAGGCCCGTAAATTGCGCATTTCTGGCCAGTTTCGCGTAGCTCTCCAGCATGGTGCGGTTCGCTTCATACTGTGCCATACGCACATCCTTTACCCCGGAATCGAGGCCGGGCACGCCGCGGGAGGCCGTGAACGCGAACAGATCGCACGCGAACAGATCCTTCTCTTCGCAGATAACGACCTGCGGGAGCGGATCGCCGCCCGGCGAAAGGATCTGGTTCAGCTCCAGCTCATAGCGCTCGCACTGCGCGCGGTTCGGGTCGAAGATCTGAATTTTTGAAAATTCCCGTCCCAGCAGCTTCAGCGCCAGCAGCGCCGTGCCGCCGACGTCGCCGAGCCCGACGAGCGTCATGACGAGGCCCTCTTTTTTGGGCGCGTTCCACGCTTGCAGGACGGAATATGCGCGCCTGAATCTGACGTTCAGGACGCACGCGCCGTGCTTGCGGACAAACGCCGCAAGCGGCCCGTCGGTCGTCATGGCAGGCGTCAGGCAGCGGACGGACTCCGGCTCATCCAGCTCGGAAAGATCGCCGATGCGGAACAGGCCGCGCGTTTTCCGCGCGTCGCGCCGCACCGGAAACACCAGCGGCGCAAAAGGCTGCGCACACGGCTGCGCGTCGGGCGGGAAGCACGTTTCATCTTCTGCGCAAAGGCAGAATCCATGCCATTGTTTCAGGATCATACGCTCACCTCAGAATCAGTTTATTGCCGGCAGATGCGGTCAAGCCGGGCAAGATCCTCCTCCAGATAGCTCGAGGCCGGGAGAGAGAAATCATAGTGCATACACTCGCCCTTGTCGGCCAGACGCGGCAGGACCAGCGCCTCGCCGAGACGGCGGATGGTCAGTGCAGTGGCAAAGCGCGCCTGATGCTCGCGTTCGAGCGTGCGCAGGATGCCAATGGCGTTTTCCAGCGCGGTGCGCGAGAGATTGCGGATGCTGTCTTCCGTGACGTCGAAGAAATAGCTCGGGTAGACATACGGCAGGATCATGTTGATCGACGGCAGGAGCCGCTTTTTCTGCGGGCGGCCCGCGATGCTGTCGCCGCCGATGAAGGGATACAGCAGACTCTCCGTGACCCAGTAATGCAGGTTCGGGATGAAGTATTCGCACTCGGCCGGCCGGCCCTGCGCGCGCATCAGATCGCGGCCGTAGCCCGACATGACGGCGACCACGATACGGTCGACGGCGATATCCTCCTGCTTGAAGACGCGGTCGAGCTTTTCGATGCGGTAGCCCTTGTGCAGCAGATCGTCGACGAGGATGATCGGCCGTCGGAACGAGCGCAGCGCCCGCACCTGGCTTGCAAGCGGCGAATAACCGGGGTATTCCTCGATCGTAAAGCTGCGCGCGTCCGGGGCGTAGCATTTTTCCACGTGCAGTGTCTTGGTAACGGTATTTGGCACGATGGCGTCGGCAAAGATCTTGCCGTAGGGCACGCACATATACGGCCCCAGCCGCCGTTCGCCGGGCGGCACGTCCTGCACGCCGTTCATATGCTCGACGCGCTGGGCGATGGCCTGATTGAGCATCTCGGTATCGAAGCTCAAAAGGAGCTTGCCCGGGAACATCCGCGTCAGCGCAAGCCGCAGCCGCGGGCGTGTCTGCATGACTGCGCTGCGGACCGCCGGCGACGACTGATGCGGCTTTTTGATGCAGAGCATCGCGTCCTGTAACAGCATGACGGGATTGCGCATATCGACGTACCAGAGTTCCGTCTGATCGCCCGCCTGGATGAAGCCCAGCTGGCGCAGCGCGTCGTACAGCGGCGACCCGGCCTCCGGGCTGCGGATGAGCGCGTAGGTATCGCCGCGCGGCAGACTGCGCGCAAGAAGCTCGCCGATGACCATGCGGAGCGCTTCGGTCTGCATGGCGCCGTCCGGAGCCTCGGCGCAGTCGAGCAGCAGGAGCCGCCCGGAGGTATGCTGGCGCACGTAGCTGCACGCCTCCAGCGATCCGAGCGCGTCATAGAGTTCGCCCAGCGGCACCGTATGGCCGACGGCCCAGGCGCACAGCCGATCCGGTCTTGCCAGAAGCGCCGCCGCGCGGGCGTTCGGGATGCGCCGCAGATGCGCCGCAAGCGGTTCGGGCTGGCCGGGCGCGGGCGTTTCGTAATTCCGGAAGAACAGCTCCTCGCGCTGCAATACATCCTTCAGCTCCGGTGCGCGCACATACAGGCCGCATTCGTAGATATACGTCTGCACGACCGGCGCGACGAGCATGGAGATATCGAGATTGCGGTCGACCGAGGCGCGGATGCGCGTGGAGCTGACCGTCTCGTAAAACGGCGGCAGCGACAGCAGAAGCAGCCTTCCGCGGATGATCGAGGCCAGCGCCGCACGGTCCGCGCTGCCGTCGCGGCAGAAAATGATGTGGTTTTGATCGGCCGCCGTGCCCGGCTCCGTGCGTTTATAGGCAGAGGCGTTGAAAATGACGTCGCTGCCCGCGACAAGATAGACTTCCCGCCCGGCAAAGAGCGTATGCAGCAGCTCCAGATCCTCGGGCATGGCGATGTTCACCGGAATATCGTCCGGGAACAGGTAGGTGTCCCACTGGTCGGCGACGGAGATGGAGACGATCCTGCGCCGCAGGAGCTTCGGGAGCGTCTTTTTGCTCCACGAAAACTCGTCCACGGCCAGATAGACCTCGAAGCCGCGCGCACGGATCTCCTGCACGATCTGCTTGTGGCCGACGGAGAACGGGTCGAACGTCCCCGGAAAAAACGCCACGGGCTTTTCCGCCGGGAAGCAGAACGGGCCGCATTCAAGCTCCTGCTTGACCGTATAGCGGTAGAGATGGTTGAGCATGGCCGCACAATTGAAGAACGTCAGCTGCCCCTCGCGCGGCTCGGACAGGAGCATGAGGAGCTTTTTATGCAGGCGCACGAAGATATCGTGCCGCCGGGACATGGAAAGCTGTTCGCGGCCGAACAGATCGCGGCACAGAACGGCCAGCGCCGTCTGGTGGATGGTCTGCTCGTAATGCGAAACGCCCGTCATGATGACGCCCAGAATGCGGTCGGCGATCTGTGTCCGCGTCTCGTCCAGCGCGCCGAGCGTCTCGCCGAGCGCATAGAGCGCCACGCGCGCAGGGCGGATCGACGCGCCGCAGGCCAGCGCGTCGATGCTGTCGAGCGACTCGCACAGCTCCTTTTCCGGGAGCATACACAGAAGACGGCCGAGATACGGCGGAATAAAGCGCGAGATCTGCTCCTGCCCGGATTCGAGCTCGCGCGTCAGGTCGATGACGATCTCGTTGATCTGATCGACGAGCAGCTGCGGCGCGACGGCAAGCAGCGCCTTGCCCGCGGCTTCGCGCACGGGCAGATGTTCGCTGACGCACAGGAGGTTGGAAAAATGCAGCGCCGTATGGAACGCAGCGTCCGGACGGCGCTGCGCGTACTGCGTCAGCGCCTCGATCTGCGTGAGCTTGACGGTCCAGTGCACGGCGTTTTTGAGGTTGCTCAGGTGCATCTGTGAGACGGCCGCCGCATCGAAGTCCGCCTCCGCACGTTCGCACAGCTGCGCAAGCTGCCAGCGCAGCGCGTCAGACGGCGCTTCGCCCGGCTGCACCTGCGCCGCGCGGCGGCAGATCTCCACGCGCTGCCCCGGACAGTCCTTCAGGTGCTGCAGGCAGCGGCAGGCAATGAGCGCAAGCGGTTCGCCGCCGCCGGGAAGCATTGCGAAAAGCGTCTGCACGAGCGGCGGCACGCGCGACGGCGGCAGCGCCGCGCACGGCACGTGGCACAGCGCGTCCACGAGCACGAAGCGCTCGGCCTCCCCGGCCGCGTCCAGCGCGTCGAGCAGCGGCCCGGCGAGCATCGGCGCTTCCTTCGGCAGGCACGAGGCGAAGAGGCTGCCGCAGATGGTCTTGAGCGAGTTGGAGATGCGCAGCGCGTGCTTCCCGGATATCCGGTAATCCGGATGCAGGCAGAGATCGATATAATGCGTCCAGAGCTCCTTCGATTCCGACAGAATCGCCATGACGGCCGGAGGTGTCTGCCCCTCTCCGGCGGACATGGGCCGCTCTTTACGGTAGCTGGGGCCGGCGTTGGCCAGGATCTTACCCATGATGCGGCCCGCGATGCGGCGCACGTCGCCGTCCGGGTGCATGAGCAGCTCGTACAACAGCACAAGCGTCTTCTGTTTGTTGGCCTTCGTCATATAGGTACTGTATTCCTCCAGCAGGCGCAGGTACATCCGGATGCGCTGGAGGTTTTTCTCGCTCTTGGCCTGTTCGAGGAGCTGTTCGAGCGCCTGATCGGTCGAGAGCGTATGCATCAGGCGGATCGAGCCGCCCAGCGTCAGATCGCGCAGCGCGCGCAGTGCCTCGGGCGCGTTCATGAGCGCGGGTGCCTTCTGCCGCACGGGCAGGAGCGCATGGTCGGTCAGCTCCGGACTGACGCCGCGGCCGCGCAGCAGATTTTCAAAGTCGGTGAGCCGGTGGTAGACGTTCTGATAGCGCAGCGTCTTTTCCGGGGTCATATCGGCCAGCTTGCAGCGGATCATCTCATAGGCGTCGGCCAGAGAATAGATGCGCATGACCTCCTTTTCGCCGGGCTTTCTTGTGCCGCGGACGCGGAAATCCGCGTAAATGAGCAGCAGCGACTCCATCGGCAGGTTCTCAAATTCCAGATCCCACGTGGAGTGGTTCGCGGAGACGTAGCCGATGTCCTCCATGCCGTTTCGGCTGAACCACTGCCAAGTATAATAGTAATGCAGATACGCAATGCGTTTGATATCCTCGCCGCGGCAGCCGAATTTGCCGATATCGTGCCCGAGCGCCGCCGCGCGCACGAGCGGCAGATCGACCGGGAATCCCGCCTGTTTTGCCAGGATCGCCGTGTGGAGCGCGATATTATGTACGCCGATGGTATGCGAGGTCGGGTCGAAATCCGTTGTCTCCATGCCAAGGCGCATGACGGCCGTGAGGTGCTGCGCCCGCACGGTCTCGCAGAACCGGGCATACTGCTTTTCCACGCGGCTGTCTGCACAGGCGTCCTCCGGAAGCGGCAGCAGGTCGAGATACGGGTCGAACGGCGCGGGGTTTGCCAGCGCCTGCTCCAGCGCTTCGAGATACAGCGATTCGTCCGCCGTCAGCGGCGCGGCCGCCGCGCCGTCGGGAAACATGAGGGCGCAGAGCTTCTGATACAGCGCGGCCAAAAACTCCCGCGTGGGTGCGGGCGTCTGTTCAAATTCGGGCGCGCAGATCGCGCAGACTGCCGCGCACAGATCACGCCGGTGCGGATCGAGCGCGCGCAGCAGGTCGTTTTTTTCATGCAGCATAGGCAATCCCCCGTATCGTTTCGGTTACTCAGATTCTACGCGCTTTGACGGAAAAAGTAAAGTTTTTTTCATCCTGCACAAAACGGGCGCCGTGTATGCATGAATATGCTCGCTATTTCACAATTATGAATATTTATAAATTTTATACTTGACTTTTCTGCATAAACGTCGTATATTACGTGCATAAAGAAAAACAACCGCACAACAGTGCAGCATGGAGGTCACGTATTATGGATAAGAGCAAGATCAAGAAGATCGTTCTGGCATACTCGGGCGGTCTTGATACGTCCGTCATCATTCCCTGGCTGAAGGAAAATTACAATGATCCCGAGATCATCGCCGTTGCGGCCGACGTCGGCCAGGGCGACGAGCTCGACGGTCTGGAGGAAAAGGCCATCAAGACCGGCGCGAGCAAGCTGATCGTCGCCGATCTGACCGACGAGATGTGCGACGACGTCATCGTACCGTCGATCATGATGGACGCAAAATACGAGGATTATCTGCTCGGCACCGCGTTCGCGCGGCCCGTCATCGGCAAGAAGCTGGCCGAGATCGCCGTCGCAGAGGGCGCGGACGCCATCGCGCACGGCTGCACCGGCAAGGGCAACGATCAGGTCCGGTTCGAGCTGGCCATCAAGCGCTTTGCGCCCGGCATGGCGATCATCGCGCCGTGGAGAGAGTGGGAGATCAAGTCCCGTGACGAAGAGATCGACTACGCCGAGGCGCACAATGTGCCGCTGAAGATCTCCCGTGAGACGAACTACTCCAAGGACAAGAACCTGTGGCACCTGAGCCACGAGGGTCTTGATCTTGAGGACCCGGCCAATGAGCCGAACCTTGACAAGCCGCTGTTCCTCGAAATGAGCGTCTCTCCCTACAAGGCGCCCGACGTTCCCACCGAGGTTTCCGTCAGCTTTGAGGCGGGCGTGCCCGTGGCTGTCGACGGCGAGAAGATGAAGGTATCCGATATCATCCGCAAGCTCAACAAGCTCGGCGGCGCGAACGGCATCGGCATTCTCGATATCGTGGAAAACCGGCTCATCGGCATGAAGGACCACGGCATCTACGAGACGCCGGGCGGCACGATCCTCTACTTTGCGCACGAGCAGCTGGAGATGCTGACGCTCGACAAGGAGACGCTGCACCTGAAGTCCAAGCTGGCCGTCGACTACGCCGATCTCATCTACAACGGCAAGTGGTATACGCCGCTTCAGGAGGCTTTGACTGCGTTTGCGAAGAAGGCAAACGAGTTCTGCACCGGCACGGTCAAGCTCAAGCTCTACAAGGGCAACATGATCAACGCCGGTATCACCTCGCCGTATTCCCTGTACTCCGAAAATCTCGTCACGTTCGGCGAGAGCGACTTCGATCAGGCCGCGTCCGCAGGCTTCATCAACATCTGGGGTCTGCCGACCAAGGTGCAGGCGCTGCGGGAAATGGGCAAGCTGTAATAAACACGCACGGCAAGACCCCGCACGGGGTCTTGCCCGCTATCAGGGAGATCACATCATGGACAAACTCTGGGCGGGCCGGTCGGAGGCGGAGACCTCGGCGCTGGCCGACGCATTCAACTCCTCCATCGCCGTCGACGGACGGATGTACAAAGAGGATATCACAGGCTCGATGGCGCACGCGGCGATGCTTGCCAAATGCGGCATCCTTTCACAGGCAGACGCCGACCAGATCATCGACGGTCTGGCCGGTATTCTGGCCGATTTGCAGTCCGGTGCGCTGACGCTCGACCCCGGCGCGGAGGATATCCATATGTTCGTCGAGGCGACGCTCACGCAGCGCATCGGCGACGTGGGCAAAAAGCTCCACACCGCGCGCTCGCGCAACGATCAGGTCGCGCTCGACATCCGGATGTATCTGAAGGGCGAATGCGCGCGGCTGCAAACGCTGCTTCTGGACGTCATCCAGGCGCTGCATACGCAGGCAGACGCGCACAAGGACACGATCATGCCCGGCTACACGCATTTGCAGCGCGCGCAGCCCATCACGTTCGCGCAGCATCTGCTGGCCTACGCGATGATGTTCGAGCGTGACTATGGCCGCGTGGCGGACGCCTGTGCGCGCATGGACGCCAGCCCCATCGGCTGCTGCGCGCTGGCTGGAACCACGTATCCGACGGACCGCGTCTTTGAGGCGCAGAAGCTCGGCTTCGCATCCATCTGCGAAAACAGCCTTGACGGCGTATCCGACCGCGATTTCTGCGTGGAGCTGATGAGCGCTTGCGCGCTCATCATGATGCACCTGTCCAGACTCTCGGAGGAGCTGATCCTCTGGTCGAGCTGGGAGTTCCAGTTCGTGCAGCTGAGCGACGGCTTCACGACCGGCTCGTCGATCATGCCGCAGAAGAAAAACCCCGACATGGCCGAGCTCTGCCGCGGCAAAACGGGCCGCGTCTACGGCGATCTGATGGCGCTTCTGACGACGCTCAAGGGCATTCCCCTCGCCTACAACAAGGATATGCAGGAGGACAAGGAAGCCGTGTTCGACTGCGTCGACACGACGAAGCTGTGCTTGCAGATCATGGCGCCGATGCTGCTTTCGATGCAGGCAAAACCCGAAGCTATGCGAAAAGCCGCACAGAAGGGCTTCATCAACGCAACGGATCTGGCCGACTATCTGACGAAAAAGGGCGTGCCGTTCCGCAGCGCATATAAGATCTCCGGGCAGCTGGTCGCGTACTGCATCGCGCACGACACCGTGCTCGAAGCGCTGCCGCTTACGGTCTACAAAACGTATTCCGACGTCTTTGCAGACGACCTTTATACGGAAATTTCACTGGAAACGTGCGTCGCGCGGCGTATTTCCGCCGGCGGCACCGGCCCCGCGTCCGTGCAGGCGCAGCTCGATTCCGTCGCGGCCTTCCTCGCAGCCGCAGAACATCAATAAGGAGAACGTCATGAACATCAAAGGACAGAGCTTTTTAAAGCTGCTCGATTTCACCCCCGCCGAAATTCAGGAATTTCTTGATCTGGCCGCCGACCTCAAGGCAAAAAAGAAGGCCGGCATCCCCCACCGTCTGTGCGAGGGCAAGCAGGCCGCGCTCATCTTCGAAAAGACCAGCACGCGCACGCGCTGCTCATTTGAGGTCGCGGCGCACGATCTGGGCATGACGGTCACGTATCTCGATCCGTCCGGTTCGCAGATCGGCAAGAAGGAGTCGATCGCCGACACGGCGCGCGTGCTCGGCCGTATGTACGACGGCATCGAGTACCGCGGCTACGGGCAGGCGCTCGTCGAGGCGCTGGCAAAATACGCGGGCGTGCCCGTCTGGAACGGACTGACGAACGAGTTCCACCCGACGCAGATCCTGGCCGATTTCCTGACCATTCAGGAGCATTTCGGCGCGCTCAAGGGCAAAAAGCTCGTCTATATGGGCGACGCCCGGTATAACATGGGCAACTCACTCATGGTCGGCTGTGCGAAGATGGGGATGCACTTCGTCGCGTGCGCGCCCGCGGCGTATTTCCCGGACGCGGCGCTCGTCAAAACGTGTCAGGCCATCGCGGCGGAAACCGGCGCGGCACTGGAATTCGACACCGATCCCATGCACGCCGTCAAGGACGCGGACGTCATCTATACGGACGTGTGGGTCTCGATGGGTGAGCCCGACGAAGTCTGGCAGACGCGCATCCATGACCTGCTCCCCTATCAGGTCAACGCAAAGGTCATGGCGCAGGCCGGCCCGCAGTGCCGCTTCATGCACTGTCTGCCGTCGTTCCACGATCTGAACACCGTCATCGGCAAACAGATCCACGACAAGTTCGGCCTCGACGCGATGGAGGTCACGGACGACGTCTTTGAAAGTCCGCAGTCCATCGTCTTTGACGAGGCGGAGAACCGGATGCACACCATCAAGGCCGTCATGGCGGCGACGCTGGCGTAAGAATACCATAAAAAGGACCCCGTCCGGGCTTCCGGACGGGGTCTTCCTTATCAGCAATAGAAATCCTTGATCTTTTTTGCGCGCGACGGGTGGCGCAGCTTGCGGATGGCTTTGTTTTCGATCTGGCGGATGCGCTCGCGCGTGACGCCGAAGATCTGGCCGACCTCTTCGAGCGTATGCGTGCGGCCGTCGTACATACCGAAGCGCATCCGAAGCACGTCGGCCTCACGCTCGGTCAGCGTGCCGAGGATCTCGGTCAGCGCCTCGGACAAAAGCGCGTTGGCCGTGGCGTCGACCGGGCCGGGGGTATTGTCGTCCTCGACGAACGAGCCGATGGTGGTGTCTTCTTCGTCGCCGACCGGCATATCGAGTGAGAGCGTATCGGCTGCGGTGCGGTTGGCCTCGATGATCTTTTCGATCGGCAGATTCAGCTCCGCCGCGATCTCCTCGAGCGTCGGCTCGCGGCCAAGCTCCTGCACGAGCTTGCGGTTGCAGCGGGTTGCCTTGTTGATGACCTCGACCATATGCACCGGCACGCGGATGGTCCGCGCCTGATCGGCGATGGCGCGGGTGATGGCCTGCCGGATCCACCAGGTCGCATATGTAGAGAACTTGTTGCCCTTTTTGTAGTCGAATTTATCGACTGCGCGGATCAGGCCGGTATTGCCCTCCTGAATCAGATCCAGAATATGCAGGCCGCGGCCGGAATATTTCTTGGCGATGGACACGACAAGGCGCAGATTGGCCTCGGTCAGCCGGTCCTTCGCGGCTTTGTCGCCCTCGGAGACGCGCTTAGCCAGCTCGATCTCCTCTTCGGCGGTCAGGAGCTTGACCTGACCGATCTCCTTGAGGTACATCCGCACCGGGTCGTCCAGATTATACTCTGCGGCAAGCTCCAGCGGGTCGACAAGCTCTTCGTCGTCGCCGTCGGGCAGATCGCCGATATCCACGCCGAGATCGTCCGTCACGTCGAGCTCAAGCTCGGGACTGACGATCTGGATGCCCATCGTGTCAAATGTGTCGTAAATATGCTCGATCTTCTCGACCGGCAGATCCAGCTTTTCCAGCTCTGCCGTCAGCTCGCTCGATTGAATACTGCCTTCGCGCTTCGCTCTTGCGATCAGGGCGGAGACTGTCGCCATAGCCTCCTCGGTCGAGGGCTTCGGATTTTTTGTAGTTGCCATTCTATCGCTCATCCTCATTCATGCTTGCATTGCCGCGCACTACGGCGTAACTGTTTCATTATAACCCCAAAGATCACGGTTTGACAATGCCTAAATCGACATTTTTCTAAAATATCTGAAAATATTGCGCGCCGCGCTCAGATCTCCATGATGACCGGCAGGATCATCGGATTGCGCTTGGTCGTTTTGAAGAGGTATCCGGACAGGTCGCTCTTGATATTGGCCTTCAGGACGCTCCAGTCGCTGCGGCCGTTGCGGCTGCACCGGTCGATGGCGTGTGCGGCGATGACGCGCAGCTCCTCCATCAGATTTTCCGATTCTTTGACGTAGACGAAGCCGCGCGTGATGATATCGGGGCCTGAGATGACGCTGCCGTCCTCTCCGGAGATGTTCACCACGACGACGAGCATACCGTCCTGCGCCAGATGCTTGCGGTCGCGCAGCACAACGCTGCCGACGTCGCCGACGCCCGTGCCGTCGACCAGGATCTTACCGGACGGAACAGTGCCGCCCCACTTGCACGTACCCTTGCTCAGCTCGAGCACCTTGCCGATATCGGAGATAAAAATGTTCTTGGGATCCATGCCCATGCTCTGTGCCAGACGGGAATGGGCCTGTAAATGGCGCTGTTCGCCGTGGACGGGAATGAAGAAGCGCGGCTTGAGAAGGCCGTGGATAATCTTCAGCTCTTCCTGACAGGCGTGACCGGAGACGTGCAACCCCTCGAGCTTGTCATAGACGACGTCCGCGCCCTTGCGGTAGAGCTCGTTGATGATCTTGCCGATGGCCTTTTCATTGCCGGGGATCGCCGAGGCCGAGATGATGACGCGGTCGGACGCGGTAATCTCCACCTGACGGTGGCCCGAGAACGCCATGCGGTACAGCGCGGACATATTTTCGCCCTGCGAACCGGTGGAGACGATGACGAGCTTATGGTTGGGGATCTGCTTGATCTGGTTGATGTCGACGAGCGTGCCCGCCGGGATCTTCAGATAGCCGAGCTCCGTGGAGACTTTGAGGATATTCTCCATGCTGCGGCCGGTGACGGCCACCTTTCGGCCGAATTTCTTCGCCACGGCGATGAGGCTTTGCAGCCGGAAGGCGTTGGAGGCGAAAGTGGTGACGATGATGCGCTTCGTGCAGCCGGCAAACTGCCGCTCGAAGCTCGCGGCAACGGTCTTTTCCGACGGCGTATAGCCCTGCCGCTCGACGTTGGTCGAGTCGCACAAGAGCGCCAGCACGCCCTCTTTGCCCAGCGCGCCGAAACGGGCCAGGTCGATCATGCCGTCTTCCGCAGTTGCGTCGATCTTGAAATCGCCCGTCATGACCACGGTGCCGACCGGCGTCTTGATGGCGAACGCCACGGCGTCGGCAATGGAATGGTTGACGTGGATGAACTCCACGGTAAAGCAGCCGGCCTTGACCTTTTCGCCGGCCTCGTGTGTGAACAGGTGCACGGTATTTTGCAGCTGATGCTCCTCGAGCTTCAGCTGGACGATGCCCGCCGTGAGGCGCGTGGCATGGATGGGACAATTGAACTGCTCCATCGCATAGGGGATGCCGCCGATGTGGTCCTCATGGCCGTGGGTCAGGAACATACCGCGGATGCGGTCTTTGTTCTTGACGAGATACGTCATGTCGGCGATGACCAGGTCGACGCCGTACATATCCTCATCCGGGAAGCCGAGGCCGCAGTCGACCACGATAATATCCTTGCCGTATTCGAGCACCGTCATATTCTTGCCGATCTCATTGAGACCGCCAAGCGGGATGATCTTCAGTTTTTCTGCCAATTTTTTCACTCTTTTCTGATAAATTTAAGTATGGATACAAGGCGAAAGCCAGCCTGGCACAGCAGTTTTCGCGCGGAACAAATGCAAAAAGGCCATAAAGACGCATACGCATACCGCCGGTGAGTCAGAGCCCCGTCTCGCCCTGTCTGTACGCCGCCGCTGCTATGCGCGTCCGATACCATATGCAGTTGATCTATTCGCTGCGCCGCATACGGGGCGCATGATCCCAATAAAAGAAGGTCCTGCCCGGAGGCAATACCATTTGAAGTATATCACACTTTTTCAATAAAGTATACCATTTTTTCAGACTTTTGCGTTTTTTGCGCGCAGATGCGTTTTTGCGCGCGATCGGCGCTTGTAAAAGGCGGACAGATTTGCTATAATGACCATAATTATTTTGTAATTATTGTGGCGGAGTTTGTTCATCCGGAAAGGAGGTCTGCCGTTCATGAAAAAAAAGCCCATCGAGCGGCTGCTGTACCCGGGCACGTTCTGGTATATCGCGGCGATGCTGCTGTTTGTGGCCGCGGCGGCGCTGCTGCGGGAGTATTACCTCGCCGGGGCCTCGCTTGCCGTGACGCTGCTCGTGTTCGCCGTCAGCCGCGCCCGCTTTGCCCAGCGTAAGCGCCAGCTCATGAACTATGTCCAGACGGCGACGGATTCCGTCGGTATTTCCGTCCACGCGGGCTCCGCGTTCCCGATGGCCGTCATCCGTCTGCCCGAAAACGAGATCATCTGGGGCAACCCCAGCTTCTTTGCCATCACCGGCCTGTCCGACACCGCGTGCTATCAGACGCTCGACGCCGTCGTGCCCGGCTTTTCCACGAGCTGGCTGCGCGAGGGCCGGTCGGAGCTACCGGGCGACCAGATGATCGGCAGCCGGCGCTACCGCATCTACGGCAACTACGTGCGTTCGGAATCCGACGCGACGACCGTCCAGCTGGCGACTGTTTATTTTGCCGACATGACGGAGATGTTCAACATCCGCGACGAATTTCTGCGCACGCGCCCCATCGTATCCATCATCCTCATCGATAACTACGACGAACTGACCGGCAATCTGTCCGACTCGGCGGTGTCGACGCTCGACGCGCAGATCAACGACGTCGTCTCGCAGTGGGTCCAGGGGCTCGGCGCGATCTGCCGCAAGGTCGAGCGCAACCGGTATCTGCTCATTTTCGAAAGCAAGGATCTGCCGCGTTTGCAGGAAAACCGCTTCTCCATCCTCGAATCCGTGCGCCGCGTCACCACTGCATCCGGAATGTCCGCGACGATCTCGCTCGGCCTCGGCAAAGACGGCGCGAGCTTTGAGGAAAACTACCGTTTCGCGTCGCTGGCCATTGAGATGTCCCTGTCGCGCGGCGGCGATCAGGCCGTCATCAAGGACCGGTACAATTTTTCCTTCTTCGGCGGACGCACCAAGGAAACCGAGCGCCATACGCGCGTCAAATCCCGCGTGATGGCAGGCTCCTTGTCCGAGCTCATCAGCCAGTCTGGCACCGTCTATATCATGGGCCACAAGATGGCCGATCTCGACGCGTTGGGCGCCGCAGTGGGCCTTCTGTGCCTGTGCCGCGTCAAGGGCCGGCCCGCGAAGATCGTCATTGACCTGCAAAACAACGCCTGCAAGGCGCTGATCGCGGAGCTGAAGGCCGTTCCGGAGCATCCGTATGACAACGTGTTCATTTCCGGGCAGGACGCGCTCGTTGAGGCCGACAACCGTTCGCTTCTGATCGTTGTCGACACCAACCGCCCCGAGCAGGTCGAGTGCAAGCCCCTGCTGGAGGCGATCTCCCGCGTGGCCGTCATCGACCATCACCGCCGCGCGGCGGATTATATCGAGCAGCCGGTTCTGAACCTGCACGAGCCGTTCGCCTCGTCGGCGTCGGAGCTTGTGACGGAGCTTTTGCAGTACGCCGTGACGCAGCGCGATCTGCGGCCCATCGAGGCGCAGGCGCTTCTGGCAGGCATCGTGCTCGATACAAAATACTTTACCGTCCGCACGGGTTCGCGCACATTTGAATCGGCGGCGTATCTGCGCAAGGCGGGTGCCGACCCGGTCGACGTGAAAAAGCTGTTCCAGACGGATCTGGACGATACGCTCACGCGCTACCGCATCATTCAGGCCGCGCGGCTGTACCGCGACGAGATCGCCGTGGCGTGCCTCGACGAGACGGTGCCGCGCACCATCGCCGCGCAGGCGGCCGACGAGCTCATCAACGTCTCGGGCATCACGGCCTCGTTCGTGCTCTACCCCGACGCAGGGCAGGTCATCATCTCCGCGCGCTCCATCGGCTCGTGCAACGTGCAGGCCGTGCTGGAAAAGCTCGGCGGCGGCGGCAACGGCGCGACGGCCGGCGCGCAGATCAAAGGCAAGGATGTCCATGCGGTATTGCAGGAGCTTGTCGCGTCAATCGACGCATTTTACGCTTAAGATCCCGGATATTTATCCCCGAAAGGAGTTTTTACCATGAAGGTCATTTTAACACAGGACGTCAGAGGTCAGGGCAAGCGCGGCCAGATGATCGAAGTTTCCGACGGCTACGCGCGCAACTTCCTGCTGCCCAGAAAGCTCGCGCAGGAGGCGACGGCCGACAATATCAACACCATGCGCATGAACGACAAAGCCACGCAGGAGCGTCAGGCCAAGGAGCGCGCCGAGGCGCTGGCCGTCAGCAAGCAGATGAAGGACATGACCGTCGTCGTGACCGCCAAGGGCGGCGGCGCGGGTCGTCTGTTCGGCTCGGTGACGAACGTTGAGATCGCGGACGCGCTGGCAAAACAGTTCCAGATCACGCTCGACAAGCGTAAGATCGTCCTCGATGAGCCGATCAAGTCCGTCGGCGTGTACCCTGTCAAGTGCAAACTCGGTTACGAGATCAACGCCGAGCTCAAGGTCGAGGTCAAGGAAGGCTGAGACGCGGAAAAGCTCTGAAATTTACCACCGGAAGGATGTGAGGATGGATGGCGGACGAGCTTCTGACGCGGCAGGCGCCGCAGGCGCTTGAAGCGGAGCAGGCCGTGCTCGGCTCGATGCTCATCGACGAGCGCTGCGTACCGGACGTGGTCGGGATGTTGCAGCCGGATGATTTCTACCTGCGGCAGAACCGCGAGATCTACGAGACGATCTATACGATGTTCAACTTCTCGGAGAAGATCGACCCGGTCACCGTCCTCAACAAGATGAAAGAGCGCGGCGTCTACGACGACGAGCGCAGCTACGACTATCTGGCGCAGCTGCTGAAGATCACGCCGACCGCCGCGAACGTCAAACAGTACTGCTCCATCGTCCACGACAAGGCGCTTCTGCGCGCGCTGGCGGGCGCGTCGTCCGAGATCACCGATATGGTCTACGCGGGCGTCGGTACGGCGCAGGAGATGCTGGAAGTCTCGGAAAAGAAGATCTATTCCCTGCGCCGCGGCAACACCGGCGACAGCTTGCAGCACATCGGCAAGGTCATGATCAACGTCTATGACCGGCTTGAAGAGCTGGCCGCCTCCGGAAGCGAGATCCCCGGCCTGTCGACGGGCCTGCACGATCTCGACCGCAAGATCAACGGCCTTAACAAGACGGACCTCATCCTCATCGCCGCGCGCCCCGGCATGGGCAAGACCGCCATCGCGCTGAATATCTGCCTGAACGTAGCCAAGAGCTACGACAAGACCGTGGCGTTCTTCTCACTCGAAATGTCGCGCGAACAGCTGGTCATGCGTCTTTTGTCGACGGAGAGCTTCGTGGAAAACCAGAAGCTCACGACGGGCCATCTCGAAGACGACGACTGGAGCAAGCTCTCCATCGCCTCGTCGGCGCTCAGCCAGACGGATATCCGTGTGGACGACAACCCGGCCATCACCGTGGCCGAGATCAACGCCAAATGCCGCCGCATCGACAATCTTGGGCTTATCCTCATCGACTATCTACAACTCATGACGGCGGCTGCGCCCGGAAAATCGGGCGACAACCGCGTGACGATCGTGAGCGATATCTCCCGCGCGCTGAAGATCATGGCCAAGGAGCTGAACGTGCCGGTCATCTGCCTGAGCCAGCTGTCGCGTGCGAACGAATCGCGCACCGACAAGCGGCCCATGCTCTCCGACCTGCGCGAATCCGGCGCTATCGAGCAGGACGCCGACTCCGTCCTGTTCCTCTACCGTGACGAATACTACAATCCCAATACGCAGGACAAGAATATCGCCGAGTGCATTGTGGCGAAAAACCGCCACGGCGAGACCGGCACGGTCAAGCTGCAATGGCGGCCGCAGTTCTTCACGTTCTCCGATCTGGAGTGGAAGCATGACGGATAAGGTCCTTGCGTGGATGCGGGCGCAGCGGATGACGCATCCGGGTGACACGGTCGTGTGCGCCGTCTCGGGCGGCGCGGACTCGGTGTGTATGCTGCACGTACTCGTTTCGCTGCGCGAAACGCTCGGCGTCACCATTGAGGCCGCACACTATAACCACCATCTGCGCGGCGCGGAATCCGACCGGGACGAAGCGTTCGTATCTGAATTATGTAAACTTCTGAATGTTCCGCTGCACCGCGGCGGCGGCGACGTGCGCGCGCGCATGGCGCAGACGCACGAATCCGCGGAAGAGGCTGCGCGCAGGCTGCGCTACGGTTTTTTCGATTCCCTGCCCGGTCTTGTCGCCACGGCGCATACGCAGGACGACAATCTGGAAACGATCCTGCTCAATCTCACCCGCGGTACCGGCCTTGCCGGCCTGTGCGGCATCCCGCCGGTCAGAGGCCGCATCGTGCGGCCGATGCTGCCCGTCAGCCGGGCGGAGATCGAGCGGTATCTGGACGCGCACGGCCTGCGCTATGTCACCGACAGTACCAATCTGACGCCCGATATGCGGCGCAACCGCATCCGACAGACCGTTGTGCCGCTGCTGCGGCAGGAAAATCCCGCGATCGGGCAGACTGCGCTGCGCATGAGCGGCCTTCTGCGCGAGGACGAGGCGTTTTTGCAGCAGCTGGCCGATGAAGCGCTGCGTGCCGCACAGACGGACGGCGGTGTTCTGATCGCGCCGCTGCGCGCACAGCCTGCACCGATCCGCACACGCGCAATGCGCGCGCTGCTCAGTGCAATCCATGCGCCGAAGCTCTCGCAGCGACATATCGCCGCCGTCGACGCGCTGCTGTTCACGAGCGATCCTTCCGCGTCCGTATCGCTGCCGGGCGGCTATACCGCGCGGCGGGAATATGACCGGCTGCTGCTCGCGCCGGCCGGTGAACCGGCTGCATTCTCCCCTGCTGTGCTCCGCATCGGCGGCTGTGTGCGGCTGGAGGCCGCCGGGCTTTGCGTGCGGTGCGTGCGCGCGGAAAATTCTTCGCAATTTCAAAATTCCCCCTCCACTTTTGTTGTAAAATATGATACGATAGAACATCATCCGGAGCTTATCGTCCGTCCGCGGCAGGCGCACGACGCGATGCGCGTGCGCGGCGGCAGAAAAACGCTCAAAAAGCTCCTGATCGAACAGAAAATCCCCGCGCGTGAACGCGGGCTGCTTCCCGTCGTCGCAGACGGCCGGGGCGTGCTCGGTGTTTACACCATCGGCGTCGATCTTGACCGCGCCGCCGCCCCCGGCGAACCGGCGCTCGTCATTACTATTGAAAAAGAGAAAGAGGAACAGGCGTATGATCAACAAATCTGATATGCTGCAGGACATCGAGCGCGTACTCGTCTCCGAAGAGGAGATCCACGCGCGCATCAAGGAAGTCGGCCGTCAGATCGCAGACGATTATCGCGGCAAGTGCCCGATCCTGGTCGGCGTTCTGAAGGGCGTCGTGCCGTTCTTCGCGGAGATGGCCGCTGCCATCGACATCCCCGTGCAGGAGGATTTCATGTGCATCACGTCCTTTGAGGGCGGCACGGAATCCACCGGCAAGCTGACCTTCCGCAAGGATATCGACCACGACATCGAGGGCCGCCATGTGCTCATTCTGGAGGATATCATCGACTCCGGCAGCACGCTGAAGATGATCTGCGAGATGTTCCAGGCCAGAAATCCCGCATCTGTAAAGATCTGCACGCTGCTCGACAAGCCCACCGGCCGCAAGGTCGATCTCAAGCCCGATTACACCTGCTTCACGGTCCCGCCCGCGTTCGTCGTCGGCTTCGGTCTGGACTATGAGGATTACTACCGCAATCTGCCGTTCGTCGGCGTACTGAAGCCCGCGGTCTATCAGGGCTGAGGCATATTTCATTCGATCATAGGAAAAGGAGACTCTTTTTGTGAATCAGCAGCCCAAACAAGCGCAGACCCTTTTGCTTATCCTGATCGCGCTGCTGGTGCTTGCAGTCATCTCCTCGTCTTTGCTGACGCAAAACGGAAGCAGGCTCACCTACTCCGAAGTACTCGACCTGTTTGCCGAAGAACGGGTCGAGTCGTTCGTTTTGCAGGGCGACACTCTGACGCTGTCGCTGCGCGGCAACGGCACGGAGGACGCAGGCTCCGCAACCGCGAAGATCGGCGACGTCGAGACGTTCCACAAGGATCTCGATGAGACGATCGCCGCGCAGAGCGCCGCAGGCGTTCTGAAGTCCTATAACTACCTGCCCGCCGCCACCTCCGTCTGGCGGACGGTCGTGCCGTATTTCCTCGTCGGCGCGGCGCTGCTTTTCCTCTGGTTCATCCTGATGAACCGCGCCAACGGCGGCGCAAACGGGATGTCGCAGTTCACGCGCGCCAACGCGCGCTTCGGCGTGCCGAACGGCGAAGCCGTGACGTTCAAGGACGTTGCGGGCGCGGACGAAGAGAAGGAAGAGCTGTCGGAGATCGTGGAATTCCTCCGCGACCCCGACCGCTTCCGTCAGCTCGGCGCGAAGATCCCCAAGGGTGTGCTGCTCGTCGGCCCGCCGGGTACCGGCAAAACGCTGCTGGCGCGCGCCGTGGCCGGGGAAGCGAACGTTGCGTTCCTGTCCATCTCGGGTTCCGACTTCGTCGAACTCTATGTCGGCGTCGGCGCGAGCCGTGTGCGCGACCTGTTCGATCAGGCCAAGCGCGTCGCGCCCGCCATCGTCTTTATCGATGAGATCGACGCCGTCGGCCGTCAGCGCGGCGCAGGTCTCGGCGGCGGCCATGACGAGCGCGAGCAGACGCTCAACCAGCTGCTCGTCGAAATGGACGGCTTCTCGGCCAACGAAGGCGTCATCGTCATCGCGGCCACCAACCGCAAGGACATTCTCGACCCGGCGCTGCTGCGTCCGGGCCGGTTCGACCGGCAGATCTATGTCGGCGCGCCCGACTGGCGCGGCCGTGAGGATATCCTCAAGGTCCACGCGCGCAAAAAGCCGCTCGGCGACAACGTCGATCTGGCCGCACTTGCCAAGGCGACGGCCGGCTTTACCGGCGCGGATCTGGCAAACCTCCTGAACGAGGGCGCGCTGCTTGCCGCACGGCGCGGCGCGGCGTTCATCGGCCAGCAGGATCTTGAGACCGCGATGATCAAGGTTATCGCAGGCCCGGAAAAGAAGAGCCGCATCGTCTCGCACGCCGAAAAGATGCTCACCGCCGTCCATGAGGCCGGCCACGCCATCTGTATGTACTGCCTCGACTCACAGGATCCGGTCCATCTCATCACCATCATCCCGCGCGCACAGGCCGGCGGCATGACGATCAGTCTGCCGCAGGATGACAAATCCTACGCCTCGCGCAACGAGATGTTCGAGACGATCGTTTCGTTCCTCGGCGGCCGCGTGGCCGAGTCTCTGAAGCTGTGCGATATCTCGACCGGCGCGTCGAACGATTTGCAGCGTGCGACCGGCATCGCACGCGACATGATCGCAAAATACGGAATGTCCGACGCCATCGGCCCCGTGTCGTTCGCGTCTAGCCGCGAGGTCTTCATCGGCCGCGACTATGAAAAGACGAAGTCGTATTCCGAGCGCACTGCCGGTGAGATCGACGCGCAGGTGCAGGCCATCATGCGCGAGGCCTACAAGCGCTGCGAGGAGATCCTCCGCGCGCACTCCGAGCGTCTGGACAAGATCGCGGGCTTCCTGATGGAAAACAAGAACATGGACCGCCGCCAGTTCGAGGCCGTCATGCAGGACGAAACGCTCGACCGGACCGAAGCATAATGCCGCTTTTGTGCGCCGCTGCTGCGGCGCACAACTTTTATGGAAACACACGGAGGGTCCCATGTACTATCGCTCTCTCAATGCCTGTCTGCGCGAAGCCTTCGGCTGCAAGGTCTATAAGCTCGCGCTTTCCGCGGGCTGCACGTGCCCGAACCGCGACGGGACGTGCGGGTCGCGCGGCTGCATCTTTTGCAGCGGCGCGGGCGAATTTGCCGCGCCGTCTTTCCTGCCCGTTCCGGAGCAGCTCGCGCGCGCAAAGGCGCTTGTCGCAGCCAAGGCTGGTGCGGATGCGAAATACATCGCGTATTTTCAGGACTATACGAACACATACGCCCCGATCGGGACGCTGCGGCCGCTGTTTGAAGCGGCCGTCGCGCCGGCAGACGTCTGCGCGCTCTCGATCGCCACGCGGCCGGACTGTCTGCCGCCGGAGATCCTCGATCTGCTCGCAGAGCTGCGCGCACGGAAGCCCGTCTGGGTCGAGCTTGGGCTGCAAACCATCCACGAGACGTCCGCGCAGTACATCCGCCGCGGCTATTCTCTGCCGGTATACGACAACGCCGTGCGGCAGCTGCACGACCGCGGGATCGATGTTATCGCACACATGATCCTCGGACTTCCCGGCGAAACTCCGGAGATGATGGTGCAGACCGCGCGGTATATCGGGCAGTCCGGGGCAGACGGCATCAAGCTGCATCTGCTGCACGTCCTCGACGGCACGGATCTGGCCGCGGAATACCGTGCCGGGCGCGTGCCGGTTCTGTCGCTGGACGCATACATCACGATTCTCGAAGCGTGTCTGCGCGTCCTGCCGCGCAGCGTCGTCATTCACCGCATGACCGGCGACGGCGCCAAACGCGATCTGCTGGCGCCCCTGTGGAGCGCGGACAAAAAGCGCGTACTGAACGAGATCCGCCGCCGCTTTCTGTCCGACGATCTGGAACAGGGTTCCGATCTCATCTGATACGGCCTGCACATACCGTTCAGATTTCGGTATCATCGAACGAAAAACCGGTTGACAGTCGTAAAAAGACGTGTTATTCTTTTCTCAGATCAACGAATGCGGGCAAAAATGCCCGCATTCGCGTCGTTTTCGATATTCTTGTTCCAGAATATCGAAAACCGGCGAATCCAATTCGACGATATCGGAGGAAGAGATATGAAAAAAGAAAACCTGTTCGTTATTCTGACCGGCGTTGTGATCGGCATCGCGGCGCTGGTTCTGACGGCGCTCGGAAACCCGGCCAATATGGGCTTCTGCATCGCCTGTTTTGAGCGCGACATCGCCGGCGCGGTCGGTCTGCATTCGGCCGCCAAGGTGCAGTATGTCCGCCCGGAGATCATCGGCCTCGTGCTCGGCAGCTTCCTGATGGCCATCGCCACGAAGGAATGGAAATCGCGCGCCGGTTCGTCCCCGGCTCTGCGCTTTGTGTTCGGCGCGTTCGTCATGATCGGCGCGCTGGCGTTCCTCGGCTGCCCGCTGCGCATGGTGCTGCGTCTGGCCGGTGGCGATCTGAACGCCGTCGTGGGTCTGGCGGGCTTTGCCGCCGGTATTTTCCTCGGCACGATCTTCATCCGCAAGGGCTTCACGCTCCAGCGGAATTACGCCTCCAAAACGCTCGACGGCACGGTGCTGCCTGCGGTGATGCTGGGGCTTCTGATCCTGTTCCTCGCCGTGCCCACACTCTTCAAACTCTCGGAGGAAGGCCCCGGCTCCAAGCACGCGCCGTTCTTCCTCGCGCTGCTCATCGCCATCATTGTCGGCGTGCTGGCGCAGAGATCCCGTATGTGCATGGTCGGCGGTCTGCGCGACACGATGATGTTCGGCGATATGCACCTGCTGTGGGGCTTTATCGCCATCTTCGTCACGGTGCTCATCGGCAACCTCTGCCTGCATACCTTCAAGCTCGGCTTCACCTCGCAGCCGGTTGCGCATTCCAGCCATGTTTGGAACTTCCTCGGGATGCTGCTGGCAGGCTGGGGCTCGGTACTGCTGGGCGGCTGCCCGCTGCGTCAGCTGATTCTGGCCGGCAGCGGCAACGCCGACTCCGCCGTCACAGTGTTCGGCATGATCGTCGGCGCGGCGTTCGCACATAACTTCGGCCTCGCCGGCAACGCCGACGCGGTCAATGAAGCGGGCGAATATGTCGTCGGCGGCATTTCCACGAAAGGCAAGGTTGCCGTGCTGCTCGGCATCGTGATCGTGCTGGTCCTGTCCGTCGTGAACAGCAAGCAGAAAGAGGAGGCGAAGGTCCATGGTTGATGCAAGAGGTTATCTGTGCCCGATGCCCGTCGTGATGGTCCAGAAAGCCATCAAGGATGCGCCCGCGTCGCTCGACGTGCTGGTCGACAATGAAACAGCCGTAGAAAACATCAAGCGCTTCGCGGCGCACGCCGGTTATGCGGCGGCTGTCGCGGAAGATGGCGACGATTACCGCCTGACGCTCACGAAGAAGTAACATCCTGCCCGGGTGCGCAATGCACCCGGGCGTTCAGCGTGGCGAAAAGTCTTTTCGCCACGCTGAGCCCAGTTTTTTGAACTTGAAAAAGTTCAAAAAACTGTTTGATTGAACGCGAAAGGGGATTTTTTCCCCCTTCACTCTTCCCCCGCTGCTCTGTTGCAGAAGACCCATTCATAGTATTTTGACAGTCTCAATGCCCGCCGTTGCATCTTCCGCCGCTTTGTCGTATAATGAAAAAAGACGGAAAGGAGGCATGGGGATGAACCGCTTTTTCGGCCATCTGAAAACCATCACACGCCACCGCCATCTGGTCCTGCGCGGCTGTTTCCGCATGGGCCTGTACTGGCAGGGGCTGACGCACGACCTCTCCAAGTTCTCTCCGACGGAGTTCTGGCCCGGCGTTCGCTATTTTCAGGGTAACCGCAGCCCCAATACCGCCGAACGCGAGCAAAACGGCTACTCTCTGGCATGGATGCACCATAAGGGCCGCAACCGGCACCATTTTGAATACTGGACGGATCTGAGCCTCGCCACCCGGACGTATGAGCCGGTCGATATGCCCGTCCGGTATCTGTGCGAAATGGTGGCCGACCGCATTGCCGCCTGCAAAACGTATGAGGGCCGCGCCTACACCGACGCATCGGCGCTCGCGTATCTCGACCGCGCAAAGGAGTCTCGCCTCGTCCACCCGAACACCATGCGCCGCCTCCGCTTCCTGCTGCAAATGCTTGCGGACAGAGGCGAAGACGAGACGTTCCGCTTCATCCGCGAGGTCGTGCTCAGGGGGAACCCCTTCGCCGAAGACTGACATTTGCCGCACCGGCCTGCCGGTGCGGCTTTTTTCGGCAAAAACGGCATGATACGCGATATAATACATGAAATTCCATTTATTTTTGTGCAAAACGCTCAAAAATCCCGCGCCGATTTCAAGCATCTGCCAATAGCTGACGCTTGAAATATGTAGTATAATAACGCCATAGAACCGCGCATACGGCGCGGCAATTAGAAGGAGGATACTATGAAGAAACTTGTAGCACTTCTTTTGGCTGTATGTATGATGCTGGGTCTGATGACCACGGTATTTGCAGCCGACGAAAAATCCAACGACATTGTGATCCTGCACACCAACGACGTTCACTGCGGCGTGAACGACGGTCTGGGCTATGCCGGTGTTGCGGCATACAAGGCCGACATGGAGCAGACGCACAACTTTGTCACGCTCGTGGACTGCGGCGACGCAATTCAGGGCGAACCCATCGGTCTGCTGTCCGCGGGCTCCTATCTGGTCGACATCATGAATGAGGTCGGCTATGATTTCGCAACGTTCGGCAACCACGAATTCGATTTCAAACTGCCCCGTTTGGCTGAGCTGACGAAGCAGGCCAAGTATCACTACCTGTCCTGCAATTTCAAGTACACCGGCAAGGGCACGAGCGACATCAACTACAAGCCGTATGAAATCGTAGATTACGGCGGAACGAAGGTCGCTTTCATCGGCATCACCACGCCGGAGAGCTTCGTAAAGTCCACGCCTGCCTACTTCCAGGACGACAACGGCAACTTCATCTACAATTTCTCCGAGGACGAGGACGGCTCCACCCTGTATCAGACTGTCCAGACCACCGTTGACGCTGCCAAGGCGGAGGGTGCAAAGTACGTTGTCGCTATCTCCCACCTCGGCATGGACGGCACGACTGACTGCTGGACTTCCGAAGCTGTCATCCGGAACACCAATGGCATCGACGCCATGCTCGACGGCCATTCCCACGAGGAATACAGCAAGACCGTCGCCAACAAGGATGGCGACAGCGTTGTGCTGGCACAGACCAAGACCAAGCTCGCCAATCTCGGCAAGCTGACCATCTCCGCCGACGGCAAGATCATCTCTGAGCTGATCTCCGCCAAGGACTACACGAAGAAGGACGAACACATTACCCAGTACATCACCGGCATCACCGACAATTTCTCCGCCGAGCTGAGCAAGGTTGTCGGCAAGAGCGAAGTCGATCTGCCCGACTATGACAAAAACGGCAAACGTCTGGTTCGCAACACCGAGACTGCCCTTGGCGATCTCGCGGCCGATGCCTACCGCATCATGATGGACGCCGACATCGGCATCATGAACGGCGGCGGTCTGCGCAAGCCCATCAATGCCGGCGAGATCACGCTTAATACGCTGCTGAGCGTTTTCCCGTGGGGCAATCTGCCCTGCAAGGTCGCCGTGACCGGCCAGACCATTCTGGATATGCTGGAGCTTGGCGCAAGCAAGTATCCGAAGGAGAACGGCGGCTTCCTGTCCGTTTCCGGTCTGAAATATACGATCATGGCGGGCGTTCCGTCCTCCGTTAAGCTGACAGACAAAGGCGAATTCGTCAAGGTCGAAGGCAAATACCGCGTGACCAACGTTCAGGTCCTGGACGGAAAAACCAACGAATATGAACCGCTTGATCTGAATAAGATCTACACGCTCGGCGGCATTGACTACACCATTGTCTACGGTGGCGACGGCTTCTCAATGTTCAAGGACGTTAAGGTCATCACGCCCGCAGACGCAAAGATGACCGACTCCAAGGTCGTTCTGGCTTACATCGAGCAGAAGCTCGGCGGCGTCATCGGTGAGGAATATGCCAAGCCGCAGAACCGCATCTGCATGAATACCGACATCAAGGGCAGCGACTGGTTCTATGACGCCGTCGATTACGTGCTCAGCAACGGCCTGATGACCGGCACCAGCGCAACAGAATTTACGCCGAATGGCGCGCTGACGCGCGGTATGCTCGTCACCGTTCTGTACCGCATGGCGGGCTCCCCTGCCGTCACCGGCAAGGTCAGCGAAAAGTTCTCTGACTGCACCGACGGCAGCTGGTACGGCGACGCCGTCCTGTGGGCCAGTGCCAACGGCATCGTCGCCGGCTATGAAGACGGCACGTTCCTGCCCACCAAAGCCATTACCCGTCAGGAAATGGCCAAGGTCCTCTACGGCTATGACAAGGTCGGCGGCAAGACCGCCCAAGGCATCACCGAAAAGCTGACCTACACCGACATCGACACGATCGGCGAGTGGGCACTTGAGTCCGTTACCTACTGCACCGCCGCCGGTTATCTGGCCGGCTCCAACGGCGCGTTCAACCCGACCGGCACCGCGACCCGTGCAATGGGTGCAAAGGTCCTGATGAACATGACCGCTGAGGCGTAAAACTCCAATCAAAAAGACCAGAGCCTTCGGGCTCTGGTCTTTTGTATATTTCGGTTCAGGCTGCAAAGCGCACCGTGATCTCCAGCGTTTCGTCCTCGCAGGCCGCCGTGATGCTGCCGCCCATTTTTTCGGTCAGCAGCTTTGCGATCGACAGGCCGAGGCCCGCACCGTCCCGTCCGGTCGAAACGGTATAATAGCGGTCGAACAGGCGCGCGGTCTGCACACAGTCGAGCCCGGCCGCGCGGTTTCGGAACGCGGCTGTGCCGTCTGCCGTCAGCGTGACGCACACGTCCTGACTGGCATACTTGGCAGCGTTGCTGAGGATATTGTCAAATATGCGCCGCAGCGCATTTTTGTCCAGCGACCGCACGACCGCTTCCTCCGGAAACGCGGCCTGCACACGCAGGCCGCGCGCGCTCAGCGCGCCGTAGAGGCCCGCAAGACTTTGCTCCAGAATATCGTTCATGCTGACCGGCTCCGGTTTCAGCTCGTCCGCCGTCGCGGCGACAACGGCATAGCGCAGCAGCTCCTCCGTCATGGCACGCATCGCATCGGTGCGCGCACGGATCACGGCGAGATAGCGCCGGGACTCCTCCGTGTGCGTCTGCTGCTCCAATAGATCCAGATAGCCGCAGATGGCCGTCAGCGGCGTGCGCAGATCGTGGGAAACGTTCGTCACGGCTGTTCGCAGCTCCGCATCGCCCGTTTGCAGGCGCAGCCGCTCCTGTCGCAGCAGCCGCAGCTGCCGGTTGAGCTTCCCGGCGATCTGCCGCACCGTCGGATCGGCCGTCGACACGCACAGCTGCGCGTTGGTATCCATCTGAAGCACATCGTCCAGATCCTCCGCGATATCGCGCAGCGACGCGCGCAGCGATATCAGCCGCAGCAGCAGCACCAGCGCCGTCAGCAGCGGCGCACCGCACAGCACGATCTGCCAAATTTCCATAGCTACTCCTTATTTCAGGTCTTTTCGTTCAAAAATCGCCATGCCGGCCGTGCTGGTCAGCAGCACAATGCACGCAGAGGCGCACATGGACAGGACCGGCTGTCCCAGCTCGTGATTGGCAAGCAAAATCGCCTGTCCGCTCGGCAGGATATCGACCAGAAGCTGATACACCGTCCGCAGCGAACCGGAAATGTAGTTGGGATTGGGCGTCGGATCGCCGATCTCAAAGCCGTTTGCCGTAAGGATCGCACCGCTGTAGAATTCCGGTTCGCACAGCGCATTGTAAAACACGCTGCCCAGCACGAGAAGTCCCAGCGCCAGCAGAATGGAAACCACCGCCGAAACGGCGCGGTTGGGGATCAGCATGGCGGCCAGCGTCAAAATGGCGGCCATCGCAGATGTCAGCAGGATGATCGTGCCCGCCTGCATCAGAAGCTCCGCTGCGGAGGCGCGGAACCAGCCGAAGCTGATCACACCGACACCTGCGCTCAGCGCCCACGCCGCCAGAATGGCGAGGCAGCCGGTCAGCGCCGCTGCAAACGAGGTCAGATAGACGCACGTGCGCGAACGGCCCGCAATCAGCTTGTTGCGCAGCAGTCCCTCCTGATATTCAACGCCCAGAAACAGACTGACAAACACCGCGTAAGCGATCGGCAGGAACGGCAGCGTCTGCAAAAACAGATCGTCGAGACTGTGATCGTCCCCGTCCGACAGCTTCAGCAAAAAGCACACGGCGATGACAAACGCGCCGATCATGCACAGCAGCAGGCTCCTGCTCCTGCGCAGCCGGTAGAAATTTGACCGCAGAAGATTACGCATGACGCACACCTCCCACGAGATTCATGTAGAAGCTCTCCAGACTCTCGTCCTGTTCCCGGACGCCGAGCAGCGTGCAGCCTCCGTCCTCCAGCGCGTGAACGAGCGAGGCGACGGGGATCTCACTGTAGACATTCGCCTCCGTCCCGGATACGATCCGGTATTCCGCGCCGAGCCGATCGAGCACAGGCGTGAGCCGCGCCGTATCGGAGACGGTCAGACGCATACATTTGCGCGAGACCTGCTCCAGCTCCGCGACGCTCATCTCCCGGACCATGCTGCCGTCGACGATAAAGCCGTAATGCGTCGCCAGACGGGCAAGCTCATCAAGATAATGACTCGAAATGAGCACGGTGATGCCGTTTTCGCGGTTCAGCTTCAAGATCAGCTCGCGCATCTCGACGATGCCCTCCGGATCGAGGCCGTTGACCGGCTCGTCAAGCACCAGAAAATCCGGATGCCCGGCCAGCGCGACCGCGATGCCGAGCCGCTGCCGCATCCCAAGCGAAAAATCCTTTGCCTTTTTCCGTCCGGTATCGCCGAGGCCCACGAGACGCAGCAGCGCGTCCGCGCCGTCGTCCGACGGAACGCCGAGTACGCGGTATTGCAGGCAGAGATTCTCACGTGCCGTCATATCGAAGCACAGCGACGGCGTTTCCACGACCGCGCCGAGCCTGCGGCGGCTGCGTGCAATCCGTGCGTCCGTATTTTTCACGCCGTACAGCGTGAAGCCGCCCTCCGTCGGCTCCTGTAAGCCGCAGATGAGACGGATGAGCGTTGTCTTGCCCGCGCCGTTGCGGCCCACGAGGCCGTAGATCGCGCCCTTTGGGACGTGCATATTCAGCCCGTGCAGCGCCGCGAAACCACGATAGCGTTTCCCGAGCGCACCAGTTTCCAGTACATATTCCATATGGAACCCTCCTTTTGTCTGATGGAGCCAGTCTATCAGGCAAAGGTCAAGACGGCGGTCAAGAAAACAGTCAAGACTTTGTCAAATTTTCAGGCGGAAGCCGATGCCCCAGACCGCCTCGATGCAATCCGCGCCCAGCGGCTGCGCCAGCTTGCGGCGCAGATTGCTCACGTGCTGTTTGAGTGAGCGCTCCGTGCAGTCGGGCGTGTCGGCGCTGATGCGGTCGAGCAGCGTGGACTTTGCCAGCACCTGCCCGGGATTCTGCATCAGGATCTTCAAAATGGCGTACTCCGTGCGCGTCAGCTGCACCGGCACTCCGCACGCGCGCACCTCATGCGAGTCTGTATCGAGCGTCAGACCGCCGCACGTATAGACCGTGCCCGCCGCGCCCGTGCGTTCGCGCAGACGCACGGCCACGCGCGCCAGCAGTTCGCCCGTGTCAAACGGCTTTGTCAGATAGTCGGCTGCGCCGTCCAGCAGCAGCGACACCTTATCCTGCACGGCGGCCTTTGCGCTGACGACGATCACCGGGATCCCGCGCAGATGCGGCAGGAGCGCCTCGCCGCTCAGGCCCGGAAGCATCAGGTCGAGCAGCGCCAGATCCGGGCGCGTGTCTTTGATCAGCAGCAGCGCCTCCGTCCCGGAATACGCCCGCAGGACGCGGTAGCCCGCGCGCTCCAGCACCTCCTGTTCCAGATCGCCGATGGCCGCGTCGTCATCGACCACAAGGATCGTCTGCTGCATCATTGCCTCCTCTGCGGCCGTGCCCGGCCACGCTTTCGATTGTTTGCAGTTCAAAGCGGTATTCCTGCGCCGCGTTCGGATACTTTTCCCGGTCGACCGGGCTGAGGAACATCGCAAGCGGACGGATCCACAGTCCGCCGTCGCCGTAGAGCTTGCGATAAACAACATACGGTTCGCCCGTTTCCGAGTCGCTCGCAAGATCCTCCACCAGATAATAGTCGCCCTTGAAATGGCGGTAGACGTGCTTGAGCTTGATTTCGCGCATACGTTTCCTCCTGTTACGCCCGATCGCCAAAGACGATCTCCTGTTTTTCCGCGTCGACAACTGCGTCCACGCCGAGCGGCAGGATGCAGCGCGGCAGCGCGTGGCCGATGCTCAGATTGCAGACGACCGGGAGCTCCGGGTCGCCGATCACTTCGCACAGCAGCCGCTGATATTCCGCGTGGTATTTCTCATCCATCGGCTTTCCGACCAGCACGCCGCTGACCGCCGCGAAGACGCCCGCATTTTTGAGCATTTCGAGCGCCTCGCGGTATTTTTCCGGTTCCATCTGCTCCTCACTGGATTCCAGCAGCAGAATTTTCCCCTTCCACTCTTCAGCTGAAGGAAACAGGCCATGCTCGCGGCACACGGACGGCATATCCGCGTAACGCGCGGGGCTGAACATATCGTAGATCGAGTCGATACAGCCGCCGAGGATCTGACCGCAAAAGCGCGGCGCGCCCTGAAGCAGCGCAAAGCCCGTGTTCGGGTGCCGCTTGCGCGGCACGCCGAGCTGATCTTCGCCGAAATGCGTGCGCTCCTCATACCAGACGCCGCTTGGCGTCACGCGGCGGATCGTGCCGGTCCTGACGAGCGTTTCAAAATAGCCGCGCGAATACGGGAGCATTTCCGATTCCAACTCGCACACGTCTGGCAGAAACGCCTGTCCGTAAAACGTCGGCAATCCAACCTTATGCAGCATGAAATGGTTCATCGTCGTGTCGGAAAAGCCGAGAAATATCTTCTTTCTGACCGCCTTTTGCAGCCGTCCGCCGTCAAACAGATACGGCGCGAGGCGATAGGTATCGTCGCCGCCGATGGCGCAGAGGATCATGTCGATCTCCGGATCCTCAAACGCCCGGATGAGATCCTCGGCCCGGGCCTCCGGGTGCGCGGCAAGATACGAAAGGCCCATGCGCGCGTGCGGCAGAAACCTGACCTGCACACCGAGCTTTTCCAGCCGCGCAAGGCCGAGCCGCTCTTCATGCGCCATAAACGGTTCGCCCAGCAGCCCGCGGGACAGGCTGACAATGCCGATGGTACGGATCATATACATACCTCCCGTTCTGCAACATTTGTTTTCGTCATTATACCCGCTTCCCTCCGGCCTGTCAAGCGCGCCCGGATTGCTTTTGCACGCAGCCTCTGTTATACTGATAGAAACGATAAAAACGGAGGCTGGATCCCATGCACGAAACGTTTGCCGACGCTTCTGTCGA
Source organism: uncultured Oscillospiraceae bacterium (assembly GCA_934670025.1). Lineage (GTDB taxonomy): Bacteria > Bacillota > Clostridia > Oscillospirales > Oscillospiraceae > CAG-170. The sequence continues at coordinate 37,769 of CAKUOS010000011.1, forward strand.
TGTTTCCGCGGCGCTTGCGCGCGCCGTCCGCGAGCTGACACCGGAGCAGGCCGCGGAATTTGACGCCGCACAGCGCGGCTGTCCGTGTTCGGCGTCCGTGGCCGCCGTCTGTTCGTTTCTGGCGTCTGCCGCATATCTGCAGGACGTGCAGCGCTCCGCACTGCTCTTTGCCTGTATGCTGGCGCAGCCTGACCGGGAAAGCGCCCCGGACGCGGACGGGTGCGTCTTTGTCAGTGCCTTTGCGTCGATGCTGCGCCTTGCACTCGGCAGACACTGGGATGTGATGCAGGCGCAGACCGGCGCGTTCGAGCGCTGCTTTGTGTCCGCGTTTCCGGAACTCGCCGGCGCGCTCTGCGCAGCCTTTCCCGCCGTCTTTGAAGACGCAGAGGCAGAATACACGCTCCCGGATGTGATGTCCGCCGCGATATACGAGCCGCTGTCTGCGCGCGCACGCCGCTTCTGGCGGCAGCATACCGGCTGCGGCCCTGTCCGCAGGCTGCTCTGGCGCGAAGCGCGGAATTTCGCCTTGCAGGAGGACGTGCGCCCGGCTGTCTCGCGAAAGCTCCTGACGCTTTGCCTCGGCGCGTGCGACGCCTTCTCCTTCACCGCGCAGCCCGGCGGCAGCGAAAAGCTGCGGCGGCTCCTGCGGCCGTTTCTCGTGACCACGTTCGACACCGCACGCTGGTTTTGCTACCGCGTCCCGCAGACGCAGCCTCTGCACGTGCTGCTGTACCGGCTGGATACGCAGAGCGCACGGCTCTTGCAGCTGTTTTGCGAAGACCTTTTCCTGCACTATGCAGAACGCGGAAGCGGCTATGCGCAGGATCTCGAGGACCTGTGCTTCTTCCGCAGCGGGACGCTCGTGCTCGGGACCGTCTCACACGAACGCATCTGTCAGGCGTTCGCACCGGATGCGGCCTTCGCGCAAGCGCTCCTGCGCGCGTGCGGGCAGTTCCGTCCGCTGCCGGCTGCGGAAGAACAGCTGCGCCTCGACACATTTTCATCCTCTTCATCAGGCAGGTAAGACTATGGCTCATACAAACGCTCCGCAAACGGACATGACCGACCAGCTGGCGCACGGCAGGATTCTTCCGCTCGTGTTCAGGCTCACCCTCCCGGCCGTTGCCGCGCAGCTCATCACGTTTCTATATAACATCGTCGACCGGATGTATGTCGCGCGCATCGAAGGCTCCGGGATGGACGCGCTGGCCGCGCTCGGCATCGTATTGCCGGTCACGCTGATCTTGCAGGCGTTCGCCAACCTCGTGGGGCTCGGCGGCGCGCCGCGCGCGGGCATCAAGCTCGGCGAGGGCGGCCTGGACGAAGCGAACCGCATCTTCCATACGGCATTTTTGCTGCTTCTGCTCTTCGGCGTCGTCCTCGGCGGGCTGACGTTCCTGTTCGCGCGTCAGATCGTGCTGCTGTTCGGCTGTCCGCCGAGTGCCGTGACATACGCCGTATCGTATCTCCGGATCTACGCCTGCGGCACGATCTTCGTCATGCTGGCGCAGGGGCTGAATCCCTTCATTCTGACGCAGGGCTATTCCCTGTTTGCGATGTGCTCCGTGCTGCTCGGTGCCGTCATCAATATCGCACTCGATCCGCTGTTCATTTTTGTGCTCCGGATGGGCGTGCGCGGTTCGAGCCTGGCGACCGTCCTCTCGCAGCTGTGCTCGTGCGTCTGCATCCTCTGCTTTTTCCGCTCACGCAGGAGCCTGTTCCGCTTCTGTCTGCCGCAGATGCGCCTCTCCCCTGCGCGGATCTTCAGTATCGTCTCGCTCGGCTTCACGCCGTTCATCATGACGATCACAGAGTGCGCCATCCAGATCGTTTTCAACATCAACCTCAACCGCGCCACCGGCGGCGACAAGGACTATACCGCCGCGCTCACGGTGATGCTCTCGGCGCTCCAGCTCATCGCCTTGCCGCTCAACGGACTCGGCAACGGGATGCAGCCATTCGTGAGCTATAACTACGGCAGGGGCGACGCCGCCCGCCTGAGGGCCGGCATCCGCTACGTTACGATCCTCGCGTTTGTCTTCTGCGTGTCCATCTGGTCCGTCTCGATGGCGTTTCCCGTTGTGTATGCGCGGCTGTTTTCGGCCAGCGCATCGGTCACGGCGATCGTTCGGCAGTATACGCCGATGTTCCTCATGGGTTCCATCATGTTTTTCGTGCAGATGACGCTGCAAACCGTCAATGTCGCGCTCGGCCAGGCAAAAACCGGCCTGCTGCTCGCCATCAACCGCAAAGTCATCGTCCTGATCCCGCTGTGCTTCCTTCTGACGCATTTTCTGGGCTTCAAGGGCGTGTATCTGTCCGAAGGGATCGCCGATCTCGTCGCGGGACTCGTTACGGCCGCCGTGATCTTCACCACTTTCCCGCGCATCTTCCGCGAACGCGAGGCCGCCGTGCGGCAAATGCACGCCGGTCATCCGGACTGAGAAAGGAGTCTTCCGATGCTGCATACCCGAATGCTCACCCCGGCAGATGACGCGCGCATCGCGGCCATCATCCGCGCAAACCTGAAAGCACACGGGCTCGACGTGCCCGGAACGGTCTATTTTGACCCCGAGCTTGACCATCTGAGCGCATTTTACGCACAAAACCCCGGCAAGCGGGCATATTTCGTCACGCTGGACGACGCGGGACAGGCCGCCGGCGGCGTCGGCTTTGCAGAGTTCCCCGGCTTTGCGGACTGCGCCGAGCTGCAAAAGCTCTATCTCGACGACAGTGTGAAGGGCCGCGGCCTCGGCACGGCCCTCATCCGTCTCGTGCAGGAACAGGCTGCGGCCGCCGGGTACCGGCAGCTGTATCTTGAAACGCACACCGCCCTGCACACGGCGATGCACGCCTACGAACGGGCGGGCTTCCTGCCGATTGAAAAGCCGCCGTTCGTTCAGCACGCAACCATGAACCGCTTTTACCTGAAAGCGCTATAGAGGAGGACGAGATCATGCACATCGAACAGTTTATTATGGCATACGGCGCGGAGCAGGACCGGCTGCGCGCGCTCTTACCGGAGGGCTTCGCCTCGCTACCGCCGCGGAGAAAGACGGTCTGCGCGGCTGGCTGAATATCGCGCACTGGGACGACGTCCCGTTACGCGCAGCGGCCAGACCGTGACGTTCCGGACAGACTTCCTCGAAATCGCTTTCACGGGCGTCGGCATCGAGGGCTCCTGCCCGGCGGAAAAGGACAACGCCGGCTGCTGGTTCCCGGATGCGGATCTGCGTCTGCGCGCACCGGAGGTCATCACCGCCAACAAGGAGTTTTGCGACTGCACGTTCCGCTGGCACTTTTCAGACGGCGACGCGCACGGCGTCAGTCTCGGCAAGACGCTGCCCGCGATCCCCACGGACGTGAAGACCGTCTATCCCCGGCAGGCGCTGACTGCGCAGAATGCCGCGGCGCTCCCCTGCACGCAGGTGCTCAGCAGCTATGTCGTGCGCTTCGAGCGGCCGCAACCAACGCCGTAAATTAACACCGTTTCCCTTTCCGCGCCGCTGATCTGCGCCGCCGATATCTGCTTTGACAAACAGCGGCTCCATCGCGCTGGGCGTCATGTTCCTCGTCATGTCGCTGCTGTGCCGCCTCGGCGCAGAGCAAAAACAGGCGGCGTAACCCCTCAGATAAGAAGCAGTCCCATGCCGAACGGCATGGGACTGTTTTATACCTGATAGATCTTCTTCGCGCGGCTCTTGGGGATGGGCGTGACGCGGTCGAGGATCTCAAGAACAGATTTTGTTAAAGCGTGGTTCTCGATATCGAGGATATAATGCGGCTTTGTGCCATCATACGGGAGTCCTTCCTGGGCGTTGTGCATCAAATCCGCCAATTCCGGAACTTTTTTGACGAAAACAGTGTTGTCACAAACGAGCAAAACGGGCTTATTATGGCGATAAAACAGGTATTCACCGAACATTTTCCTGTAATCTACGCCATCAAAATCACGCAGCTGCCCGGCCACAAAGTTTACATAATCCAAAGTTGTTGCCATACGGCGTGTTTCCTTTCAAAAAGAAGCCGGGCGGCCCGGAGGGGCCGCCCGGCAGAATCTAACGCTTAGTACCAGCTGGGGTTGGCGACGAGCTTGTTCCAATACTCGTAGTCGTTGGTCTTGCGGGTGTAGGTGTGGCTGTTGGTGGCCTCCTGCACGTCGAGGTAATACCAGGCGCTGGTCTTCAGGTTGTCGGAGAAGGTGTTCATGCCGCTGAGCAGATCGCTGGTGTACTGCGGGGCGCGGTCGAGCACGCGGTTGAGAACGGCCATCGTCTCCGCACGGGTGATCTTGCGGTCGGGCGCGTAGTTGTCGCCGTAGCCGTTGATCCAGCCGAGGTCATAGGCTCTGGCGATGTAATCGGCAGCCCAGTGACCCTTGGTGTCGGAGAAGTAGTAACCGGAGCCGGTGTAGTAGCCGCCGTCGCAGCGGGCGATCATCGCGGCCAGCTCGGCACGGGTGATGGAATCGTTCGGACGGAAGTAGCCGTTGGTGTCGCCGGTGATGATGCCGAGGTTGGCCATGGTGGACACGGCGGTGTTGTACCATGCGTTGGAGGCAACGTCCTTAAAGGTGTTATAGCTGGTGCCATAGCTCTTGCGGACGGTGTCGGTCAGCAGACGGTAGAAGATCGTGGCGACTTCGGCGCGGGTGATGGTCGCTTCGGGACGGATGGTGCCGTCGGGATAGCCCTTGATGTAGGCGAAGTGGTCGGTGCCGTTGAGCATATAGGGCACGGTGCCGGTCTTCTTGGCCCACATGGCGGTGAAGCAGTACTTGCTGCCGGTGGAGGCGACGAGATCCCAGCCGTAGAACGTGTAGCCCGCGCGCTCGGCGTCGGAGAGCGTGTAGCTCTGCGCGATGGAGACGGTCTTGGTGCCGGTGAACTTCGTGCCGTTGAGCTTGGCAGAGCCGCCGTTGGCGTCGAAGATCAGGGTATCGCCGTAATCGAAGTAGGCGTATTCATACTTGCCGTCGTCGTAGTCGTAGTAGTAGACAGAGTATTCGCGGTAGTTGGGATAATCCTTCGACCACTGGGCGGTGAAGGTGAAGGTCTTCGTGCGGGTGTCCTCGGTGGCCTTCCAGCCGTAGAACGTGTAGCCCGTGCGCTTGGCGTTGTTGATCGTGTAGTTGCTCGTCAGGTCGAATCTCTGCGTCTTCGTGGTGTAATCGCCGTCATACAGGAACTTGCCGCCGTTCGGATCGATAACGATCTTGGTGTTGCGCGCAAGCGGGATACCCTCGCTCTTGTTCTGGTGTTTCCAGCAGTAGAACGTGACGGTGTACTCCTTTGCCGGGGTCTCGGCATCCTCGAAGACCGGGTAGAGTTCCAGATCGCCGTTGTTCAGTTTGAGCGTCGTGTTCTTCGTGTACACGTTGCGATCGCCGTCAACCCAATGTTTAAACGTCTTGCCTTCGGGCAGCGTCCAGCCAAGAGCCTCATAGTCAGCCAGCGTGTAGCTGCCGTCTGCATTTGCCGTACCATTTTGGGTAGCACTGGTCACCTCAAGCGTTTTGTGATAAATCACCTTATAGCTCTCTGCGGGTTCAGAGTCCTCTTTCCAAACAGCATAAAGCGTGACTTTGTTATCGCGCGGGAAAAGGTTTTCAACCGCCACTCTGCTTCCGTCGTTGTACTGCTTGCTGCCGTTTGCAAGCGTGCTCCAGCCGAGGAAGGTATGACCTTCCCATACGAACGTGTTGGCTGCAAGGTAGATATACTCTCCCCCTGTTTCAGCGGAAACAACATCGGACTCCTTGATTTCCTGATGCTTATAGTTGTTCGAATCGTTATTTGCTTCGTAAGTAATGGTGTAGAGAACCGGGTCGGCAGGAGCCTTCGGTGTCCACTTGGCGTATACGTTGCAATAGCCTTCATTGCCAGTAAATTCAGTAGTTCCGACAACTTCCCGCGTCAATTCAGCATCAAGATACCAGCCATCGAAATCATAGCCTTCCTTCTCCGGAGTAGGCCATTTAATCTCGTATCCGTTGATGCCCTGTCTTGTCGTAATACGCGCACCTTCGGCAAGGTTCGTACCATCAATATTCTTAAAATAAATCACAAGGATTCCATCCGTACCGGTGCCAGTGCCCGTACCGGTGCCAGTACCCGTACCAGTGCCCGCGAATGCGGTCGGGACAAGTCCGATCACCATGACCAGGCACAGGATCAGAGCCAATAAACGTTTTTTCATAATTCTTCCTCCTTGCAAATGTACGCCGTGCGCGGTCTGCGCCGGCAAACTCTTGCCGCGGCCCGCGGTCGTTCCGCGCGCCCGGGGCCGTGATCCCGCCCGCCGAAGCGGAAGCAGGATTTGCTATTTATCCATACATATCGTAGCACACAACACGCAAGAACGCAATAGGTTGTTTTGGCGTTTTTGGCCGTTTTGCGGATTTTTTAAGAAATTTTAATAAAGTTATGTCAACCGTTCTGTGCGCCCAAGACGGAAGTTTTTCAATTTCATTTCGATTTGGTTACAGTTTGGTTGCAGTGGCAAAAGGCTTCCCCTCCGGGGAAGCTGGCTGCGGAACGAAGTGGAGCAGACTGATGAGGGTCTGGGAGCACTTATGCATCGCTTTGCACTTTCTTCAAAACCGGTTCTGCTCCCCTGCCCTCATCCGCCCCAGTGTGCGCACTGGGGCACCTTCCCCCAGGGGAAGGTGTTGGGACTGCGCAAAACCCCTTGCCTTCCCCCGGGGGAAGGTGGCTGCGAGCGAAGCGAAGCAGACGGATGAGGGTCTGGGAGCACTTATGCATCGCTTTGCACTTTCTTCAAAACCGGTTCTGCTCCCCTGCCCTCATCCGCC
>CAKUOS010000012.1 GCA_934670025.1 uncultured Oscillospiraceae bacterium
GGCGGCGGCCGCATGGTCATCACGATGGACCGCTACGAGGCCAACTGGCCGATGGTCGAAAAGGGCTGGCGCACGCACGTGCAGGGCGAGGGCCGTCAGTTCGCCTCCGCAAAGGAAGCGATCGAAACCTACCGCGCCGAAAATCCCGGCATGATCGATCAGGATCTTCTGCCGTTCGTCGTCGCAAAGGACGGCAAACCCGTGGCGAAGATCGAAAACGGCGACAGCGTCATCCTCTTCAACTTCCGCGGCGACCGCGCGCAGGAGATCTCCCTTGCGTTTGACCGTAAGGACTTTGACAAGTTTGACCGCGGCGACTATACCGGTGTGAAGTTTGCCGGTATGCTGGAATACGACGGCGATCTCAAGATCCCCGAGCATTACCTTGTCGAGCCGCCCGTCATCCGCAACACCCTGACCGAGGTCCTCTGCAAGGCCGGCATCCACGAATATGCCGTCTCCGAGACGCAGAAATACGGCCACGTGACCTACTTCTGGAACGGCAACCGCTCCGGTAAGGTCGACGAGAACCTCGAGGTCTACGAGGAGATCCCGTCCGACGTCATCCCGTTTGAAAACGCCCCGGCCATGAAGTCCGTCGAGATCACCGATCATCTCGTCGCCGCGATGGCCTCGCACAAGTTCGGGTTCCTGCGCTGCAATTACCCCAACGGCGACATGGTCGGCCATACCGGCGTCCTGCCCGCGGTCATCAGCGCGATGGAGTCCGTCGACGCGGCGGTCGGCCGTGTAAAGGAAGCCGCCGATAAATACGGCTATACGCTTCTCATCACCGCCGACCACGGCAACGCCGACCAGATGACGGAAACGAAAAAGGGCAAGACCAGTGTGCGCACCGCGCATTCTCTGAACCCCGTTCCGTTCATCATCTACGATCCCGACAACAACTACGAGATCAAAGACGGCAAGTTTGGCCTCGCCAATGTCGCGCCGACCGTCGTGACCATGATGGGCCTTACGGCGCCCGACTGCTGGCAGCCGAGCATGATCTGAGCTTTTTACACTTCCCGGACAGACGGGGCCTGTGCCCCGCCTGTCCGCAGCGTCTGGAGGAACGATATGCGGAAGAAACGATGGACACTCCTGATTCTGGTTCTGGTGCTGGCGGCCCTTTGCGCCTGTAATGCGCCTGCTGCGCCCGAAGCGCCCGCAGCAGAACCCGAACCGGCCCCGGCTTCGGACCCCGCCGAACCGGCGGACGAGCCTGCGCAGACGCAAACGCCCGCCGCGCCCGTCTCGCTGCGCACGCCCGACCGGACGATCGCCTCCAAACACTATTCCGCCGATATCTACCATCAGACCATCCGGAAGTATCAGGCTTCCATCGAATCGACGACCTATGAATTTACCGACGGCACACTTGTCCGCGCCTATCGCGCCGCGGGCGCCGGCGGGATGTGTACCTTCCTCGACCGGACGGTCGCCGGCTCCGGGACCGTCCACTATTACAGCGGCTCGCTCGGCCGCTGGGCCGAAGCGCCGCTGGACGCCTCGGAATACAGCTGTCCCGTCATCGTCATCGAGATGGACAGCGGCGAAACGTATTTCATCGCCCTCTCGCGCACGTTCACCCCGCATGAAAACGGCACGCTGGAGTATCTTCCCGCCTACGACGGCCATCTGCGCGTCACGCGCACCGAAGGAGGCTTCCGCCTGCAAGCCGAGGGCTACGGCCTTACGCCCGGCAACGTCGCCGACTGCATGATCCTGGAGCTTCCGCAGAAGCTCGACTGGTCGCTCGACAACTGCGCCATCGCCTGGACGCGCTTCGTGCAGAACGGCGACAGCCAGTGGTGCTACGACGGCTATTACCGCAAGACCGCGTATAACTACATCCCCACCGGCGACGATTATTACTACCGCTGCGCCGCGTCATATACGATCCGCGGCTTCGTCTCGCGCGCGCCGATGTGCAAAGAGGCCGCCGCGCTCTCCATCGTCACGCTCGATATCATGGCGCAGCAGCAAAACAGCTACGGCTATTGGGCCACCGGCCCGGGCAGCGAGTGGCTCCGGGGCGATTACGGCATCAGCCCCGGCTTCTACGACACGCGCTTCAATACCGATCTGCTTGAGATCTACATCACTGCTTCGCGCAAGTTCGGCATGGGCCTGTTCGATGAGACGATGACGCGCTATGTCGGCTTTTTCAACCAGATCGCCGCGTCGAGCCATATCACGACGGAAAACGACGGCTGGCTCGTGCCCGATTACTGGTGCCCGGGCGAGTTCACCACGCCGCATACGTCCTTAAACCATCAGGCGGCGGAGTGTCTGGCGCTGTACCACGCGGCGGACGTTTTAAAGCGCGGCGATCTGCGCGAGCTGGCAGACCGGATGCTCCTCGCCATCGAGGATACCGGCGCGGGCTGGGTCATGCCGAACCATAATCTCTACTACAGCATCCTGCCGGACGGTACGTATCTCACCGGCGACTACCCGTATCTCACCTATAACGACCTCTACGCCCTGCGCAAATACCTGACCGGCTTCGGCAAAGAGCCGAACGAGACGCTCACCATGCTCATGGATGAGAAGCTCCTCTGGATGCGCGCCAACGGCGTTTCGGGCTACAAAACGGACGGCTGAGCCGCCGCAAACCCATTTTTTCTCTTGTGCTTTCCCGGAAAATCGGTTAGAATAAGCTGAAATATCCGTTTCCAATCACTGCTAAAGGAGGATTTTCATGATCCGTATGAATACCGACATCGGCCGGATCACGGTCGACAGCGCCGTCTATACCAACATCGCGGGCTTTGCCGCGACCAACTGCTTCGGCGTCAAGGGCATGGCCGTGCGCTCGATGACCGACGGCCTCGTGCATCTGCTGCGCAAGGAGGCCATGGGCAAGGGCGTCAAGGTCACGTTCAACGCCGATAACTCCCTTTCCATCGACCTGCATATCATGGTCGACAAGAACGTCAACCTCAGCGCCATCGCCACCTCGATCATCGGCGAGGTCCGCTATTTTGTCACCAAGTCCACGGGCACCGAGGTTCGTGCCGTGAACGTGTTTGTCGACTCCATCTGCGTCGACTGAACCGAAACGAAACACGCGCACTTTTGGCGCTCACGGAGGTAACACACCATGATCAAGACCATTGACGGCGCGGCGTTTGCCCGCATGATGCTCTCTGCCGCCGCCGAGATCGACCGCAATAAGCAAAAGGTCAACGAGCTGAACGTTTTCCCGGTGCCCGACGGCGACACCGGCACGAATATGAGCATGACGCTCTCGGCTGCCAGCACGGAGCTGCGCCGCGCGGGCGATATCACCCTCACCAAGGCCGCCGATAAGACCGCCTCGGCGTTGCTGCGCGGTGCGCGCGGCAATTCGGGCGTCATTCTGTCGCTTCTGTTCCGCGGCTTTTCCAAGTCGCTCAAGGGCAAGACCGAGGCCGATGGCCGCGACTTTGCCGCCGCGCTGACCGCGGGCGTCGAGGCTGCATACAAGGCCGTCATGAAGCCTGCCGAGGGCACCATCCTGACCGTCTCGCGCCTGACGGCCGACGCCGCGCGCGATCTTGCCGCGGAGAATGACGCCGTCGAGTATGTGCTCGAAAACTGCATCGACACGGCCAACGCCGCGCTGGGCAATACCGTCAACCAGAATCCCGTTCTCAAAAAGGCCGGCGTCGTCGACGCGGGCGGCATGGGCTTCTGCCTGATTTTGCGCGGGATGCTCGAGAGTCTGCGCGGCAACGACGTCGTTTTTGAAGACGGCGGCACGAACGAAGAGGCCGATTTCGGCATCTTCGATTCTGAAGATATCACCTTCGCGTTCGACACGGTCTTCATCGTCCGCAAGCGCGAGGATATCACCTCGCTCGATCCGCTGCGCGAATATCTCGGCAGCATCGGCGACAGTCTCGTCATCGGTGAAGACGACGAGGCGTTCAAGGTCCACGTACATACCAATACCCCCGGCGACGCGCTGAGCGAAAGCCAGAAATACGGCACGCTCGAGCTTGCGAAGATCGAAAATATGCGCTTGCAGCACGACGATCTGACCGCCGGGCGCAAGGCGCGCTCGACCGACGATCTCGAGGCCGTGGAGCAGGAGCTGGAAAATGGCGCCGCGAAGCCTTCGGAACCGGCGAAACCCGAAAAGCGCTACGGCAGCGTCGCCGTCTGCGCGGGCGAGGGACTGGCCGGCGTGTTCCGCGATCTTGGCGCCGACGCCATCATCGAGGGCGGCCAGACCATGAACCCCTCGACCGAGGACATTCTCAGCGCCATCGAAAAGACCCCGGCACAGGTCGTCTTCGTCCTGCCCAACAACAAAAACATCATCATGGCCGCGCAGGCCGCGGCCGAGCTTTCGACGCGCACCGTCGTGGTCATCCCGTCCAAGACCGTGCCGCAGGGCATCAGCGCGCTTTTGTCCTTCGACGAGTCGATGGAGCCTGATGAGAACGAAGCGGCCATGAACGACTGCCTCGCGGGCGTCATGACCATGCAGATCACCTACGCCGCGCGCGATTCCGACTTCGACGGCTTCGATATCCACGCGGGCGATTATCTCGGCCTGTGCGACGGCGCGCTGCTCGGCACTGCGCGCGATATTCACGAGCTGCTTGCCGCGATGGCGGACAAGGCCGCCGAAGCGGGCAAGGAATTCATCAACGTCTTCTACGGCGCAGACATCGACGAGGCCGACGCCGAGCGTGCGGCGGCGCTCTTCCGCGAACACGCGCCCGACGCCGAGGTCAACCTCGTCTCGGGCGGCCAGCCGATCTACTACTACCTCATCTCAGCGGAATAATGAAACAAAAAGCGGTGCGGTTCTCAGAACCGCACCGCTTTTTTACTCTGTTTTGCGAAGAATCGTGTCGAGATACGCCCAGTCCGGGCCGCTTGCCAGATAATACGTCTGATCGCGCGTGTTCCGCTCCCAAAACCGGTAGATGTACGCCCTGTGCTCCGACAGCTCCACGTTGATAAGCCCCTGCGGCGTGTCAAACCCGAAACTGATCTGCTGCCCGGCGTCCTCCGCCGTATCGTCGTAAAACAGCGCCGATGTGATCTCCTCCATCTCCAGCGCAGCAAGATAGTCCTTCAGCGCGTCCGGGTCCGTGCAGCGGTATTCGCCGCTGTAGCTGCCGCCGGTCCAGTCCTGCACGTACTGAAGCGTGCTCCCGGACGGATCCTGCCCGCCGAAGATGCGTTCCGCGCCCGATTGGCCGTCATACGCCAGCGCGACGTAGCCGCGGCTACAGAACAGCGCGATGACCAGAGCTGCCGCCAGAATTGCACCCGTGTACTTTTTCCCCGGCTTCACGACGTTTTTGAGCCGGTATTGCAGCGCCTTGGCCGTCGCGGACAGACACGTCGTGAACCCGCGCTCATCGCCCGCCGTGCGCAGCAGCAGCGCTGCGTACTGCTGCCGCGCCGCATCGTCCGCGTCCAGCAGCACCGTCTCGTCGCAGCTGAGCTCCATGTCGTCGGCGCTTTTGCGCATCGCCGCCCACATGAGCGGATTGAACCAGCACACGGCCGCGCAGAATTGCAGGCAGAATTTCGTCGCCATATCGCCGCGGCTGATGTGGATGATCTCATGCCGCAAAATGAGCGCCAGCTCATCATCACGATAGTCCCGCACCGGCAGCACCACGCGCGTCGAGCGGCGCGCCAGGCCGATGGACAGCGGCGTCGTCACCCGCGGCGAGGAAACAAGGCGGAATCTGACCTTTTCAAACCGCGCCGCGTCCAGCTCCTGCTTCCACACAGCCAGCACCTTCGCGTCCGTGACCGGCTGCGCGTCCCTCAGAATATGGCGCCTGAAGCGCAGATGCGAGACGATTTTCCACGTCAGAATGCCCACAAACCCCGCCAGCCACACGCCGAGCAGCCAGTATGCCAGCTTTCCCGGCGCGTGCAGAATCACCAGCGGCTGCGGCGCGGCGGCGAAGCGCGCGGACTGGAGCGTCACATACAGACAGTCCGGCAGCAGCCAGAGGACCGCGCACGCGCGCGCGGAAAAATACCTCCGGAACAGCGGCAGCGCCGCGAGCAGAAACGCATAATATACGCTCACGTGCAGGAAAATGCCGAACAGCACCGCCAGCGTGCTGCGCGCGGCGAACGCTGCGCCGCCGGCCGCCAGACCGAGCCCCATCCACAGGAGCAGCAGCATCGGCAGTCTCGCCGCGTCGCCGAAGCCCCGGTAGCGCAGTCCCTCGGCCGCCGGGTTGCGGTCGGCGTCCTCGGTCGACCAGATGCTCCACGCCGTCACGCCGCCGAACAGCACCCCGAGGATCGCGTTCATCAATACCCCCGCCGTCATAGCGCGCCGCGCTCCAGTAATTCGCGCAGCTGCCGCAGCTCCTCCTGCGTCAGACTCCCGCCGCAAAGCGCCGCCGCGAATGCGTCCACACGCCCGCCGCAGAGCGTGTCGAGGAAGCGGCGGCTCTGCCATGCAAGATAGTCCTCCTGCCGCACGAGCGGCCTATAGACGGCGCTGCGGCCCGTTTTTTCGATCTGCACAAAGCCCCGGCCTGCCAGGCGCGACAAAAGCGTCAAAAGCGTCGTTGCAGCCATCGGGTGCGTTTTTTGCAGGTTTTCTTCGATCTGCGCGCGCTTCGCGGGCCCCTCACACGCCCAGATCGCCTGCATCACGGCCAGCTCCGCGTCGGGCAGCCGTTTTTCCGTGGGCATCCCGGCATCCTCCTTCTACAAATGTAGTATTTTCTTTTATTCTACATCTGTAGAGCAAAAAGTCAAGCAGAATTTTCTTGACAAACGCCGTCTAATGCGTTAGACTACATCTACAGTCTAACGCATTAGACAGGAGGAACCCAATATGTCTACCCCGAAAATTTTTGAAAGCGAATACCGCTTCTGCCTGATTTTATGGGAGCATGAGCCCATATCCAGCGCCGATCTTGCACGCCGGTGCAAGGAAAAGCTCGGCTGGAGCCGCACGACGACCTATACCGTCATCAAGCGCCTGACCGAGCGCGGCGTTGTCACGCACGACGGCGGCCTCGTCCGCGCGCTCGTGACGAAGGACGCAGTGCAGTCCGCCGAGCTTGACGAACTGGTGGAAAAGACGTTCGAGGGCTCGCTTCCCGCATTCGTCGCGGCCTTTTCCCGCAGGACAGACCTGTCGCAGACCGAGATCGACCAGCTGCGAAAGCTGATCGACAGCTTTGAGGAGGGCACGTGATGGAATCTCTGTTCTTCGGCTTTCTCAACCGCAGCCTGACGGCGGCGATCCTGATCCTCGCCGTGTGCCTTGTGCGGCTGCTGTTCAAAAAAGCGCCCCGGTGGCTCATCTGCGCGCTCTGGGCGCTCGTCGCGGTGCGGCTCGTGTGCCCGTTCTCCATTGAGAGCGTCCTGAGTCTCATCCCCAGCGCCGAGCCCGTCGCGCCCGAGATCGTCTATGCCGCGCAGCCTGCCATCACGAGCGGCGTGCCGGTCATCGACAAGGCTGTCAATCCGCCGCTGGCCGCGGCGTTCACGCCAAGTCCCGCGCAGAGCGCCAACCCGCTGCAAATCGCGGCGTTCCTCGCCGCGCGCATCTGGCTTGCGGGCGCGGCGCTGCTGCTTCTGTACGCGGCCGTCTCCGCGACCCGCCTGCGCCTGCGCGTGCGCATGGCCGTGCGGCTGGAGGGGAACGTCTGGCAGTCGGAATTCGTCTCGTCTCCCTTTATCCTCGGCGTGTTCCGCCCGCGCATCTACCTGCCGTACAACATGGACGCGCGGCAGCAGACGATGGTCCTCGCGCACGAGCACGCGCATTTAAGGCGCGGCGATCAGCTGTGGAAGCCGCTCGGCTTCGTGCTCCTCGCGGCCTACTGGTTCAATCCCCTCTGCTGGCTGGCCTATGTCCTGCTCTGCCGCGATATCGAGGCCGCGTGCGATGAAAAGGTCGTCCGCGCGCTCGGCACCGACTGCAAAAAGGCGTACTCCGAGGCGCTTCTCGCGTGCAGCGTCCCGCGCAGGCTTATCGCGGCGTGCCCGCTGGCCTTCGGCGAGACGAACGTCAAAACGCGCATCAAGGCCGTCCTCAATTATAAAAAACCGGCCTTCTGGCTCGTGCTTGCGGCGGTGATCGCCTCCGCGGCCGTGGCCGTCTGCTTTCTGACCGACCCGAAACAGCCGCCCGAGGAGCCGGCCGCAAGCACCGGCGCGCCCGCCGAAGCCGATCCCATCGCGCCGATCGGATACGATTCGAGCTTCGGCAGCGTACAGGACTACGCCGCATTTCAGGCGCAGCTGCGCATGGAAGAGCCTGTACAGTACATGGTGCAGACAGACGGCGGCTTTGAGACTGTCACCGACACCGTGCAGGACGCGCAGGCCGTGAACCTCGAACAGCTTGCCGCGCTTGCCGGTCTTGACCCCGTCGGCGAACTCCAGCTCTGGAGCTTTTCCGTCCTCGTCAGCCCGGAAAACGAAGCCGGGCGCACGATCCTGCTCGGTTCATCGGGACTTGACGGCTATTTCGTCAGCAAGTCCATGATCGACGGCCGCGAGTATTACTCCGAGGGCGGCCGCGACCTTGTGACCGTCGTCTTCCGCAGCGAAACGCAGGACTACCAGCTTCTCGGCTGGACAAAGGACCCCGACGGCACGGCGCTGGACGTGTATGAGCAGTCCGGGAGTCCCAAGGACTACCTGCGCGATGTCTACGCCGCCTCGCACGGCGGTCAGCCGTATTACAACATGGCATTCTACACGGGCCTGGACGGCTATGGCCGCCAGACGAGCATCGACGCATATTACATCCAGTGCTCCGAGGGCGGCGACCACATATGGGGCGCGTACATCCCCACGACCGGCTGGCTGCGGAATCTGGGCAGCCGTCTGTGGTACAGCGAAAAGACCGGCGCGTCGTTCGAGGTCACGTATTTTGACGAACCCGTCACCGACCGCTCCGATTTTTACGAGCGGCAGGGGTATAAGGGCGAGGCCGGCGCGCGCTGTCAGCTGCTGACGCTCGAATCGGGCGAGAGCAACACCCTCGTCTACCTCTACGGCGCGCCGGACGGCTGCTACGAGGTGCGCATCCACTGGCAGCTGACTTCAGACAGCGAAACCGCCTACGGCTACGACGCGCGGATGCAGGCGCGCTGCGAGGGACAGATCTTAAAGCAGATGGCGCAGAGCTTCACCGTCGTGAACCCCGACGGCAGCTGGGCCGACAGCGTCGTGACGCTCCTGACGCACGCGGACTATACCGTCTTCACCCGCACCGGGCGGCTGTCCAGCTGCCCGAACGGCGACAGCGGCTGTCTTGCGCAGCATACGCAAACGACGCTCGTCTATCGCGCGGCCTCCGGGGAAGAGACTGCCATCGACGGCCCTGCGGCCGATACGTCCTACTGGGTCGACCATACGCAGGACGATTACCTCCTCTTCGGCAGCCTGACCGAGGACCCCGACGCGGCGGAAAGCCGCTTTACGGTGCAGAATCTCGTCTTCGATTTAAAAACTTTTGAAATCCGACGCAACGTTTTCCTCGAAAATGCGTCCTTAGGAAGTGTACGGCCTGTTTCGCGGCCCGATACCGTCGCGGCCGATGCGTCGATGACGCTTCAGCCGTGTGAGCTCATCCTGCCGAACGGCCTGTTCTTCCGCGCGGATTACGAGACGGTCCTCACGAAGGCCACCGCCGCCGCGGACGATCAGGCGTGGAAGGGCCGCGCGCGCGGCCTGGATTTCTCCGTCGCGGGCGTGGAATATCACTTCCTGCCGAACGAAGAGAACGTTTTGCAGCTCTATACCGTCTATTATAATGCAAAGGACTTCGCGTCGGACACGTTCCTGCGCGGCATCCGCATCGGCGACAGTCTGGACAGCGTCCTTGCGAAATTCCCCGTGAAAACAGACTGGACGCGCGGCGCGGCCTACGTGCAGCTTCTTTACGGCGACAACGCCTCGCCCGACCGCGTCTCGATCTCCACGGTCGACGGCGGCACGCGCCTGGATATGCGGGTGCAGGACCGCTATTTCGTCTCGTTCCGCTTTGACGCGGATGATACGCTGTACGCCGTTTCGCTGGCCGATCCTTCGCTGGAGAACCTCGACCCGGCTACAAAGAAATAATCAAACGCATCACAGGAGGGCATCATGGATACTTACAACGAACAGCAGCATCTGGCGTGGCTCGACGAGCGCAACTTCGTCGTCTCGTTCCACGAGATCCCGGACGGCAGCGTTTTCTGCGCGCTCGATGAGACGTTCTGGCCGCAGATCCTCGCCCTTCTCGATCAGGGCTATCGGGTGCAGTGACAAAAATCCCCCGGACATACGTCCGGGGGATTTTATTTGCCGGTTCAGTCTTCCACGGCCGGGCACGTGCGCACATACTCGTAAAAATGCGCGTCCGTCGCGGCCATATACGGCGTGACCCAGAGCGTGCCGACGCCGAGGCACAAGGAGCCCACGATGATCCAGCCGATGAAGCTCAGATCGAGCACGAATTTTTCAAACTTGTGCCCGTTCATCAGCCGGCGGCTCTCGTCGATGCACGCCTTCCAGCCGTATTCTGGATGGTCGAGCTTCACATAGTATGCCATCGAGTAGGAATAGCACTTGACGATGCCGGGGATGACCAGCAGCAGCGACCACAAAAACGTAAACAGCCACGTCATGAGGCCGATGAGGAACGTCCCGCCGAAATCGTCCTGAAAACCGCGGAACATATCGCCCAGCTGCATTTTCTGCCCGTCGCGCGCCTGCTTGAGGAACAGATATGCCGTTCCGTATTCCATCGGCCCGACGATGATGAGCGCGCCGATGGCCGGCAGGATGCTGCCTGCGGCGGCCTCGATGAGTCCGATGAGCAGACACGCGCCGACGGCCGTCATCCATGCGTTCTGAAAAATACCGCCGTCCAGCTGCGCGCGGGCCCGCGCCTTGAGTTCGGAAATTTCCATAAGCCACGATCCTTTCTGTTTCCGATTCTGATCTGTGCCTACAGCGTACCACAACGCGGATGCGATTGCAAGTGTTTTACTCCGGTGCGCCCGCCAGACACAGCGGCAGCTCCAGTCCGTAGCGCTCGAGCAGCGCTTTATCGCGCAGAATTTCGCGCGCGGGCCCGTCGGCGGCGATCACGCCGTCTGCCAGCAGCAGCACGCGCGTACACGTGTCCAGCACCATGTCCAGATCGTGTGTGGCGATGAGCTTCGTCTCTGGCCGCGCCTGTAAGGTTTTGATCAGAATGCGGCGGTTGCGCGGGTCGAGCGCGGTCGACGGCTCATCCATCAAAAGCATCCCCGGCCGCATGGCGAGGATCGTTGCGATCGCGGCCATGCGCTTTTCGCCTCCGGACATTTTGTGGTTGTGCCGGTCGCGCAGATATTCCAGATGCAGCGCCGCAAGCGTCTCGTCGGCCAGCCGGACGGCTTCCTCGCGGCGCATACCGTAGTTCATGGGGCCGAACACCATGTCGTCGAGCACGGTCGGCATGAACATCTGATTGTCCGCGTCCTGAAGCACATACCCGAGTGATTTTCGCACGGCGGCCAGATTTTCCCGCGCGACCCTTACGCCGCCGACCGTGATCACGCCTTCATACGGCGTTAAACCCAGCGCGGCCTTCATCAGCGTGGATTTTCCCGCGCCGTTCGCGCCGATCAGGCCCACCTGCTCGCCGTCTTCTATCGTGAACGATACATCCCGCAATACCGGCGCGCCGCCGTAGTCCGCGCGGACATGATCGAATACCAGCATTTTTGTTTCCTCCTTACCCAAGCAGCGCGCCGAGGCGCGCGGACAGATCGGTCAGCCGCGGCAGCAGCATCAAGACCGGCAGCGCGATGGCATACGGCCACGAGAGCGCGCTGCTTTTCCGCTTCACGGCGTATTCGAACTCGCCGCAGAACCCGCGCAGCTCCATGCTCTCATAGAGCGCCTGCGCGCGGTCCGTGCTCCTGAGCAGCAGCTGCCCGAGAAACGAGCCCCAGGCCGAGATATGGATGCCCTTCTGCCCCGGCGCGCGCAGATGATACGCCGTCTGCATGACGGCGACCTCCTCGAGCAGCACGCCGATATACCGGTACGTGAGCAGCAGCAGGCTCGTCATCAGCTGCGGCACATGGATCTGCCGCAGCGCGCGGCAGATATCCTCCACGGCTGTCGTGGCGATCAGCAGAAACGACGCCAGCAGACAGAAAACGCCCTTCATCATCAGCGTCAGCATCGAAATAACGCCGCCCGACACGGCGATATTCCCGAGCCGCAGCACGATCTGCCGGTCAAACAGCGGGTTGAGCAGTCCCACCGCGCACACCAGCGGCATCACCACGCGCAGCTTATGAAAGCACGCGCGCAGCTCGATCCCGGCCAGCGCATAGCCCGCGGCCGGGAACAGCGCCATCCACACGAGCGCCGAAAAGGCGTACTTCGGGAACGATACCGTCACGACGATATAAAAGATCGTGACGAACAGCTTGCTCAGCGGGCTCAGCCGGTGCATCGGCGAGTCCTGCGCGGCCAGCTCGTCCATCGCGCGCAGCTCCGCGCCCGCCTGTTCGGCCTTGTTCACGGCATATCCCTCCCATATGGAAAAGTGCGGTAAGCCGTTTTCGGCTTACCGCGTATTTTTGTATCGTTATGCTTCGGCGTGCCGGTTCGCACGCTTTTTCCGTGCCAGCTTCCCGGCAAGGCCAATGAGCGCCGCGCAGCCCGCGACCATCGCGCACCCGACGATCCCGGACACCGACGTCCCGGCCGCGCTGTCGCTGCCTGCAAAGCCGTAATCCGGTAAAAACGACGTCTTTTCCTGCACGCTTGCCGCCGCGTCGGCGGCCTTGCCGCGCACGCCGAAGTTCTCCTCGTCAAGTCCCATGTTGGCCGAATACCCGGCCGCTTCGTTGCCGAACAGCGACCATTCCAGCCCGTCGGGGTTCGCGCTTGCCAGCAGCGACAGTCCGCCGCCCACCACGATCGCCGCCGCCGCCAGAATGGCCAGCGCCGCCTTGCGCGAGATTCTCTGCGCGCCCTGCGCGCTTCCCTCCGTGCATTGCAGCAGCTCCGGCCGCGCCTGATAGACGAACAGCAAAACCGCCGCGGTGATCAGACCCTCCACCAGACCGATGGCCAGATGGATCGGCTGCATCAGCGCGAGGAACGCGCCGAACGGCAGCTCCGTGATCCCGGACAGCGACGTCTCGATCACGACGGACAGCGCACCCAGCTGCAACGTCAGCACGCACCCGAGCACGGACGCGAGCGCGATGCGCGCGCGCGGCTTTCCCGCGAGGCGCTTTGATTGCATGATCGGCCGGTAAATGAGGAAATACCCTGCGAAGCAGCCGTAAAACGCCATATTCCACACATTTGCGCCCAGCGCCAGCAGACCGCCGTCGGCAAAGAACAGCGCCTGAATGGCGAGGATGACGATCATCGACAAAAATCCTGCCCACGGCCCAAGCACCGCCGATAAAAGCAAACCGCCGCACAGATGCCCGGACGAGCCCGTGCCGGGGATGGTGTAGTTGATCATCTGGCCCGCGAATACCAGCGCGGACATGACGGCCATCGTCGGCAGCCGCTTTGCGGCCGGTACGGGCGAGAGCGCGTCTTCCTTTTTCATCTGCTTCACAGACACCGCCGCAGCGGCGGCCGAAGCCGTATACATCGCAGCCGCGACAGGCGCGGACAGCAGCGCGTCAGCCATATGCATCGCAAATTCCTCCGGGTCTTTCAGGATGATTCCATCATACCCCGTGAATCTGTACGGCACAAGCCACCCAGGGGGATATTCGCCTTATGAAATATTCACACATCCGATATCAAAAATGATATATGCGGATATCAATCGCTGCCGCCGCCCGGCGGAGCCTCCCAGAACATCCGGAACGCCGTCGGCAGGGAAATGTCGCGCGAAAAGCGCGCTGCATCGACCCACAGCGCCTCGCCGCCGCACGTCAAAACCTGTACATAGTAGCACCGCATCCGCCATTCGACGTGCGTGAATATGTGCGTCCGCTCTGCGCTTTTGCGCACTTCCGCAGGCGCGAAGCCCTGCGCCTGCAACGCATCCAGCGCCGCCGGCGCGTCCAGAAGACCCTCGACATTCGGCAGCTCCCACAGCCCTGCCAGAAGACCCGACTGCGGCCGCCGGCGCACGGCGAATTTTCCGCCGCAGTCGAGGAAAAATACCGTCTTTTCCTCGATTTTCCGCGCCTTTTTCGCCTCTTTGACGGGGAATTTTGCCCACGTTCCATCGCGCCTTGCCGCGCAGAGCGCCGCCAGCGGACAGTCTTCGCACCCCGGCGCGCCGTTCGGCGCGCAGATGCACGCCCCAAGCTCCATCAGCGCCTGCGTCAGCGTTCCGCGCAGTCCGGAATTCTCCTCGTACACCGGCCGCAGCGCGTCGGCATACGCCCGTTTGACCGATTGCTTCGTGACCGGCGCATCGTCTGCCTGTACGCGCGAGAGCACGCGCAGCACATTTCCGTCGACGGCCGGCGTTGGCAGCTCAAAGCAGATCGACGCGATCGCGCCCGCGGTATAATCCCCGATCCCCGGCAGCGCGCGGATCGCGTCATAGTCCTCCGGAAACCGCCCGCCGTGATCACGCACGATCGTCTGCGCCGCCTTTTGCAGATTGCGCACGCGCGAATAGTACCCCAGACCCTCCCAGAGCTTTGTGAGGCGGTCAGGCGGGCACTGCGCAAGCGCCGCAATGTCGGGCAGCTCCGCAAGGAACCGCGCGTAATAGCCCTTCACGGCCTCGACGCGCGTCTGCTGGAGCATGATCTCCGACAGCCACACGTGATACGGCTCCCGGTCCTGCCGCCAGGGCAGCGCACGCCGGTTTTCCGCATACCACGCGATGAGCCGCGGCGCCAGCTCCTTCGGTAACGGCTGCATCCTGCCGCCTCCTTTCAGACAATTTTGAACAGATGTATTGTATGCGCTTTCCCGGCGCTTGTCAAATCGCGCCGCGCACGGTATAATAATCAGGATTTCTGACCTGGAGGAAACGATATGTCCCTTGCGGAAAAGCGGCTGTTCCTGCTGGACATGGACGGCACGATCTATCTGAGCGACACGCTCTTTGACGGCACGGCGGACTTCCTGCAATACGTGCGCGCCATCGGCGGCCGCTATCTGTTCCTGACGAACAATTCCTCGCGCGGCACCGACGCCTATATTGAAAAGCTCGCGCGCCTCGGCATCCCGGCCTTTCCCGACGATTTTCTCACCAGCGCGGACGCGGCCATCCGCTACCTGCAAGGCAAATACCGCCCGGACACGGTCTATTACGTCTGCGGCACCGAGTCGCTCAAAGATCAGCTGCGCCTCGCGGGCCTTCGCGTGGCCGAGACGCTGCGGGACGATATCTCCGTCGTTTTGCTCGGCTACGACACGGAGCTGACGTATGAAAAGCTCGAAACCTGCTGTATCCTCCTGAATCGCGGCGCGGACTACGTCGCCACGCATCCGGATCTCGTCTGTCCCACGTGGTACGGCAGCGCGCCCGACTGCGGCAGCGTCATCGAAATGCTCCATACGGCCACCGGCCGCCGGCCGAAGGTCATCGGCAAGCCGCAGCCCGAGATGGCGCTGCTCGCCATGGAGCGCACGGGCTTTTCCCCGCGTCAGACCTGCCTCATCGGCGACCGCGTCTATACCGACATCGCCTGCGGCGTGAACGCCGGGATCGACACGATTTTTGTCCTCTCGGGCGAGGGCGTCATGGACGATATCCCAAAATACCATGTGCAGCCCACATACTGTATGCAGAATATCCGCGAAGTCCTCAACACACTACAAAAGGGAGAAGAGAAATGAAGCTCAACAACAAGCGCACCATCCTCGTCGGCCTTGCGTTCCTCTCCATCTGCGCCTTCTGGCAGATGTACGACAGCGTCGTGCCGCTCATCCTGACCAAGACCTTCCACATGAACGAGACGTTCTCCGGCGCGATCATGGCCGCGGACAATATTCTGGCCCTGTTCCTGCTGCCGTTTTTCGGCTCGCTGTCCGACCGGACGCACACAAAGATCGGCAAGCGGATGCCCTTCATCCTCTTCGGCACCGGCTGCGCCGTCATCCTCATGAACATCCTGCCGCTGCTCGATAACGGCTACGCGGCCGCGCCGTCGCCCTTTAAAATGGCCTCGTTCGTCATCGTCCTCGGCCTGCTGCTCGTCTCCATGGGCACCTACCGCTCGCCCGCGGTCGCGCTCATGCCCGACGTCACGCCGAAGCCGCTGCGCTCGCGCGCCAACGCCATCATCAACCTCATGGGCGCGGTCGGCGGCATTCTCTATCTTGCCGTCGCGGCCGTGCTCTATCCCAATTCCAAAACGGCCGGGCTTGACCACGTCAATTATCAGCCGCTGTTCATCGTCGTCTCGGCCATCATGTTCCTCGCCGTCGGCGCGTTGTTCCTGACCATCAAGGAGCCGAAGCTCACCGCTGAAAATCAGGCCCTTGAAAAGGCGCATCCCGAGTGGAACCTTGCGACCGACGACGGCAGCGGCCACGAGACGCTGCCCGCGCCCGTCAGGCGGAGCCTCGGCTTCCTGCTTGCGTCCATCGCGCTGTGGTTCATCGGCTATAACGGCGTGACGACGTGGTTCTCGACGTATGTCGACGTCGTCATGGGCCAGGGCCTCGGCGGCGCGTCGACGTGCCTGCTCATCGCCACGGCCGGCGCCATCGTCTCGTACATCCCCATCGGCGTCATCGCCTCGAAGATCGGCCGCAAGCGCACCATCCAGTGCGGCATCATCCTGCTTGCCGTGTGCTTTGCGCTCGGCTACGTGCTGACGACGGCCTTCTCGTCCATCAACGCCGTCATGTTCGTCGTCTTTGCGCTCGTGGGCCTTGCGTGGGCGGCGATCAACGTCAACTCGCTTCCCATGGTCGTCGAGATGTGCAAGGGCTCGGACATCGGCAAGTTCACCGGCTATTACTATACGGCCTCCATGGCCGCGCAGGTCGTCACGCCCATCGTCGCCGGTACGCTCATGCGCAAAATCGACTACCGCGTCCTGTTCCCGTATGCGGCGTTCTTCGTGGTCATGAGCTTTGTGACGATGCTCTTCGTGCGCCACGGCGACGTGAAGGCCGCGGCCAAAAAGGGCCTCGAGGCATTCGAGGAAATGGACGACTGAGCGTCAGAACAGGGGGACAGCCCTGCCCACTTGACCTCTCCGCCTCGCTTTGCTCGGCACCTCCCCTTATGAAGGGGAGGCTTTGGACTGCGCAAACCCCTTGGCTCCCCTTGTGAAGGGGAGGTGGCCCGAAGGGCCGGAGAGGTCGAACTGGCAAGGGGCGGCCCCTGCGATTCTTGTCCCACATCCCACCACATACAGAAAGAAGTCTTACCATGCATCCGATCCTTCTCATCCTGCTTATCCTGCTTGCGCTTTTTGCGCTGCTGCTTCTGGCGCTGCGCTGCCGCCGGGGCCATGAAAAATGGCCGCTGCTGCGGCAGTACCGCTACGCGCACCGCGGCTATCACGACAAACCCGTCGTGCCCGAAAATTCCCTCCCGGCCTTTCGCCGCGCCATCGCACGCGGCTTCGGCGCGGAGCTGGACGTGCATCTTCTGAAAGACGGCACGCTTGCCGTCTTCCACGATTCCGATCTGCGCCGCTGCGCGAACGTCGACGGCCAGATCGAGGATCTGACGCTGGCGGAGCTGAAAGCCCTCCGTCTCGAGGGCACGGACGAGCAGATCCCGACCTTTGACGAGGTCCTCGCGCTCTTCGAACACGCCACGCCCCTCATCATCGAGCTCAAAACCGCCCGCGGCAATCATTTCGCCCTGACGAAGGCCGTCTGCGAGCGGCTGGACAGCTACGCGGGCGAATACTGCATCGAGTCGTTCGATCCCTTCGCGCTCATCGACCTCAAAAAGCTCCGCCCGGCCGTCTGCCGCGGCCAGCTCTCCATGAATTTTGAAAAGGACAAAGCCGGCCTGCCGTTTTACAAGCGCTTCATTGCCGGCAATATGCTCCTGAACTTCCTGAGCGTCCCGGATTTCATCGCCTATAAATTCGAAGACCGCCGCGGGCTCTGCGCGCGGCTGTGTACGCGCGTGTGGGGCGCGCAGCCGGTCTACTGGACGATCCGCAAAAAGGCGGATATGCTGACCGGCGAAGCAGAAGGCGGCATCCCGATCTTCGAGCGCTTCGACCCCGATCTGTAAAATCAAAAGCCAGCCCGTATGGGCTGGCCTTTTTGTTACGGATTACGGATTTTGCGGTTCGGCGGGCTTGGCCTTGACGCGCGCGGATCTGCGCCGCCGCGAGCGGCGCGGCCGCGGCTTTTCCGCGAGCGCCGCGTAGCTCTTCTGCACCTGCTCGGTCGGCTCGTAGATGAGACGGCTGACGCGCATGGCGTCGTCCTCATGCACCAGCCGCACGCGGATGTAAAAATCCCCGTCCGTCTCGCAGTGCGCCTTCGTCAGATACCGCCGTCCCTGCTGCGTATACCATTTCCCGGCCGTCATCCGTTCGCCGCAGACCGGGCAGCGGTTTTCCTTTCCGCTCATCGCGCCGAGCGCGGCGGCCTTGTCCTGATACCCGTGGAAGACGGCGCGCTGCACGCATCCGGGCAGCTCCGCGCCGTGGAAGCCGTTCTCGTGCGCCTGCACGGCGGCCTCATACGCTTCGATGCCCTCGGCAAGCCGCAGCTTCCGGCACACGAGCGCCGTGTGATACGCATCGCCGAGCGCGTCGTGCGCGGCGCGGGTCGGTTCGATGTCCATCATCTGCATCGCGGTGGACAGCGCCTTCTGCGCGTCCGAGCCGTCGGTCTGCGCGTTGAAAATGAGCTGCGCGTTGTACCATTTCGCGGTCCATGCGTCCGGAAGCCCGAACACCGCGAGATTTTCCCGCAGCACGGTAATGTCGTCGAAGCCCCACGTCAGAAATGTGCAGTCTTCTCCGCACCACGCCTCAAACTGCGCCGCGGCCTCCGGGAACGTCACGCCCTTTTCGCGCAGCACGCTGTCGCGGATGCCGGTCAGCGAAGCGACCTTGTGATTCATTTTTCTGAAATATTTCGGCCGGATGAGGATCTGGAACTCGTCCGCGACCTGCTGGTCCTGCGTCATGCGCACGGCGCCGATCTGTACGATCTCGCCGCGCATCGGCGACGGCAGCGGCTTTTTCGCGCTGTAGGACCCGGGCCAGGGCTGATTCCATTCCATATCCAGAATAATATACTGCATATCGTCAAACTCCTTTGCGTGCCGTTTGTTATGGTATCATAAACAACGGAGTCTGTAAACAAAAATTCGCCGTCTGCATAGAATAAGCCAGTAAAATGGGAAGGCAGGCGCAAAAATATGCCAGTTTTATTCTTAAGTCCGTCCACACAGTATTTCAATCCCTACGTCACCACCGGCGACGAGCGCTATTGGATGAACGCCCTCGCCGACGAGATGGAGCCGTATCTGCACGCCAGCGGCATCACTGTCGTGCGCAACGATCCGAACGGCAGCGCGGTGCAGTCCATCCGCGATTCCAACGCACTGGGGCCCGATTTCCATCTGGCCCTGCACTCCAACGCCGGGCCGCAGGCGCTGGCCGGGCAGCTGCGCGGCGTGGATCTGTACTATTACCCCACGAGCGAGGCCGGGCTTCGCATGGCGAATATTCTCGTCGACAATCTCAAGACCGTCTATCCGGATCCCGGCCGCGTGCAGGCGCGCGCGACGACCGTCATCGGCGAGGTGCGCCGTACCCGCGCCCCGGCCGTTCTGGCCGAGATCGGCTATCATGACAACGTCGACGACGCCAACTGGCTGACCGGCAATCTTGACGCGGTCGCACGCGCGATGGCGGAGGGCGTGACGGAGTATTTCGGCGTTCCGTTCCTCACGCCCGGCGCGGAGTTTGAGGCCTCCGTCCAGTCGCCCGACGGCTACGCGAACCTGCGCAGCTATCCCACGTCCGACGCGGCGATCCTCGCCGCGCTGCCGAACGGCACGGCTGTTACGGTCCTGGGCGATTTTGACACGTGGTACACCGTCCGCGCAGGCGAGCGGTATGGCTTCCTGCCCGTTTCCGACGTGCAGCTGGCCGTCATGCCCCTGACCGACAGCTGAAAAAACGCCCGCAGGAAGCCGTAGAGGCCGACGTGTCTCCGACAGCCATATCTTTTCCCGTGCGTGGGAAAAGATATGGAAGAAAAGGACGCTTTTCTGCTCAAAAACCGCCATCACGAGCCTGCTCAAAAAAGGGACGGTCTTCACCGACCGCCCCTCATGCCTATCTAAAAGCCAAACCGCAAACTTGGTTTGCGACCTGTTTTTTGCATTGGTCTTCCACATTTGCGTAGGGGCCGATGCCCACATCGGCCCGCGCAGTATGCACGTCCGAAACGCGAAACCCTTCGGCAAATTCGAGGGTTCTCAGGCGGGCCGATGCGACGCCCGCAGGCTAGTTTCGAGGCGCAACCGCGCGTAGCGCGGCTCTTAGCGCCGAAGATGGGCATCGGCCCCTACAAAAGGGTTCTGTCAGGATGGTGCCGTCGGAGACATCATTTACTCCACCGTAAACACCGCCGAGATGGTCGTCATGGCCATATCCGCGTCCGTGGGGCCTTCGCAGTACAGAACGTCCTGCACGAGGCGGTATTCGCCCGGCTCCAGCGCGCCGTAGCGCTCCTGCCAGTCGGCCTGCACCTCAAACGCGCCGTCGTCTGTCTGCGACAGCGTCCCGACCGGCTCGCTGTCTGTCAGAAGCGGCAGCGCCTGCCAGCCCTCGTCCGTCCGCCGTTCGATGGTAAACCCGCCGCAGAGCGTGATCTCCGTCGTCGAGCAGAATACCGCCGACGTTGGCGTGATGGTTTTCGGCCTGACGTTGAAGCCGTCCGCCGGGAATGCCCGCAGAGCCGTTTCCGCCTGTTCCGCGTGCTGCTTCGTGGCCGCTTCGCCCGCATCCGCCTCTTCCGGCGCGGCGGCCGCGGGCGCTTCGGCCATCTCCATCATTTCCGCCTCCGCGGGCGCCTCCGCCGCCATCATCGGCGCAGCGCTGTCCGCCG
This sequence comes from uncultured Oscillospiraceae bacterium, assembly GCA_934670025.1. Lineage (GTDB taxonomy): Bacteria > Bacillota > Clostridia > Oscillospirales > Oscillospiraceae > CAG-170. Next base: position 20,992 of record CAKUOS010000012.1, read on the forward strand.
ATATGGCCTCCGTTTTCTGCTGCATCCGCGGCAGCGCGACGGCTGCGATGCCAATGACCAGCGCGCAGCACGCGGCCAGCGCCGCCCAGCGTCCCCAGTGATGCTTCACCTTTTTGACCGGCGCGTCCGCGCGGGCGATCAGATCGTCTCCGACGTCCGCGATCGCGCGAAACAGCGCCTCCGATTGCTTTTTCATACCGTGATCCCCTCCGCGGCCAGATAGCGCCGCAGCTTCTCCCGCGTGCGGAAGAGCACGGACTTGGCCGTATTTTCCTTCATGTCATACCGCGCGGCAATGGTCTGCACCGAGTCGACGTACCAGTACCGCCGCATGAAAATATCGCACTCGCGCGCCGGCAGCGTCCGCAAAAAGCGGTCGATGACGGCCGCAAGCTCCTTCTGCTCCAGTTCGCCCTCGACGGATGCGCGCGAGGGCACACACTCCGAAAGCTCGTCGAGCGCCAGCGGCAAAGAGCCGCCGCCGCGTTTTTCAGCCGTCTGCTTCCTGCACCGGTCGAACGACAGATTGCGCGTGATCCTGCCGAGGAACGCCGACAGTACCGACGGCCTTTGCGGCGGCATCGCGTTCCATGCGCGCAGCCATGTGTCGCTGACGCATTCCTCCGTGTCCTCGCGGCTGTGCAGGATGTTGTGCGCGATGGAGCGGCAGTAGCCGCCGTATTTTGTCTCCGTTTCGCTGAGCGCGCGCTCCTCGCGCGCCCAATACAGGTCAATGATCGCCGCATCCTCCAAGATCGTGGCTCCCCTTTCTGTCTCTGAATGTAAAGACGCAAAACCGCGTCCGAGGTTTCGCCTTCCAGTATAGCATTGCGAAAGTTTTTTGAAAATGGTATACTGAAAAAAATAATTGGGAGGTGCTTGCGATGGAGCTTCGCGTTCTGGCCGTGGGCGATGTGACATATGAGGGCGGCCTGCGGTGCCTGGAAAAGCATCTGCGGCAGGTAAAGCGGCTCTACGGCGTGGATTTCTGCGTTGTCAACGGCGAAAACGTCGCCGGGACGGGCTTGACGCCCGCGCACGCTTCGGCGCTGTTCGACGCCGGGGCCGACGTCATCACCCTCGGCAACCATTCCTTCGACCGCCGCGAGATCTGTTCCTATCTCGACGACAGCCGTTATATCCTCCGCCCGGCGAACCTGCGGCCGAGCCTTCCCGGGCGCGGCTACGGCGTGTTCGACACGAAGGCCGGGCCGGTGGCCGTCGTGAATCTGCTCGGCCGTCTGAACCTTGACTTCCGCGCGGACGATCCGTTCGGCACGATGGACCGGCTCCTGACGGAGCTGGACGCGCCGGTGCTGCTTGATTTTCACGCCGAGACGACCAGCGAAAAGCTCGCGCTCGGCTATTACCTCGACGGCCGCGTCGCGGCCCAGTGGGGCACGCATACGCACGTCCAGACCGCCGACGAGCAGATCCTGCCGCACGGCACGGGCTATATCACGGACCTTGGCATGACGGGGCCGGTGCATTCCGTGCTCGGCATCCGGCCGGAGCAGTCCATCGCGCATTTCCGGGGCGAACTCTCCGCACGCTATGCCTCCGCGCCCGGGCCGTGCGCGATGTGCGGCGCGGTTTTTACCGTCGATATGACCAGCCGCCTGTGTACGCAGGCAGAAAGGGTGAGGATCGTTGATTAAATTTCTCCATGCCGCCGATCTGCATCTCGGCGCGGCGTTCTCCGGTCTGACACCGGAGCTGGCCCGCAAGCGCCGGGAAGAGCAGCTTGCGCTGCTGCACGAGCTGTTCGAGGCCGCGAACGCGCACGGCTGCGACGCGGTGCTGCTGGCCGGCGATCTGTTTGACGAGGAATCCGCAGGCCCGGACGCCGTCGACGCGCTGCGCCATGCGCTCGCGTCCGTGCGCGCGCCGGTGTTCATTTCTCCCGGCAACCATGACCCGCTTTGCCCGGGCTCGCCGTATCTGACGGAAACCTGGCCCGAAAACGTCCATATTTTCAGGTCCGACCGCATTTCTTCCGTCGAGCTTCCGGAAAAAAACCTCCGCGTCTACGGCGCGGGCTTCCTCTCGCGGTACACGGGCGCGCTGCTTGCCGGTTTCCGCGCCGAAGCGGACGGCATGACGAATCTCCTCGTGACCCACGGCAATACCCTCAGCAAGGATTCGCCCTATAACCCCATCACGCCCGAACAGATCGCGTCCTCCGGTCTTTCGTATCTCGCACTCGGACACGTGCATCAGGCCAGCGGCCTTTTGAAAAGCGGCGGGACGGCCTACGCCTGGCCGGGCTGCGCGATGGGCCGCGGCTTTGACGAATGCGGGCAAAAGGGCGCGTATCTCGGCGAAATTTCCGACGCCGGCGTCGTGACGCTGACGTTCCTGCCGCTCTCCGGGCGCAAATACGAGATTTTGCGCGTCGCCGCGGGCGAGGATGCGCTTGCCTCCATCGAGGCTGCGCTGCCGAACGGCACGGAAAACGACATTTACCGCATCATTCTCACCGGCGAGGCGGACAGCCCCGATCTGCCGGCGCTGCAAGCGGCGCTTGCGCCGCGCTTTTTCGCGCTCAGCGTCCGCGACGAGACGTATCCCCGGAAAGCCCTCTGGGCGGCCGCGGACGACGATACGCTGCGCGGGCTGTTCCTGCGTGCGCTGAAGGAGCAGTACGACGCGGCGGCTTCCGACGACGACCGGCGCGTCATCGCGCTGGCCGCGCGCTACGGCGTCGCTGCGATGGACGGCAGGGAGGACACGGAATGAGGATCATCCGCATGACGGCGACCTTCGGCCGTCTGAACAACGAAACGCTTGTGCTCACGCCCGGCCTCAATGTCATCGAGCTGCCGAACGAGGGCGGCAAATCCACCTGGGCGGAGTTTCTGCTCGCCATGCTCTACGGCGTCGATACCGCCGAACGGGAAAGAGGCGGCGTGCTGCCGGTCAAGACGAAATACCAGCCGTGGAGCGGCGAGGCGATGGCCGGCGTTCTGGAGCTGGAGCAGGACGGCCGGCGCATCACCATCACAAGAACTTCGACCGCGCGCGCGCCGATGGGCGTATTTTCCGCGGTCTATACCGACACCGGTCTTCCCGTCGAGAGACTCACGGGCGCAAACTGCGGCGAGACGCTCCTCGGCGTGCCGAAGCGCGTCTATCAGCGCAGCGCCTTCGTGCGCCAGCAGGGGTTGGCTCTGACGCCGGACGACGCGCTGGAGAGCCGGCTGTCCGCGCTCGTCACCACCGGCGAAGAGACGGTCAGCTACCGGCAGACGGCCAAGCGTCTGCGCGACTGGCAGAACCGCCGCCAGTATAATAAGACCGGCCGCATCCCCGAGACCGAGCGGGCGCTTGCCGCCGCGGACGACGCGCTGGCGCAGCTGCGCGCCGCGCAGGAAAAGAACCGGTCGCTCCGCGAGACGGGGCAGCGGCTGCAAGCGGAGCTTGCCGCCTGCGAGCAGACCGAGCAGGCGCTGCGCGCCATCGACGCGCAGCAGAAAAGGCAGCAGCTGTACGACGCGCGCCGCGCCGCGCTGGCCGCGGCCAACCGCGAAAACGCCGCCGCGGCGCTGTGCGCCCGGCTTCCGGACGAGGCGGTGCTCCGCTCCTTGCAGCAGCAGGCGCAGCAGCTCCTGCATGAGCCGGAGCCGCAGCCGCCCGCGCCTGCACCCGCGCGGCCCGCGTGTCCCGCGTCGTTTACCGGCGTGGAGGAGGACAGGCTTCTCGACCACGCGCAGCGCGATATGCGGGAATTTGACCGCCTGACCGCCCGTAAATACCGCGCCTGGGCGCCGTTTGCGCTGTTTGCATTCGTGTATGCGGCGCTGGCCGCGGCTGTTCTGCTGCTGCAAAAACCGCCGCTGCTTGCGGCCGTGTTTGCGGGGCTTGCCGTCCTGTGCATCCCGGCGGTGCTTCTGTGCGTCCGCAGCAACCGAACAAGGGAGCGGGAGCTTGACGAGGCGCAGGCGATCCTGGCGCGCTACGGCGGCCGCAGCCGCGACGAATTTGCCGTGCTTGCCGCGGAATACCGCGCCGCGCTCACGCAGTGGCGCGCGCAGACGGCGCAGCACGACGCGCTTCAGGCGCAGTACGACGCGGCCATGCAGCTGCAAAAGACGCGCACGGCGTCGCTGCTCGGCAGCGCGCGAATGTTCTCCGACGCAGAGGGCCTTCCCGGGGCGGCCGCCGCGATCGACCGTGCGCTCGGCGACTATGCGGCGCATCACGCGGCGCAGCTTGCGGCTGCGCAGGCCAAAGACCACGCTTCGGCGCTCGGCCGGGCACTCGGCACGCTTCCGGACATCGCTGTCCCGGCGGGCGACTACAGCGGCGTGACGGCGCAGCAGGCGCAGGCGCAGACGCTGCGCACACGGCAGGCGCTGGGCGCCGTGCAGTCGCAGCTCGATCAGTGCCGCGGGCAGCTGCAAAGCCTCGGCTCCGAGGCTGAGCTTGCCGCGCGGCAGCAGATGCTCACCGAGCGGCTGCAAACGCTGCGGATGCAGCAGGCGGCGCTGGCGCTGGCGGCGAAGACGATGGAGGAAGAAAACGAAAAATTGGAGAAAAAGTTCGCGCCAAGGCTGATCGCGGAGGCATCGGAGCTGTTTCGCAGCCTGACGGATGGAAAATATCAGACCGTCACGGTCGACCGGCAGATGAATCTGCAAGCGGCGCAGCCCGACGCTGCGCCGCACGGAACGGCGTTTTTGAGCTGTGGGACGGCCGACGGATCGTATTTCTGCGTGCGGCTGGCCATCTGCAAGCTGCTGCTGCCGGCCGGCGCGCCGGTCGTGCTCGACGACGCGCTGGCGATGCTCGACGAGACGCGGCTGCGGCGCGCGCTGGAGCTGCTGAAGACGCGCACGGACGGGCGGCAGATCCTTTTGTTCACTTGTCACAAACGCGAACAAATGCTGCTGCAAAATATGGGATAAAATAGAAGAAAACGGGCTTCAGACCGGCTGAAGCCCGTTTTTTATGCGTCATTTTCGTGCATTTTGGCGCAGGGAAGGCGCATTTTCGCGCAATTTGACACGATTTTCGCGCGCTTATTTTCGCGCCGACGGCGCTTTGCACGCCTCCGTGACCGCCGTCTTCAGCGCCTGCATCGCGGGCGAAGAAAGGTCGCGCGGATAGGGGAAGGCGGTCAGGTCGAAGCACTCGACCGAGCTGTCGGGGTGCATGACGAGGATGCGCCGGCCGAGCAGCAGCGCCTCGTCGAGCTGGTGGGTGACGAGGACGATGGTGCGCGGCAGCTCGCGCTGGATGCGCAGCAGCTCCGCCTGCAATTCGCCGCGCGTGAGAAAGTCCAGCGAGGCGAACGGCTCGTCCATCAGAAGCAGCTGCGCCTGGCTGGCCAGGACGCGAGCAAGACCGAGGCGCTGCTTCATGCCGGTGGAAAGCTCCTGCGGGGTGAGGTCGGCAAAGTCCTGAAGACCGACGAGCCTGACAAAGTCCGCGGCCTTTTCCATGCGCTCGTCGGGCGTCTTGCCGACGCCGCAGGCCATCGCCACGTTGCGCAGCACATTCGTCCACGTGATGAGATACGGCTCGGGGCTGAGCATGGCGCTGTGCCAGCCGGCGGGCATGGAGATCGTCCCGGCGTCGGGCTGCTCCTTGCCGTCCAGCAGCTTTAAGAGCGTGCTTTTGCCGCAGCCGCTGCGGCCGACGATGACGGTCAGCTCGCCCGCGGGAAACGACACGGACAGATCGCGCAGGATATGGCGGGTGCGGCTCTGGCGCTGCTCGCCCTTGATGACGATCTCGGTCGTGTAGGAGGTATAGGATTTTTCAATATGCTGTAAGGTGACGGCGTCCATGAAAAAAGCCTCGATTTCTTCAAATTCATCCGATATTCTATCAGATATCCTGCCGGATGACAAGAGGCGAAGCGCGCGGCGGGCGCGAATGACCGTTGCCCCGGCGGGCAGGATCTGGTATAATACAGGAAGCAAAAAGGAAAAGGAGAAGGGAACATGAAAAGAAGGATGCTGGCCGTGCTGTTTGCGCTGGGCCTGTGCGCGCTGCTTTGTGTGACGGCCGCGGCTGTTTCGCCGCAGTCGGCGGCGGAGGATCTGGCCGCCGCGGATGTGTTCCGCGGCACGGACGCGGGCTTTGAGCTGGATCGCGCGCCGACGCGCAGCGAGGCCGCGGTGATGCTCGTGCGGCTGTACGGCGCGGAGGAGGATGCGCTGGCGCGCTATGCCGCGGGCGAGACCGGCCATCCGTTTGAAGACGGGAACACGTGGGCCGCGCCGTATCTGGCGTGGCTGTATGACGCGGGACTCGTCAGAGGGATGTCGGAAACGCAGTACGGCGCGGATCTGCCGTGCAGGGCGCGCGACTATGCGCTGTTTCTGCTGCGCGCGCTGGGGTATCAGGACGGATATGACTTTGACTGGGCGCAGACCGAGGCGTTCGCCGCGGAAAAGAACGTATACAGCGCGGCGCTGTTCGGCGGGACATTCACGCGCGGCGATCTGGCGCTGATGACGTGGTTCGGCTTGCAGGCGCAGACGGCGGAGGGCGATACGCTCCTCGCGGCGCTGACGGACGCGGGCGCGATCGACGCGGAAGCGGCGAAGACGCTCGGCGATACGTTCAAAAAGAGCCCGGTGCGGCTGTCGGACGGCGAGGTGACGCTGGACGCGGCGGCATGGCGCGCGGCGGTGAATGAAATGACGGTCACGGTGACGTTTGAAAACGGCCGCGAAACGCTGGCCGCGGACGCGCTCACGGCGCTGACGGAACCGGACGGCGGGCGCGTGCGGCTGCGCGGGGACGCGCTGGATGCACTGACGGAACGCTGGCAGGGGCAGTACGGGACGTATGACACGCCGTTCCGCTTTAATTCTTATGTCCGCGGGCCGGTCGAGATCGACTTTTACAAATGCGACTATCTGATCGATGTGCCGACGGTCAAAAAGCAGCTGGCACAGGCGATCGCGGCGATGGAACCGGCGGAGATCACGGCGGCGCTGACGTGCTATTACTACGGGCAGCCGTTTTCGCTCGGGCAGACGTATGTCGAGGTCGATATGGATTCGCAGCAGCTGACGTTTTACAAAAACGGCACGCTGATCGTCACGACGCCGATCGTGACCGGTATGGTCACGAGCCACCGCACGCCGGTGGGGCTTTATTATTCGCACAACAAGCAGACGAACTGCACGCTGACCGGCCCGGATTACGAGGTGTTCGTCAAATACTGGGTCAGCGTGATCGGCGATTCCATCGGGCTGCACGACGCCTCGTGGCGGTCGGTGTTCGGCGGAGATCAGTACATCTTCAACGGCTCGCACGGGTGCGTCAACATCCCGGAGGCGGCGATGGTCAAAATTTTCAACAACATCGACGACGGCACGCCGGTTTTGCTGTACGGGAAAAACGTATGGTATGAGCCGAAACGGTGAAAAAACGGAAAAGTATAAAAAAATCCCATGGTTCAGGGAACCATGGGATTTTTGTATGTCCGGGATGCGGTTATTTCGCGGTGCCGAGGTAGGCGGCCTTGACCTCTTCGTTGGCGGCAAGCTCCGCGCCCGTGCCCTCCATGAGGATCTCGCCCGTCTGCATGACGTAGGCCCAGTCGGCGACCTTGAGGGCCATGTTGGCGTTTTGCTCGATGAGAAGCACGGTGATGCCCTGCTTGTTGATCTCGCGGATGATGTCGAAGATGCCGCGCACGACGATCGGCGCGAGGCCGAGCGAAGGCTCGTCCATCATGATGACCTGCGGCTTGGCCATGAGCGCGCGGCCGACGGCCAGCATCTGCTGTTCGCCGCCGGAGAGCGTACCGGCCTGCTGCCACTCGCGCTCTTTCAGGCGCGGGAACAGGGCGTAGACGCGCTCGAGATCCTCGGCGATGGAATCCTTGCGCAGATATGCGCCGATGCGCAGGTTCTCTTCGACGGTGAGGTTGGCGAAGACGCGGCGGCCCTCGGGCACGAGGGTGATGCCGGTGGAGACGATCTGGTCGGTCGATTTGCCGACGATATTCGTCTCGTGCATCAGGATCTCGCCCGACTTGGGCTTCACAAGACCGGCGATGGTCTTGAGCGTGGTGGACTTACCGGCGCCGTTGGAGCCGATCAGCGTGACGATCTTGCCCTGCTCAACCTTGAGGTTGATGCCCTTGACCGCCTCGATGCCGCCGTAGGAGACGACAAGATTTTTGATTTCCAGAATGTTACTCATCCTCTTCCACCCCCAGGTATGCGTCGATGACGCGCTGATCGTTCTGAATTTCGGCGGGCACGCCGGCGGCGATCTGCTTGCCGAAGTCGATGACGTAGATGCGGTCGGAGATGTCCATGACGAGGTTCATGTGGTGCTCGATCAGGAAGATCGTCAGGCCGAACTGGTCGCGGACGCTGCGGATGAAGGCGGTCAGCTCCATCGTCTCCTGCGGGTTCATGCCGGCGGCCGGCTCGTCAAGCAGCAGCAGCTGCGGATCGGTGGCAAGCGCGCGGGCGATCTCGAGCCGGCGCTGTTTGCCGTAGGGCAGGGCGGTGGCGAGTTCGTCGGAAACATCGTCGAGGCCGACGATCTTCAGAAGCTCGTGCGCCTTTTGCCGCTGCGCGGCCTCTTCTTTGCGGTTGCCGCGGAACGTGGCGGTGAAGACGTTGGACGTGCGGCGCAGGTGCATCGCCGTCAGGACGTTTTCAAAGACCGTCATGGACTTGAACAGGCGGATGTTCTGGAAGGTACGCGCGATGCCGCGTTTGGTGATGACGTCGGGCGTGACGGAGACGACGGGCTCACGCTCATAAAGGGCGGCGTTTTCGCCCGCGTAGGTCTTTTTCATCTTGCCGCGCGGATGGTTGCAGACGATGGTCTTGCCCATGAAGTCGACCTTGCCGTTGGTCGGCTCGTACACGCCGGTGATGCAGTTGAAGGCGGTGGTCTTACCGGCGCCGTTCGGGCCGATGAGGGCGACGATCTCGCCCTTGTAAACGTCCATGGAGAGGTTATTGACGGCCACGACGCCGCCAAACTGCATGGTGACGTTTTCTACGTGCAGAACGGATTCGCTCATGCCTGTTTGCCTCCCTTCGCGGATTTTTTACTGAGTCGTTTGGCGAGCCCCGCGAGCGAAATCTCGCGGTCGCCCATGATGCCCTGACGGAAGAAGAGGACGACGATCATGATGATGACGGAGAAGACGACCATACGGAAGCCCGTGCGCAGCAGCGGCACCTTGAACGCGCCGACATACGTCTCGGTATCGAGGAAGCGCAGCCACCACTCGGAGCAGGCGATGAACAGGAACGAGCCGATGCAGCTGCCCGAGATCGAGCCGATACCGCCGATGACGACGATGAGCAGGATCTCATACGTCATGGCCGATTTGAACGTGTTGGCCTGGACCGTGGTCTGGTACATGGCGAGCAGCGCGCCGGAGATGCCGGCAAAGAACGAGGAGATGATGAACGCCATACGCTTGTGATGGGCGAGGTTGATGCCCATGGCTTCGGCGGCGATCTCATCGTCGCGGATGGCCTTGAACGCGCGGCCGTAGGTCGAGTTGATGAGCAGGACGATGACGGCGATGCAGATGCCGACGATGATGAACGGCACGAGCGTATCGGAGAAGTACGGGAAGCCGCGCAGCAGCTGCGAGCCGTTGGTCACGGGCGCGAATGCCTCGAGCTGGACAAGGGCGCGGATGATCTCGGCGAAGCCGAGCGTGGCGATGGCGAGATAGTCGCTCTTGAGTTTCAGGACCGGCAGGCCGATGAGATACGCGATGAGGCCCGCGAGAAGACCGGCCAGCAGGAGCGAGATGAACACGCCGACGACGGTGCCCGCGGTATTGCCGAGCGCACGCTGGAGTATTTCGGTCAGAGAAGCCTTGAAGAGGGGATCATAATACTGATACACCGTGGAGCGGATGCCGTCGGAGATGTTGATGGCGGCGAAGGTGTATGCGCCGATGAGCATGAAGCCCGCCTGACCGAGGGAGAACAGGCCCGTGAAGCCGTTGAGCAGGTTCATGGAGACGGCGACGAGGGAATAGATCGCGCCCTTGCGCAGGACGGTCGTGAGCATGATGGGGATGCCCGGGATATGGTCGAACGCATAGGCCAGGATATAGATGAGGACCAGACCGCAGATGGTGAGAATGGTCTGTAGGGAGAGCTTTTTTTCTTTTTTCATACCTTCCACCTCAGACTTTCTCGGTCAGCTTTTCACCGAACAGGCCCGTCGGCTTGACGACGAGGATGATGATGAGCAGCGCGAATGTGAACGCATCGGAGAACGCCGTGAGGCCGATGCCCTTGAGAAGCGTCTCGCAGATGCCGATGATGAACGCGCCGATGACCGCGCCCGGGATCGAGCCGATGCCGCCGAAGACGGCCGCGACGAACGCCTTGAGGCCCGGCATGGCGCCCGAGGACGGCGCGACGGTGGTATAGTTGGAGAAATACAGCAGCGACGCGACCGCGGCCAGCGCCGAGCCGATGATGAATGTAAACGAAATGACGGAGTTGATGCGGATGCCCATGAGCTGCGCCGTCTCAAAATCCTTGGAGGCTGCGCGCATGGCCATGCCGATCTTCGTGCGCTTGATGAGGACGACCAGCGCGATGACGAGCACCAGCGTCAGAAGCGGCGTGATGACGGTCACGCGCTTGGTGGACGCGCCGAGGATGGAAATGGTGTCGGAGATCCACGGCAGCTGCGGATACTGCTTCGGAACGCCGCCGGTGACGTAATAGGCGAGGTTTTGCAGCAGATAGCTCACGCCGATGGCGGAGATCATAACGGACATTCTCGGCGCCTGGCGCAGCGGCTTGTACGCGCAGCGCTCAATGATGAAGCCGAGGACAACGGTCAGAAGAATGACGACCGGAATGGACACATACAGCGGCAGACTTGCCGAAAGATAGATCATGATCAGACCGGCGACCATGAAAATATCGCCGTGCGCGAAGTTGATGAGGCGCAGAATACCATAAACCATGGTATAGCCGATGGCGATCAGCGCGTACTGGCCGCCGGCGGAAATGCCTGCCAGAATGTATGGCAGCCATTGCTTGATGAAACCCATGGGGACCCTCCTATGCAGTTATCGTCAGGTCCCGGCCCCGGACGTGCGTCCCGCGCGGACGCCGGCCTGGACCCGACGACAAAAAATTAGCTCCGTCCTGCGGTGCGGATGACCGTGTACGGGCGAAAAATCTCTCTTCTCTTCGTCTTTTCCGGGGTTTTTCATGCCTGGATGACCGGCAAGCAATGCCGGCGGGAGGGGATCCCTCCCGCCGGGAAATCAACTGGGGAAATCAGGCCTCAAGCGTGCGATCAGGCAGCAGTCTGGACCTTGTAGAACTGGAACGCGCCGTCGATGGCCTGCTTGATGTAAGCGGTGTTCTTGATGGCGTCGCCGTTCTCGTCGAAGCTCAGAGCGCCGGTGACGGCGTCCATGCTGATGCCGGCCAGGGCGTTGCGGATGGCTTCGCCGTCGGTGGACTGGGCCTTTTCAATGGCAGCGACCGCGACCATGTAGGCGTCGTAGCTCAGCGCGGAGACAGCCGCGACAACGTCGTTGCCGCCGTTGTTGGTGAGGTTCTGGGAATCGCCGTTGAGCCATGCCTTGAAGCCGGTGACGAATTCCTTGGCAAGACCGGACTCGTCGTTCTCATCAAAGAAGGTGGAGACGAAGACCTTCATGTCGGTGCCTTCCTGCGCGGAGGAGATCGCGGAGTTTTCCCACGTATCGCCGCCGAGGATGGGGATGGTCACGCCGAGGGAGTTGGCCTGCTCGATGATCTGCGGAGCATAGGCGATCGCGGACGGAGCGAAGATGACTTCGGCGCCGCTGGAGACGGCGTTGTTCAGGTAGGCGGAGAAGTCCGCGGTGCCCTCAACGAAGGTCTCGTCGCCGACGATCTCGCCGCCGGCAGCCTCGAACGCCATGACGAAGTTCTTTGCAAGGCCGACGGTGTAGTCGTCGCCGAGCATGGACAGGACATACGCCTTGGTCGCGCCGAACTCATCCTTGGAGAAGGACGCCATGACGGAGCCCTGGAACGGATCGAGGAAGCAGACGCGGAAGTAGTAGTCGTTGCCGGCCGTGACAGCCGCGTTGGTGCAGGAGCAGCCGATCGCGGGGATCTTGGCGTTGGCAAAGTAGGTGCCGGCCGCGATGGACACACCGGAGCCGTAGGAGCCGAGGACGACGGAGACCTTGTCGGCCACGAGCTGCTGGGCAGCGGAGACGGCCTTGTCGGTCGAGGACTGGTTGTCCTGAATGTCGAGCTCGATCTTGTACTCTTCACCACCGATCGTGACGGTGGGCTTGACGGAGTTGGCGTACTGGATGCCGAGCACTTCCTGCTTGCCGCCGGCGCCGTTGTCGCCGGACTGCGGCTCGAACACGCCGATCTTGATGACCTTTTCACCACCGGATGCGGCGCAGCCCGCGAACAGGCACATCACCATAACGGCAGCCAGAAGCAATGCGATGATCTTTTTCATAGAATCTTTTCCTCCTTCTGTCCGTGTACAGAAAACATTGTACGCTGGACTAATACTGATATTATATCGGCATAAAGCACAAATTGCAAGCGCAAAATCGACGCAGATTTCAAAAAAATTCGCCATGCGTGGACAACTGTCCTCGTTAATGTGCACAAAAAACGGAAACAACATCAGAAAACGGCCTGTCTTCCGGTTTTCGGAAGGGTTGGTTTTACTTGCTTTTGCATGGAGGGCAGTCTATAATGTAAGGAACAACACAGAAGAAATGAGGACTGTGCGATGACAAAGCTGTTACTGCGGCTGTTTGTGCGAAACCACGAGGACACCGCATCGCCGGTGGTGCGCGCCGGGTATGGACGGCTGGCCGGGATCACGGGCGTGGTATGCAATTTGCTGCTGTGCGCGGGGAAGCTGCTGGCCGGGAGCCTGTCCGGGAGTGTCTCCATCACGGCGGACGCCGTCAACAACCTGTCGGACGCTTCGTCGTCCGTCGTGACGCTCGTCGGATTCAAGCTGGCCTCGCGGCCGGCGGATGCGGAGCATCCATACGGCCACGCGCGGATGGAATATCTGTCGGGGCTGGCCGTGGCGGCGATGATCCTGGTGATCGGCGTGGAGCTGGTCAAAAGCTCGTTTTTAAAGATCCTGCACCCGGAGGCGGTGGAGGTTTCGGCGCTCACGGCCGCGATCCTGCTCGTGTCGATCGCGGTGAAGCTGTGGATGGCGGCGTTTAACCGGACGCTCGGGAAGAAGATCGATTCTGCGGCGCTGCTGGCCACGGCGGCCGACAGCCGCAACGACGTCATTTCGACGGCGGCAGTGCTGCTCGCGTGCGTGGTCGGGAAGTGTACGGGGCTGAAGATCGACGGTTATGTGGGTCTTGCGGTGGCGCTGTTCATCATCTGGTCGGGGATCGGCATTGCGAGGGACACGATCGATCCGCTGCTCGGCGCGAAGCCCGACCCGGAGCTCGTGCGGGCCATCGCGGATCTGATGCGCGCGCACGTGGACGTGCTGGGGATCCACGATCTGATGGTACACGACTACGGCCCGGGCCGGCGCTTTGCAAGCGTCCACGCCGAGATCGACCACAGGATCGACCCGCTGATCGCGCACGAGGTGCTCGACGAGATCGAGCGGCAGGCAAAGCGCGAGCTGCACGTCGATCTGGTGGTCCACTACGACCCCATCGTGACGGACGATCCGGAGCTGACGCGCGTGCGGACGAAGATCCTGGCGTATCTGGCTGCGCTCGACCCGCGGCTGAGCGTGCATGATTTCCGCATGGTCACAGGCCCGCACCACGCGAACGTGATCTTCGACATGGTCATCCCGCAGGAATATGCGAAGAAGACGGAGCAGCTGCGCCGGGACATCGAGGCGCAGCTGAAGGACGGGAAAAAGACGTATCACGCCGTCATCACGTTCGACGACGCATCGTTCAACGAGCTTGCGGCGGACGAACAGCGCTAAAACGCAAGCGCGGCGGCGAGGATGCCCGTCAGCGTGCGGCTGATCGCGGGCAAGTGCGTCATGGGGAGCGGATTTTCGCCGAGCCCCAGCTCGATCGTGAAGGCCGGGCGGCGGAAACGGTCGAGGAACCAGTCCTTGAAGCCCGCGTTGGCGGATTCTGACGGCACGGGCTCGACCGGGTATCCGGAGACTTCGGAAAACGCGCGCGCGAGCGCGTCGGAGCCCGGCGGCGCAGTCTCGGCCGGGCCGGGGTAGATGACGGAGCCCTGCGTGTGCAGGGCGAGCATGAGATCCGGATGGACGCAGGCGGTGAAGGCCGCGAGCGCGGCCGTCTCGGGCTGGTCGAGCGGCGAGAAGCCGGCGAAATCTCTCGGAGCAGGGGATGCGATCCCCTGCTCCTGTTTGATTTTCCGCGCAAGCGCCCAGCGGGTGGGATAGTTGAGGTTCAGATCGACGCCGGCGAGGTTCGCCTTCCAGCCCGAAGGGAAGGGGATGTGCGGGTAATCTGCCGCGATGGATGCGGCCGCACGGTATTCGGGCGAATCTTCCGCGCACGCGCCCGCGGCGAGATCGGCCCCGTCCGGGTCGACGAGCGGGACGAGATAGAGCATCGACCGGTCGTAGAGCGCACGCGCGTCATGACCCGCGATGCGGCCGCCGCAGACGAACGCGGCGCAGTATTCCCACAGAAAGCGCCAGACGGCACAGGAGGTAATGGACTCGTTGGCGTGATGCCCGGCGGCGACGAGGATCTTATATGCGCCTGCGCCGAGCTGAAGCGCACGCACGGGACGGCCGAAGGCCGTATGTGTGAGCGTTCTGGCATAGACGAACGGAAAATGACGGCGCAGGCTGCGCAGGTACGATTCCTGCCGCGCGGACGTGATGGGAACGGGATCAAAAACAAGGCTCTGCATCATAAGATAGAAAACCCTCCGACATATCTATACATAGATATATGCCGGAGGGTTTTCCTGTATGTCTGAAAGTTTAATTCTGCTCGAAGAAGACCTTCATGCCCTTATAGGTCATGTAGCAGTCGAGTTTGGCGACCGTCTCAAACGGTGCGTGCATGGAAAGGACCGGAACGCCCGCGTCGAGCGTGTCGATGTTGCGCTTGGCCATGTACTTTGCCACGGTGCCGCCGCCGCCGGCGTCGGTTTTGCCGAGCTCGGCCATCTGCCAGATGACGCCGTTGTCGTTATACAGCTTGCGGATGCGGCCGACGACCTCGGCCGAAGCGTCGGACGCGCCGCCCTTGCCGCCGGAGCCGGTGTATTTGCAAAGGCCCACGCCGTAGTTGAGATAGGCGGAGTTGCGGCGCTCGTAGACCTCGGAGAAGTTCGGGTCATAGGCCGCGGTGACGTCCGCGGAGATGCAGAAGGAATTTGCGAGGCAGTCGATCAGCGCGACGTTCTGCATACGGCAGAGCGTCTCCATAAAGCGCTCAAATGCCTCGGACTGCATACCCGACACGCCCTCGGAGCCGATCTCTTCCTTGTCGGCGAAGATGCAGACGGCGGTCTTTTCCGGGGCCTCGAGCTGCAAAATGGCGGCAAGCTCGGCATAGGCGCAGACACGGTCGTCATGGCCGTAGGCGCCGATCATGCTGCGGTCGAAGCCGATGTCGCGGGCGTTGGCCGCAGGAACGGCCTCGATCTCGGCGGAGATGAAATCCTCCTCCACCATGCCGTATTTCTCATGCAGGATGCGCATGACGGCGAGCTTAACACGGTCGGAGCCGTCGTCGTCGGGTTCGGGCTCGGAGCCGATGAGGATGTTGAGCGATTCGGACGGAATGGCCTCGTTGAGGGGCTTTTTGCCCTGTTCGCGGCCCAGGTGCGGCAGAAGATCGTTGATGACGAACTGCGGCTCGTCAGGCTCAGCGCCGATCTTGACAAAAAGCTCGCTGCCGTCGGCGCGGACGACCTTGCCGTGCAGCTCGAGCGGGACCGTGACCCACTGGTATTTGCGGATGCCGCCGTAGTGATGGGTCTTGAAATAGGCAAGCTCGGCGTCTTCGTAGAGGGGATTGGGCTTGAAGTCGAGGCGCGGCGCGTCGGTATGGGCAGCGCCGATGTTCGCGCCCGCGGCGAGGGACTTTTTGCCGATGACGGCGAGGAGGATGGACTTGTCACGGTTGACGAAGTAGACCTTGTCTCCGGCCTTCAGCGTCATGCCGGGCTGCAAGGCGCAAAAGCCGCGGGTCTCGGCCAGCGCGACGGCGGAATGAACGCACTCGCGCTCGGTCTTCGAGCGGTCGAGGAACGATTTATAGTCCTCGCAGTAGGCGTGCATGGCGGCGCGGTCTTCGGCGGTGAGACGGTCGTAGCCGTTCTTCGGCTGATAGAGCAGCGCCTCGCGTTCCTGTTTTGTCATGGGGGTGACTCCTTTCAGAATGGTGTTGAGATATTGGTCGGCCGCGCGCCTGAATTCGTCAGGCGTCCCGGCGTTCTGGAGAATGGTATCGCAGCGCGCGCGGTAAAAATCATCGGGCTTCTGCGCGTCGACGCGAAGCTCCGCATAATCGCGCGTGAGGCCGTCGCGCGCCATGATGCGCGCGATGCGCGTTTCGCGGCCGCAGAGCACGCCGACCGTCCGGTCGCAGAGGCCGGCAAGCCCGGACTCGAAGAGGTTGATCGCGTCGATGGCGAACAGCCGCCGCCCGGCGGATTTCTCCCGCACAAGGCGCGCGCGCACGGCGTTTCCGATGTGGAAGAAGACGATCTCGTTGAGCTGCGCGAGGCGCGTTTTGTCGGAAAAGACGAGCGCTCCGAGCGCTTTGCGCCGCAGCTGGCCGTCCGGGGAAAATGCGTCCGGGAAGGCCGCTTGCAGCTCCCGGCGCAGCGGCGCGCCCTCGGCTGAGGAGAGCAGCTCGTAATACAGCGCGTCGCAGTCGACGACATAGCCGCCGCGCGCGGCGGCAAGACGCAAAAGCGTCGTTTTGCCGCAGCCGGTCGGGCCGGTCACACCGAGGGTCAGCATGGCCCGGCCTCGATGATGCGGAAGCCCGCGGCCTTTTTGAGCCGGTTGCCGACGGCAAGGCCGAGCCCGGCCGCGTCGGGGCACTGGGCGTAGATCTCGGGGACGGATTCGTGGTCAAATTCGCGCAGCGCGTCGAAGACCCGCCGGGCCTGCTCGGCCTTGTCGGATGCGGGGCCGAGATCGTGGATGACGCAGCCGGGGAAGCTGTCTGCGTATTCGGAGAAGCAGATGACGCCTGCGCCGGCCGGCGCGTGCGCGCGGATGCAGCGCGCGGAGGCCGCGGGCGCGCCGGTCACGACGGTGACGGGCGCCTTCGGCGCGTAATGGCGGTATTTCATGCCGGGTGCCTTGGGCCGTTCGCCGTCTTTTAAGAGGGAGACGACGGCCTTGTCGACCTCGACATGGCCGAGGACTGCTTCGAGCGATTCAAGCGGCAGTCCGCCCGGCCGCAGCAGACGCGGAGGCCGGCAGGTGAGGTCGACGATGGTCGATTCGACACCGACGGCGCACGGGCCGCCGTCAAACATACCGTCGATCTTGCCGTCCATATCCTCGATCATGTCGGCGATGCAGGTGGGACTCGGCCGTCCGGAGGTATTGCCAGACGGCGCGGCGATGGGCACGCCCGCCGCGGCGATGATCGCGCGCGTGACGGGATGATCCGGGCAGCGGACGCCGACCGTCTCGAGGCCGCCGGTCGTGCGCAGCGGGACGACGGCCTTTCTTGGCAGGATCATGGTCAGAGGCCCCGGCCAGAATTTCTCCGCCAGTGCGTACGCCTCCGGCGGGACGGCCTCGCAGTAGCGTTCGAGCCACGAAGCGTCCGGGACGTGGATGATGAGCGGATTGTCCTGCGGGCGGCCCTTGGCCTCGAAGATATGCAGGACGGCTGTCTCGTCGAGGGCGTTCGCGCCGAGACCGTAGACCGTCTCGGTCGGGATGGCCAGAAGACCGCCGCGGCGGATGATGGCTGCGGCGGCAGTGATCGTTTCTTGTGTGGCTTCCTTAAAATAGACTGTTTTCAAGGGTGATTCCTTCTTGCTGTTATGTTCTGTGTTTGCAGGGCAGTGGGATTTTACAGGACTCTGTAGGGGTTGATACCTACAAGACCCGACCTCTCCGCCTCGCTTTGCTCGGCACCTCCCCTTCACAAGGGGAGGCTTTAGACTGCGCAAAACTCAAGGTGGCCCTACGATTGGTGCTCAGGCGTTCTGGCTCTTTTGCAGCTTTTCGGCCTGATCGGCGGTGACGAGCGCGTCGATCAGCTCGTCGAGCGCGCCGTCCATGATCGCGTCGATCTTATAGAGCGTCAGGCCGATGCGGTGGTCGGTGACGCGGCCCTGGGGGAAATTATAGGTGCGGATGCGCTCGTTGCGCATTCCGGTGCCGACCTGACTGCGGCGCTCGGACGTGACGGCGGAGTCGATGCGCTCCTGTTCGAGCTGATAGAGCTTGGAGGCGAGCATCTGCATACATTTTTCGCGGTTCTGCACCTGACTGCGCTCTTCCTGACAGGCAACGACGATGCCCGACGGCTTGTGGATGAGGCGCACGGCGGAGGAGGTCTTATTGATGTGCTGGCCGCCCGCACCGGACGAGCGGTAGACCTGCATCTCGATATCCTCGGGGCGGATGTCGATCTCGGCCTGCTCCATCTCGGGCAGCACGGCGACCGTCGCGGTCGAGGTATGGACGCGGCCGCCCGACTCCGTCTCCGGGACGCGCTGGACGCGGTGGACCCCGGATTCAAATTTGAGTCTGGAGTATGCGCCCGCGCCGCGGATCTCAAAATCGGCCTCTTTGACGCCGCCAAGCTCCGTCTCATTATAATTGAGGAGCGTGACGGTCCAGCGTTTGGATTCGGCGTACATGGTGTACATCCGGTAGAGGCTGTGCGCGAACAGGGCGCTCTCTTCGCCGCCGACGCCGCCGCGGATCTCCATGATGACGCTCTTTTCATCGTTCGGGTCGCGCGGCAGAAGGAGGATCTTCAGCTCCTGCTCCAGCTTTTCCAGCGTTTTTTTATTTTCGGAGAATTCCGACTGGCACAGAGCTTTCATCTCCGGATCAAGGCCCTCGGCGAGCATGGCGCGCAGATCGTCCTGCTCGGAAAGCGTCTTCTGATAGGCGCGGTAGGCCGAGACGACCGGCTCGAGCTGCCGCTGCTCCTTTAACAGCTGCGCGGCGGCCTTTGCGTCGTTATAAAAATCGGGCGCGGCCGCGCGCGCCTCCATCTCGAGATAGCGCGCCTCGACCAGCTTCAGCTTTTCCAGCATATCGTTCCTCACATCGTTTCGTTTATCCTATCATACTCTATTTTACCCGCAACGTCAAATATCCGCGCCGTTTTTGCGCATACTAATCAAAGATTTTTGAAGGGAAGTGCGTGTATGAAGAGGTTTTTCTGTCTGCTGGCCTTGCTGCTTCTTCTGACACAGCCGCTGCGTGCGTCCGACGCGCCGAAGGGGTATCTGGCCCTGACGTTCGACGATGGGCCGTCGGGCGAATTGACCGGAGAACTGCTGGACGGGCTTGCCGCGCGCGGCGTGAAGGCGACGTTTTTCGTCTGCACGTACCGCATCGAGCAGTTTCCCGATACGCTCGCGCGCATCGCGGAAGAGGGGCATGAGATCGGACTGCACAGCTGCTGCCACGACTATATGCATAAGATGGAAAAGGACGCGATCACGGAGGATCTGACGGAAAATCTGGAGGCGGTCGCGGAGGTGAGCGGCGTGCGCGCGCGGCTGTTCCGTCCGCCCGGCGGACTTTACAGTCAGGCGCTGCTGGAGGCGGCAAGGGAGCTGGAGCTGTCGGTCGTTTTATGGTCGGTCGATCCGTGCGACTGGGACGAGAATGCATGGGACAGCGTTTTGCCGACGGTCGTATCTGACGCGCACGACGGCGCGGTGATCTTGATGCACGATCTGTCGGAGCATTCGGTCAGTTGTGCGCTGGCGGCGGTCGACCGGCTACAGGCTGAGGGGTATGCGTTCTGCACGGTGTCGCAGCTGGCGGACGTGCGCGGCGTGACGCTGCGGCCGGGAGAAGTATACACGGCGTTTCGGCCGAAGGTTGACGCGGACGGCGTTTCGGGGTAAAATAGAAAAAGCGCCGCAGGTGCGGCGCTTTTTCTCTACTTTTTATAAAGGAGACGTACATATGGACAAGCAGGCCCTTCGCGCCGGGATCCGCGCGAAAAAGCGCGCCATGACGCCCGCACAGGTCGAGGATGCGAGCGCGCGTCTGGCGGAGCTTCTGTTCCGTCACCCGGCCTATGAACAGGCAAAGAGCATTTACGGATATCTGTCGTACAATCAGGAGGTGCGCACGGCGGCCATTCTTGCGCGCGCGCAGAAGGACGGCAAGCGCGTGGCCGTGCCGAAGGTATTCGGAGACACGATGAAGTTCCTCTGGCTGGATGATCTGTCGGCTGTCGCGCCGGGTGCGTACAACATCCCCGAGCCCATCGCCGACGGCCCGGAGGCCGGCGATGAGACGGCGCTGATTTTGATGCCGGGCCTCGCCTTTGATCCGCAGGGGCACCGGTGCGGCTACGGCGGCGGATTTTACGACAAATATCTCGCGGCGCACACGCAGCACGTGACGCTGGCGCTGTGCTACGGGTTCCAGATGTTTGAGCATCTGGACGTGGACGCATACGACATCCCGGTGCAGTACGTCATCTCGGTTCCTGTTGAGGAGGCGCGCGCATGAGTCCGTATATCCTGATGCTGATCGTATGCGCGGCCGTATTTCTGGTCTGCTTTCTGATCGACACGCTGCTGAAGGTCATTTTTCCGAAATCGAAGCTCGAAAAGAGCAAGCAGGCCGTGCGGCCGCCGCGCCGCAGCGCGGTGATCGGCGTGATCCTGGCGTTTCTGGGGCTGGCGGTGGTCGTGCGCATCGCGCCGAAGGAGCACGACACGCTGCTGCTGATCGGCGCGATCGGCGCGATGGTGATCGGCGCGGTTTTGCTGTGTACGTATTTTTCCGTCGTCATTTACTACGACGACGAGGGGTTCCTCTACAAGGCGTGGGGTCACGGGAAGCAGGAATTCCGCTACAGCCAAATTAAAGGGCAGCGGAGTCTTCTCACGCGCGGCGGCGTCAACACGATTTTGTTTGTCGGCGACGCGGAGATCAATCTCTACGGCGCGATGCAGAATCTGAACGCATTTTTGAGCAAGGCGTTTTTCAAATGGTGCCAGGTCAAGGGCATCGACCCCGATTCCGTTGAAAATAACCCCCGCATGGCGACATATTTCCCCGATCCGGACGATAAATAACCAAACAGGTGAAAAACACGCGGCAGTGATATGCTCCCTCTATGAGAGACAGTGAAATAAAACACTGTTTCCATAGGGGGAGAAATTTATGTCTAAAAGCAAA
>CAKUOS010000013.1 GCA_934670025.1 uncultured Oscillospiraceae bacterium
ATGGAGCTGGTAGACGGATTCGAACCCCCGACCTGCTGATTACAAATCAGCTGCTCTACCGGCTGAGCTATACCAGCGACTCAAACAGCAAGGCTGATTATAGCCGAAGAATCGCCAAATGTCAAGCGGAATTTTGCGTTTTTTAAAAAACTTTCCGTCATCCGCGCGCACGTGCATATTTGCAGATCGCGGCGCGTGTGCTATACTAAAAATAAGGAGGGATACCGCCATGAAGATCACATTTATCGGAGCCGCGCACGAGGTCACGGGCAGCTGTACGCTGCTGGAGCTCGCGGGCGAAAGCTATCTCATTGACCGCGGCATGGAGCAGGGCGTCGATCTGTACGAAAACGTCCCGCTGCCGGTCGCGCCGAAGGACATCACCGCCGTTTTCCTCACGCACGCGCACATCGACCACGCGGGCCTTTTGCCGCAGCTGTATAAGGACGGCTTCCGCGGCAGGATCTACGCCACACCGGCCACGTGCAGCCTCTCGGACGTCATGCTGCGCGACTCGGCGAACATTCAGGAATCCGATGCCGCCTGGAAAACGCGCAAGGCCGCGCGCGCCGGTCTGCCGCCCGTCGCGCCGCTTTATACCGTCGACGACGCGAAGGGCGTCATCCGCCTGTTCCGCCCCTGCCGCTACGGCGAGACGCTCACCATCGCGGACGGGATGCAGGTGCGCTTTTCCGACATCGGCCATCTGCTGGGCTCGGCGTGCATCGAGTTCTGGCTGCGCGAGGGCGGCGTGGAGAAGAAGATCGTCTTCTCCGGCGACGTCGGCAATATCGACCAGCCGATCCTCAACGATCCGCAGCCCGTGGCTGAGGCGGATTATCTCGTCGTCGAATCGACCTACGGCAACCGCCTGCACGACAAGCCCAAAGACGTGCGCGCTGAGCTGACGGAGGTCTTGCAGCGCGCGTTTGACCGCGGCGGCAGCGTCATCATCCCGGCCTTCGCCGTGGGGCGCACGCAGGAGCTTTTATATCTGCTGCGCGAGATCAAGCAGAAAAAGCTCGTCCACGGCCACGACGGCTTCCCGGTCTATCTCGACAGCCCGCTGGCCGAGGAGGCCACGAGCGTCTTTTTGCAGTGCGACACGGACTGCTTTGATGCGGAAACACGGGCCGTTTTGCAGAGCGGACAGAACCCCATCTGGTGCCCGGGGCTTCAGCTGGCGCTGAGCGCCGAGGATTCCAAGGCCATCAACGCCGATACGCGGCCGAAGGTCATCCTGTCTGCGAGCGGGATGTGCGACGCCGGCCGCATCCGCCACCATCTGAAGCACAACCTGTGGATGGCGGAGAATATCATCCTCATCGCGGGCTATCAGTCCAAGGGCACGCTCGGCCGCGCGCTGCTCGACGGCGTGAAGGAGGTGCGGCTGTTCGGCGAAGATATCGCCGTCAACGCCGAGATCGCCGTCCTGCACGGCACGAGCGGCCA
Source organism: uncultured Oscillospiraceae bacterium (assembly GCA_934670025.1). GTDB lineage: Bacteria > Bacillota > Clostridia > Oscillospirales > Oscillospiraceae > CAG-170. The sequence continues at coordinate 1,453 of CAKUOS010000013.1, forward strand.
CGCCGACCAGAAGGGGCTTCTGAACTGGGTGCAGGCGTTCGAGCGCAGGCCCGAGGTCGTCTTCGTCAACCACGGCGACACCGAGGCGTGCGAAGCGTTCCAGGCACTTTTGCAGGAGAAGGGCTACGTCGCCATCGCGCCGTTCTCGGGCGCGCAGTTTGACCTTGCGGCGTGCAGGCTCACGGCCTTCCCCGAGGGACGGCCCATCGAAAAGAAGGGCGCTGCGCGCAAGAAGAGCGTCTTCGACGCGCTCATCGCCGCCGCGCAGCGGCTGCTCGTCGTGGCGCAGCGCTGCAAGGAGCGGCCCAACCGCGATCTGGCGCGCTTCACGGCGCAGATCCAGGCGCTCATCGACCGCTGGGAGCGGTAAGGATGGGAGGAACGCCGTGTGGAAGACAATTACTACAAGCCCTGTCCGGAATACGATCGCTGCTGTGAGCTGATCGACCGGTACTGGAAAGCAGGAGACTACGAAACCTGCTTCCGGGGCCATCTGACGCTTGCCGAGCGGGGATATCCGTTGGCAGAATGTCAGGTCGGTTGGTTTTATCTGAAGGGGCAAGGTGTCCCGCAGGACGATGAAAAGGCGTTCTATTGGACAAAACGCGCCGCTGAGCACGGCGACTGGGACGCGCAGTATAACCTCGGAACCTTTTACGAGGAAGGGGTCGGCGCTGCACGCAGCCCGGAGCTGGCGAAAAGCTGGTACATTGCCGCTGCCCGGCAGGGACAGGATGAAGCACTCGAAAAATGCCGCGCGGCGGGTATCCGGTGGGAATAAGCCGCCGCGGACCTGCTTTTCAGGAATAAGCAAACGCCCCGGCCGACTGTTGTCGGCCGGGGCATCGTTTTGCGTTTTATGCCAGCGCGTCGAGGATCGCCTGCGGGATCCGGCAGTCGTCCGCGGTCAGATCATCGCGGAAATCGAACGTCGCCGAGAGCGATGCGCCGGTGTCGGCAAGGCCCACGTGGACCGTGCCCTCGACCGCTGCCGCAAGGCGCGTCACGCGGCCGTTTTCGACGGTCAGGGTAACGGAGCCGGGCAGATACTGCACATCGAGCTTTTCCGATTCCGGTGCGATGGCGCGGGCGATCTGCTGCGTGCGGTCGGAAGAGAGCGTGAGCGTGTAGGTATACACGCCGTCCTGCACGGACGTGTCCGCGCCGTCTTCGAGGCACGCGCGGTAGGCGATGTCAACAAGATCCGCGCAGCGCACGAGCGCCTGTTCGCTTGCCTCGGGCGTCCGGCCGTCCTCGGTGAGGACGGTTTCGCCGCGATAATACAGCGGCACGGAGCCTGCGCGTATACAGCCGGCCGTGCGGCCGTTTTCCGTCCTGCGGAACCACGACAGCTGCGTGTCGAGCACGATCGGGCCGCAGCTGCCGCGCAGCGTCACGTCCGCGCACAGAGGATCGCGTTCGCCGAGCTCCGACATGGCCGAGATGATGCGCAGCAGATCCTCCGTCAGTTCGAGCTTGCCCTGATAGCCGCCGTTTTCGATCGCGTCGAGCACGGCCTGCGGGACGGTATGCGCGCCCGAGACGGTCTGCTGCACGGTCAGCTCCGCCCAGACGGTCAGCGGCTGCGTCTGGCCGTTTGAGACGGCTTCGCAGCTTCCGGAGGCTTCGATGGACGTAATCTCGCCGTCCTGCACGTGCATACACAGGTCGATCGCGTCGACCTTGCTCAGACCATCTGCGAGACTCGGCGCGAGCAGCTCCAGCGTCTTCTGTGCGTTTTCGCCGCGCGCGGTGACGGAATAGACCGCCTCGCCGTTTTCGCGGGCGTAGGTGACGTCGGTCGCCTTGTAGAGCGTGATGAGATGTTCGCCGAGTGTGGAATAGTCGGGGAAGACGCCGCTTGTGCGGTAGGCGCTGCCGTTTTCGAGATAGACCGCGCCGTCGTAGTAATACAGCAGCACGCCGTTTTCCTCGATGCAGAGGATGCGGCTGCCGTTTGCCGTGGTGTGGAACAGATGCGCGTCGGTGCGCAGCGTCTCGTCGCCAAGCTCGAGACGGACGGAGGCGTCGGTGTCGAGCTCCGCCTTTTCTGTCAGGTTTTTCAGCAGCAGCAGCGCGTCGACGCTGCTCTTGAGACTCGCGCGGTAGATGAGCGTGCCCGCGGCGGCCAATACCAGCAGCGCGGCCAGGACGATCAGCCACACACGGCGGATCTTTTTCTTCTTTGCCGTCTTTACGGGATCGGGCTGCGCGCCGGGATCGATCACGCCGATGGCAGCGTCGTTGGCGTTCTGTTCGTCCTGCATGGCCTTTTGCAGCGCCTGCATCTGTTTGCGGCGCGCCTTGCCGCGCCTGTGGGCAAGATGGAGGATCAGCAGCACCAGCAGCGCTGCCAGCACTGCCAGCACGATCCAGACCCACCAGACCGGGAACGTGGACAGGACCGCCAGACGGACCGTCTGCCCGGCGGCGGTGAAGGTCAGGTAGCTTCCGGACTCGCCGGTCTTCGCCCTGCGCCAGACGCCGTCTGCGTCCATCAGATAGATATCGACGCTGCCCGATTGACCGTCAGGCGCGCGATAGCGCAGCGTGTGCGTATCTGCGCCGTCGTCCGGGATGCGCAGCTGCCACTGCTCGATGACCGATTTTGCTACGTGCGCCGCAGGCGCGTGGCCGTCTGCGATGTTCTGCACGTATTTGCGGATGGCCTCGGGGACGCTGGCCGAAAGTTCGCCGAAGGCTGTGGGCGTGATGGCCTGCGGCTGCGCCTGAAGCGTGTCGTCGCCGGTAAACGTGCCCTCGGCCAGGAAGACGGGACGGCCGTCGCCGCGCTGTGCGTCGCTCGGCAGCGCGTCGATGCTTGCGTGATAGACCGCCGTGACGGTCGTGTCGGCGTGGATGAAACCGGGCGAGGCCGGTTCCCAGACGCCGTACTGGCCGTCTTTGGCGGGGATTGCGGGGTAGGCGTCATCGGGCAGCGCGTCGCCGTATTGGACGCTGACGGTCTTGACGACCGCGCCGTCCGCGACGAACTTCACCGTGAACGCGCGCAGCGCGTCGGGAAGCGATTCGTCCTGCATCAGTGCCTGATAGGTCACGGGCTCCGCCTGACCGGCGACGCTCCTGCCGTCGAGGCCCGCAAGCGTGTCGGACACGAAGCGGTTCTGCGCGAAGCTGCCGGCGCCGCTGCCGGCGATCGCGCCCGCATACTGCTCGCAGCGGCTGATCGTGACGAGCGAGACGCAGCCGGTGACGAGCGAACCGCCGCCGGTGAGGCTGTCGGTCACGCCCGCGCCCGCGATGCCGCCGACGTAGCTGCCGCCGGCAAGCGCGCACTTGGCGAAGCTGTTCTGGATGGCCGCGCCGCAGATGCCCGCAACGCCGCCGACGTAGCTGCCGCTGCGGCTCTCGACCGAGCCGTAAGCCTCGCAGCCGTCGATAAGGCCGAGATCCATGCGGCCGCAGACGGCGGCCGCGCAGTCCTTTTTCGCGGTGATATCGCCCTCGTTCACGCAGCGCTGCAAGACGGCGCGGAGCTCATACTGCTTGCGTTCGGAGGTCGAGAGGCTCTCGGAGACGTCGCTTTCGGGATCCGCGTCGTATTCGAGCGCCATTGCGCCCGCAATGCCGCCGACGTTGCGGTCGGCCTGCACCGCGCCGCGGTTTTTGCAGCCGCGCACCGCGCCGAGCGTGACGGCCTCCGGATCCTGCGCGGAGGTATCGGAGATGAGATCGCCGCTTTGCGCGGCGTCCATCGCGTCAAAGACCGTGGTGCTGATCTCGTCCAGCTTGTCGCTCACGGCCTGAAGATCGGTTTGCAGCGTTTCGGACAGCGCGGCCGTCTGCGAACCGATGGCGCGCATCTGCGCGCCCATGCCGCTCAGGGCCGAGGACAGTCCGGGCAGGGAGGCGTCGGCGCTGAGCTGCAAAGAGGCGTTCAGCGTCCCGGAGCCGTCCGTGCCGCCCGAGAGCGACACGTCGGACGGATCGATATATCCGCCGACGCCCGCGCCTGCGCCCGCCAGATGGCTGCCGTCGACGGAGAGCGGCGGCATGGAGACGTCGAGGCTTGTGTCAGAGCCCGCGCCGATCGCGCCGCCGGCGCCCGCGGAGCCCTCGCCGATCTCGAGACTTGCGCCGCCCGTCACGCCGCCGGATCCGGAGGCCGTGCCGCCGAGCGAGGCCGTGGCGCGGATGTTGTCGGCGGCATAGGCCGCGCTGTCGAGATACGAGCCCATGCCCGCCAGCTGCGAGCCGAGGCCGCTTGCCGCGCCGCCGGCGTCGGCGGTCGCCTTGTCGGTGAGCGTTTTGAGCTCCTGTAACTGCCGCTGGAGCTGCTCTTTCGTGCTTTCGGAGACTTCGATGGCAATATACGGCAGCGCCTGACCGGCGATGCCGCCGACGTCCTTGCGGCCGTAGACCGCGCCGGTGTTTTCACAGTTCAGCAGATATCCGCTCGTCGAACCGGCGATGCCGCCGACGTTGTAGCCCACGTGCTCATAGCCGACGGTCCCTTCGTTCGTACATCCGGAGACGATGCCGGTGTTATAGCCCGCGATGCCGCCCGTGGCGGTCGTGGTCAGGAGCGTCTGGCGGCTCGTGAGGCTTGCAAGATCGAGCGTGAGGTCGATGTGAAGGTCGCTGAGGCTGAGAGCGGCGTCGACGCTCGCGGTGTTGACGCTGCCGCTGTTCGTGCAGCGGCGGATGACGCCGCTGCTGCGCCCGGCGATGCCGCCGGTGGCGTTCGTGGCCTGCACGGTACCGGAAAAGCTGCTGCTGAGGATCTCGCCGTCCGCTTCGTTGCAGCCCACAAGACCGCCGGTCTGCGACTGGCCCTGCACCACACCGGAGAAGGAGCAGCGGACGATCTTGCCGCTGTTTTTGCCCGCGATGCCGCCCACGAGCGTCTGATCGCCGCCGGGCGCGACGCAGCCGGTGACGTTCAGCGCCGTGACGCAGCCGGTCGGCTCGATCGTGCCGAACAGGCCCGCCGGGCTGTAGGAGCCGGTGAGGTTGAGGTCGGAGATCGTGTGGCCGCCGCCGTCAAATGTGCCGCCAAAGGACGCGGCCGGGGTATAATCGACGTTTGCAAGCGAGATATCCGCGCGCAGCACGACGGTCTTGCCGACCGACCAGCTGTCGAGCGCGCAGTTTTCCGCGAACGCGGCAAAGTCGCGCGCGGAATCGATGTAGACGGTGTCCGCACCGGCCGCGGAGGCCGGGAGCACGGACAGAAGCAGCAGCGCTGCAAGCAGGAGCGCCGAAAGACGCTTACTGAGAGTCTGTTTCCGCATGGCTGCTTTCCTCCTTTCGGGTCTCGTCGGACGCAGGCGCGCCGTCCGGTGCGTCCGGTTCGGGTTCGGGCGCGGAACCGGCGCGCATGGTCAGATTCACGCTGCCGTCGACGTAGGCGTGTACCACGCCCGAGATATGGCCGTTGATCTCGCCGTGTACGACGCCGTCGATGCGCATACGGCCCTCGGCCTCGTGCTGTCCGACGGCGGCGGGCATATCGAACGAGGTTTTGTCGATGACCTTTTCACCCAGCAGCAGGATCTGCGGCAGGATGAACATGACGATGATGATGGTGAGGATCGTGCCGCGCCCGAGACTGTCGCCGATGCCGGCGATGGCGGCGTTGGAGGTCATCTGGCCGATCAGGATACCGGCGATGGCCATCATGAGGCCCGAGGTGATGATGGTCGGGAACGAGAGGTTCATCGTCTCGATGATGGCGTCCTTCTTGGGCATTTTGTCCTTGAGCTCCATAAAGCGGCTCGTCGTGACGATGGCGTAGTCGATGTTCGCGCCCATCTGGATGGACGAGACGACAAGATAGCTCAGGAAGAACAGGGGACTGTTCGTAAGGGTCGGGATGCCGTAGTTGATCCAGATGCTGCCCTGAATGACGAGGATGAGCAGCACCGGGATGCCCGCCGATTTGAATGTGAACAGCAGCACGACCAGCACGATCAGGATCGACAGGATCGACACGACGAGATTGTCGCGCGAGAACGAGGTTTTGAAGTCCTGTTCGGACGACGAATCGCCCACGACGTACACTTCGCCGTCCGGGTAATAGCTTTTTGCGACGGAACGGATCTGGTCGAGGAAGTCATACGTCTCGTCGCCGCCGACCGGCAGCGTCAGATAGACGAGCATCCGGCTGTAATCGTCGGACAGCAGCTGCTTTTTTGCGTTCGTGATCTGCGCGTACGCGCTCTCAAGCGTTTCGGTCATGTCGTCGTCCAGCGTGACGAAGCCCTGCTGCATCTCGTCATACAGGAACGAGAACATATCGATGAGCGGCACGGAATAGTTGGGAAGTCCGCCGATGATCTTGCCGTAATTGCCGCTGTCGGCGGCATAGGCCGCGTAGAGAAGCTCCGCGACCTCGTAATCAAGATCGGTCAGCTCGGAAAACTGCCGCGGCGTCAGGGCATCGGTCAGCATATAGCCGCCCATGGCCTCGACGTTCGAAAGGCCCAGCGTGGAGTCGACCTCGCTGTACGTTTCCAGCTCCGCGAGCAGCTTTTTCTCCGCCTGATAATTGCCCGACGGCACCACGACCGCGACCATGTTGGTCGAGCCGAACGTCTCGTCCATCAGATCGTCGGCGATCTGCTGCTCGGACTGCTTGGCGGTCTTCAGATAGCTGAAGCCGTAGACGTACGGGCAGTTGTTCGCGAGGAGCATCGCCACGATGATGACGGCCAGGAAGATGGGCGGCACGATCTTCTTCGTCGCGTAGGCAAAGCGGCCGACGAAGGGGATCTTCGGCACAAAATTTTTATGCCGCGTTTGGTCGATCTTCTTACCGAACAGCACAAGCAGGCCCGGCATGAGGAAAAACACCGCGAACAGCGAGAAGAAAATGGATTTGATCAGGCAGATGCCAAGGTCGAAGCCCAGCCGGAACTCCATGAACAGCATCGCCACGAGGCCGCCGATGGTCGTGAGGCTGCTGCCGCAGATCTCCGGCACGGCCTTGCTCAGCGCGACGATGACGGCCTCGCGCGTCGGCAGCGTCTCGTGCTCCTCTTTATAGCGGTTGCAGAAAATGATCGCGTAGTCCACGGACAGGGCCAGCTGCAGCACGATGGTAACGGAGTTTGACACAAACGAGATCGTGCCGAGCAGGAAGTTCGTGCCCATGTTTAAAAGCGCCGCCGCGATGAACGTGAGGAGCAGCACCGGCACCTCGGCATACGTCTGCGAGGTCAGCACCAGCACCGTCACGACGACGATGGCCACGATGATGACGATGACGCCGATCTCCTGCGCGAGCGTCTTGGACGCGGTATCGCCGAAGGTCGCGGAGGTGTAGTAGTCGTACCCGGCCAGCGCGTCCTGCGCGGCGGCGAGCACGTCTTCGCACCGCGCGTCGTCCTCGGGATAGTCGAAGGTCACGCTGTACAGGGCCGAAGCGTTGGTATAGTGCGCCTTCGTGTCGTCAAAGGCGACGCTCTGCACGCCGTCGACGGCCGCGAGCGTATCGCTCAATGCCGCGGCCTCGTCATACGTCACGTTCACGACCATCAGCTTCGCCGTGCCGAAGGTGGTGAATTCGTCTTCCATCAGATGCAGGCCCTGATATGTCTCCGAGTCCTTCGGCAGATAGGCCGACAGCTGGTTCTCCACCTGCACCCAGTTGCGGGAAAAGACAGAGAAAACCAGCCCGATGGCGACAATCAGAAAGATCAGATTCCGCTTGTCGACGATGAAGCTGGCGAATTTGTACATAAAGCCCGCGTCGGTTTTTTCTGGTTTTTGGCTCATATGTCACACTCCTGAATTTGAAAAAATTGTTCCTCCCAAAATTCAATCCAGTTTACCACAGAAGAGCCGCGTTTGGCAATATGCAATCGTACATGGATGACCAACATTTTTCCGCTTCGGCCGCCGCGCGAAAAAGCCCCCGGCATTCTGTGAATGCCGGGGGCTTTTTTGTGCGGTTTACGGTTCGACCGTCAGTTCGCCGCCGTCGGCGAGCGTCTTTCCGTCGAGCAGCAGGAGCTTTTCCGCGAACAGCCGGGAAAAGCCGCTCAGGATCGCGGCCGAGGCGATAAGCTCCGGTGTGTCCTGCACGGCAAGCTCCGTGACGACGTCGTGATCGAGCATCGCCGCGGCGGTCAGCTTGACCTGATCGATGAAATACTGCGCGCACAGCCGGTGCCGTGCGACGTAGGCCGTGTAGACGCGCGCCACGTCCTCCTCGGGCTGCGAGGCCGGCAGGAGCGTTTGCAGCATCGACAGCTGCAAGGTCTGCTTGAGTGTGCAGATCATGATGAGCTCGGCGATGTGGACGCGGTAATACTTCTTTTTCCGCGGCTCGGGCAGGACTTTTGTGCGGACATAGTTGTTGATGGCCGCGGCCGTGATGGGGTGCGGCTGCTCCAGCTCGGGCGGCAGATAGCACAGATACCCGTCCAGCAGCTGCAAAACCTGATCCATATACAGGCCGAAGTCGGGGATCTGCTCCCACTGCGGCAGGCGGAAGCGTTCGAGATATTTTTCCCACCGGCGCAGCTTTGCGGCGATGAGATCGCTGTCATAGGCCATAGAGTTTCACACACACCTTTCGATAGAAGTATAGCACATAAACCATAAAATGCAAGCAGATCTTAACGGAATGATCGGTTGACTTTGAAAGAAAAATGTGATAATCTAATATCGAAGATTACGTGCAAAGGAAGCAAGCCCATGTTTACGATCATTACCGATACCTCCGCCAATCTGCCGGCCGATTTTTTGCAGCGCGAGCAGATCGGCGTCCTTCCGTTTACCTTCCACACCGCGTCCGGAGAGGGAATGTGCATGGATCTGGCCACGTTTGACGCAAAGGATTTCTATACCCGGATGCGTCAGGGCGAAAAGGTCACGACGTCCCAGATCCCGCCGCAGCGCTTCCTCGATATGCTGGAGCCCATGCTTGCGCGCGGCGAAGACGTGCTGTTTATCAGTATGTCCTCCGGGATCAGCGGCTCGTATGCCTCGGCGCAGATGGCCGCGCACCAGCTGCGCGGGCAGTACCCGGAAAGGAAGCTCCTTCTGGTCGACACCTACAGCGCCTCGCTCGGCGAGGGCCTGCTTGTCATGCGCGCGGCGGACTGCCGCCGCGACGGCCTGACGATCGACGAGACGTATGTGCTTTTGCGTTCGCTGCGGCATAAGATGGCCCAGATCTTCACCGTCGGCGACCTGCGCTATCTGCGCCGCACGGGCCGGCTTTCCAATATCGAGGCCGCCGTCGGCACCGTTTTGCAGATCAAGCCGCTGTTAAAGGGCGATCCGCAGGGAAAGATCGTCTGCTTCTCCAAGGTGCGCGGACGGCAGCGCGCCGTCGAGGCCATCGCCGCCTGCTATACCGCCAACGTGGTCGACGCGCAGAACCAGACCATCGGCATCGCGCACGCCGACTGCGAACCCGACGCGCAGATCCTCGCGTCCCTGCTGCGCCGCAGCGCGCATCCGCCGAAGGACATCCTGCTCGTCGATTACGAGCCGGTCACGGGCTCGCACGTCGGGCCGGGCGCGCTGGCACTGTTTTTCCTGTCGGACGAGAACGTCCGCAACATCTGAATCACCGCCCAAAAGCTGCCGCGGGAGCCATGCTCCCTCCACGGCAGTTTTTTGCGTAAAAAACGCCCCCGGAGCCATGTCCGGGGGCGTTTTGCGCACGTTATGCGAGCATCGGCTCGCCGAGCTCATAGAGCGTCTGATTGAGCGCCGCGGCGTCCTGCCCGCGGCAGAGCGCGTAATAGACCGCGCTGTCGCGCCGGTTTTTGACGTAGAGCGGCGCGTAGCCGGTGAGCTTCAGCAGCTTCTGCGTGTCCTCTGCGGACAGATGCAGGCCCAGGCACAGGCACAACAGGCTGTCGCGCCCCGGACGGCGCTTTCCGGAGAAGATCTGGTAGCCGTAGATCGTGTTCAGGCCGCTGCGGCGGATGACCTCCGCACGGCTCATGCCGCACGCCGCAAGCGCCCGCTGCAAAACCTCCGCAAGCGCGGGCGTCTGCTGCGCCGGTGCGTTTTCCGATAGAAACTGGTGAAAATTCGCGCAGGCGGACAGCTCCTGTTCGAGCGCAGACGTCGTTTTTACTTGCATTTTGGCCTCCGTATGGTACAGTATAGGTAAATACTAACGCAAAAAACGGAGAAAATCAATGTTTGATCTGCAAAAATACCTTGCCGAAACGTCGTGTACGCTCGTGCGGCCGCTCGGGAAAAAGGACGGCCTGTGGCTCATTTGCCGCGCGGACGGCGAGAAGCGCGTGCTGCGGCGCTATGACGGAGAAAACGCGCCCGTGCAGGCGCTGTGCGGCGCAAAGATCCCGCAGCTGCCGCAGATTTATGCGTGGCGCGGCGAAGACGGCTGCACCGTCTCGCAGGAAGAATTTATCGAAGGCACGCTCCTTGCGGAGCTGCTGCGCAGAACGCTTCTGACGGAAAGCCAGACCGCGGCCGTCACGCGCGAGGTCTGTCTGGCACTCGAGGCGCTGCATACGCGCGGCTTCGTCCACCGCGACGTCAAACCGGAAAACGTCATGCTCACGCCGCAGGGCCGCGTGGTGCTGCTGGATCTCGACGCGGCCGCGCCGGTGCTCGGCGCTCCGGACACGAACACGCGCCTGCTCGGCACGGCGGGCTATGCCGCACCGGAGCAGTTCGGCTTTGCGCGCTGCGACGTGCGCGCGGATATTTTCGCGCTCGGCGTGATGATCAACGTCATGCGCACCGGCGCGCATCCGTCGGTGCGTCTGGCAGACGGCCGGCTCGGGCGCGTCGTGCGCCGCTGCACGCATACGAACGCCGCGCAGCGCTATGAAAGTGTCGGGGCGCTCATGAAGCAGCTGCCGCGCGCAAAACCGGCGCAGACCTGCGCGCTCTGCGGCTATACGACGCCGGGCGGCGGCTGCGCATACTGCGGCGGCACGGCAAAGCCGCAGGCGCGGCGGGGGATCTGGATCGCGGCGGCTGTGGCCGCGTGCATCGTCTCGGCCGCCGCGGGCTACGCCGCGGGACTGCAAAATCCGACGTCCGCGATGGCGCGGCCCGCGCAGGCGCAGACGGAAGAACCCGCGGCAGTCACGATCCTTGTGGGCGAGGCCGTGCCCGTCGCGGCATGGGAGCGGGACGAGATCCCGTTCACCACGCCGTTTGCGTATGATCTGGACGGCGACGGCACGGACGAACAGTATTGCTTCGCAGTGGCCGATTACTGGCCGGGCGAACAGGATATCCAGCTTGCGCAGCGCGGTTCGCGCCGCTATAAGCCGAATGACAGCTTTACGGAGGTCTATCTGCCGGTCATCTGCCGCGAGAACGCGGACGGCACGTATTCCTCCGTCCCGGAGCTGGCGAAGCTGCTGCAAAACGCGGAAATTTCGCTCTTTTACCTCGGCGAGCGGCCGCAGGCGCTCATCTCGGCCACGCGGATGCCGGGCGCGCGCCTCGGCGTGTGGGAAGGCGGCGTCGAGGCGCAGTCGACGCTGGCGTGCGCGGGCGAGTGGATCGTCTATGCGCGCGCGGAGCTTGCCGGCCAGCCGGTGGAGGCGGCGATCCAGAAGCAGATCCGCGAAGAAAAAGACGGCTGAACCCGGCAAATTAAGCGGCCCGCATAACAAAACCGACTCGCTTCATGATACGATACTTCTAAGTATGAACACAAAGGAGAATGGATCATGAAGCGAGTCGTCAGTTTATTGCTCTGCGCGGTTCTGCTGCTGGGACTTCTGCCCACAGCGCTGGCGGAGGGAGATTCGAACAGTCCCATCTGGGCCGAAGCGGTGGACGGAAACGGTCAGGGCCGCGCGCAGGAGCTGCGCGTCATGTGGGGCGGCGAAACGAAGTTCCGCCTCTACGAGACGGAGGACAGCACAGAAGCGCTGACCGGCCTTAAAGAGGAGTTTTATGTTGAAAAGGGAGAATCAAAATCGCACTACCCGACGGAGGCTGAGCCCGCCGTTGTGACATGGGATGCGGACGAAAGCTGCTACGTCCTCGACAGCTCGAAGTTCACGACGGACTGGGTCCAGCTGAGCATGACAAATGCGGACAATTCCGTCCATTATCATATCTTCGTCATCGTCATGATCGAGGATATCGGCTGGTTCTGGGCCCGCAATCCGTCCGTCGCGTCGGCGGCCGCAGGCGGCCGCCATATCACGGCGTACTACGACGGCACAAATGACGTCAGCGTCTATATCTCGGCCACGCACACGACGGCCGGGTTCATCGTCCCGGACGAGTTTGAGACGCCCGACGGCTTCACGTTCAAGCGCCTTTCGGACTACTGCTGGCGCGTGACGTGCAAGAAGGATGATAGCTTCAACGCGGAAACCGGCGAAAAGAAATTCGAGATCACAATGCAGCGCGCGTGGACGTCGATCTTGGAAATTGGCAGGGACTACAGCGTCACGTTCAGCAGCACCGGCAGCGAGCCGCGCGGACAGGACGCGCAGGCCCCGGATATCCTCGGCCAGCTGGCAGCGTTCGACGTGACCATCGGCCAAACGACCAAAACCTGCTACATGGGCGTCGGCGAATACGACGGCAATAAGTATAATATCCTCTCGACAAGCTCCACCGGCATCCAGAATGACGACACGGGCGAGGTGCGCCTCGCGGTCGGCCTGTGGTGGAAGACCGGCAGCGGCGACGGCACGTATGACGTCACGCCGCTGACGGCAGCCGAGGTCGAGGCGGTCAAAGCGCAGATCAGCGGCGAGTTCGAGTTGACGGCTGTCTGCGAGAGAAGCAACAGTGGTGAAACGTTAACGCTGGAATCGGAAAAAGTTGCGGAAGAGGACCTCGTCGGGATGCCGTGCGAGACGATCTTCAAGCTCCCGGCCAAGGCTGCGACGTGGCGCTTCACGGCCAGCTGCGCGATGACCGACGCGGACGGCAGCAGCGAAACTTACAGCGCCTCCGGCACCATTTCCTGCACGGTCACACAGGTGATCGAATGGGATGATGAAAACGACAGCGGCAGTGTCGCGGACATCAAAAAGAGGCTGGACGATACAATTGGTGCGGGAAGACCCAACGTCCCCGGCGACTATCTGCTCGTTATCCGCCTGAACGAAACGCTGGAAGAATGGAGCGACGATCTGGCTGAAGGCGAGAACAACCCCTATCGCGGGCAGATCGAGATCCCGAAGCCCGCAGACGGCGTGAACCTCACGGTCGTCATCCGCGGTTCGGAAGATGGCACGACGCTCATCGGCGGCGTCAGCTCGGACTACGCGGCGGTCAGCGTGGAGAATATCCACTTCGTCGGCAGCGGGAAGGAGAACAAAACCTGGAAAGTTCCGGAAGAGGAATCCGACTCCAACCCCAACGCCGGTGCGATGAACTATGCATTCTACGGCAAGAGCCGGGGCAGCGCGAGAAACTGCACCTTCACCGGCTTCTACTACGCCATCGAGTGCGAAGAAGGGCTGCGCGCGTGCGGCGAGAACAATACCTTTACGGAAAACAACATCGCGTGGCACATCGGCAAGAACCACAGCAACGGCGGCAACTTCACCGCGCGCAATTGCCGGTTTGAAAACAACAAAACCGCCATTCAGGTCGAGCATTTCGACCGCGAACCGAGCCGCTACGCGCCGACCGGCTGCGTATTCCTGGACAACGGCATGGACGTGAAAAACAGCGACCGCTGGTGGTTTATCCCCGGCAACTATTTTGAACATGACGGCGAACCCGAGCTGTGGAGCGTCACACAGGGTGCAGGCAACACCTACGGCTATCCGATGGCGAAATACGAAAATAACGAGATCGCGCCCGATACCTATTCTTATCGGCAGCTCGACACGGAGAACGGCGACACCGTCTCCAATGCGCAGACCGCCGTCTACCGGACGCCGGCAAGCGAGCTGGACGGCAAGACGTTCCACGTCGCGGGCACCGAAGTGACCGACGCGGAGACAAACACGCAGAAGGACGTCGTCCTCGCTTCGTTCTCCTTCCCCGAAAAGGAGGAAACGGCTGTGCAGACCGCCGCCATCGCGCTGTTCGCAGCCGAACCGGAGGAAGACCGCTTCGACGCGACGGTCGACGTGCGGAAGCCCGACGCTTCGACGATCGAATTCACCATGAACGACCCGTGCGGCAGGAACGTCGCCGTCTCGGTGCCGTGTACCTTTAAAGACGGCACGGTCAAGCTGGGCGACACGGCGCTCACGGACGTGGAATTTGACGGCGAGACCGTCACCTTCCGGACGAAGCAGGCCGGCACCTATGTCATCACGGGCAAAACGCCCGCGCAGGAAGATCCCAAACCCGACGACGCCATCACCGGCATCATCTCGAACGTCGTGGCCTCCGGTGCGCTGCATACGGGCCTTTCCGCTTCGCAGTTCACCGATCTTGTCCCCGGCAGCTGGTATTATGACGGCGTGCGCTATGCGCTGGAAAACGGCCTGATGACCGGCGTCGGCGCGCGCACGTTCGCACCCGAGGGCAAGACCACGCGCGCCATGCTCGTGACCATCCTCTGGCGCATGGCCGGCGAACCGTATGGCAGAGTCTCGTCCTTTGCCGACGTGCAGCCCGGCAGCTGGTATGATACCGCCGTCTGCTGGGCCGCGGATAACGGCATCGTCACCGGCGTGACGGCGCAGACCTTCGCGCCCGATGCGCCCGTCACGCGCGAGCAGCTCTGCGCGATCCTTGCGCGCTTCGCGGCGTACCGCGGGCAGAATACCGCCGCGGCGGACACGCTTTCGGCGTTCTCCGACGGAAGCCAGACAGCGGATTATGCGAAAAACGCCGTCAACTGGGCGCTGGCACGCGGCATTGTCGCGGGCGTCGGGGCGGACCGTCTTGCGCCGCAGGACACCGCGACCCGCGCGCAGCTGGCCGTGATGCTGTACCGGTTCGCAAAAAGCGGAAATTGACATTCCAGAGAGTGCTGGGAAAATATGGTAAGTCCCTCTGCCACAGAGCAGCGGGGGAAGAGTGAAGGGGGCAAAAAGCCCCCTTCGCGTTCAATCAAACAGTTTTTGAACTTTTTTAAGTTCAAAAAACTGGACGCAGCGTGCCGAAAAGACTTTTTCGGCACGCTGCGGCGCATAATTTCTGTTGCAAACTTCGCGCGCATTGGGTATAATATGTGCATATAACACACAGGAGGTCATTTTTATGGCTGTCAAGATCGAAAAGTCCACCATCATCGGCGATGTTCTGGATATTGCCCCGGAGACTGCTCCGCTGTTCATGGCCATCGGTATGCACTGCCTCGGCTGCCCGTCGTCCCGCGGCGAGACCGTTGAGGAAGCCTGCATGGTCCACGGCGTCGACGCCGATGCGTTCCTTGCGCAGGTCAACCGCTTCATCGAGGCTTCCGCCGAAGCCGAAAAGGCCAAGTGATCGATCAGGAGAAAAAAGGCGGCCGGCCGGCCGCCTTTTTGCGTGAAAGCATGAAAATTCCGATCTCCAACCGGCTGCTGCTGTGCGCGGCGTTTGTGACGCCGGGCGCGCGCGTGCTCGACGTCGGCACCGACCACGGGTATCTGCCTGTGTATCTGCTGCGCGAGGGTATCTGCCCGTTCGTGACGGCGGCCGATCTGCGCGAGCAGCCGCTTAAAAAGGCGCGCGAAAACGCCGCGCGCTTCGGCGTGTCGGACCGGATGCGCTTCATCCTCTCCGACGGCCTGCAAAGCATCCCGCCCGACTGCATGGACACCGTCGTCATGGCCGGGATGGGCGGCGATCTCATCGTGCGCATTTTGCAGGACGCGCCGTGGCTCTGCGATGACCGCTATACGCTCATTTTGCAGCCGCAGAGCGCCGGTCAGGCGCTGCGCGCGTACTTATCCATGCACGGCTTTGCGATCGAGCGCGAGGCGCTGGCGCAGGACGGACACTTTTTATATACGGTGCTGCGCGCGAAAAAGGGTGAAATGCCGCCGCTCTCGCCCGGGCGGCAGTATGCCTCGCCGCAGCTCATTCAGGCGGGCGGGCCGCTGCTTGGCGCGTATCTGGCGCGCATCGAAAAGGCCCTCGCGGGCACGGTGCGGAGTCTGCGGCAGGCCGACGCGCCCGAAAAGCTCCGCTATTACGCCGCGGCGCTCGCCGAAATTACAGAAATGAGGAAGCAGCATGACGAAGGTTCGTGATATTTATAACGCGCTGTTCGCGTTCGCCCCGGCGTACATGAAATATGACTGGGACAACGTGGGGCTTCTGTGCGGGCGGTTTGACGCGGCGGCCGATACGGTGCTCGTCGCGCTCGACCCGATGCCCGACGTGATCGAGGAGGCGAAAAAGACCGGCGCGCAGTGCATCGTGACGCACCATCCGCTTATGTTTGACGCGCCGAAGGCGATCAACGACGAAAGCTATGAGGGCCGGTGCATCCTCGCGCTGGCCGAGGCAAAGATCGCGGCCATCAATCTGCATACGAATCTCGACGTGTGTCCCGGCGGCGTGAACGACGTGCTGGCCGAGGCGCTCGGTCTTGCGGACGTGTCCGTCCTGAATCCCGCCGGGCACGACGAACAGGGCAGGCCCTACGGCCTTCTCCGCACCGGCAGCGTGCGCGAACAGAGCCTTGCGGCGTTCGCCGCGTTCGTAAAGAAAACGCTCGGCTGCCCGGGCGTGCGCTTTGCCGACGCGGGCAGGCCCGTGCGCCGTGTGGCCGTCGGCGGCGGCAGCTGCGGCGGCGCGATCGAAGAGGTACTGGCCGCGGGCTGCGACACGCTCGTGACGGCAGATCTCAAGTACAATCACTTTGAAGAGGCGAAATACCGCGGCCTGAATCTCGTCGACGCGGGCCATTTTGAGACGGAAAACCCCGTCTGTGCGGTGCTGGAACACATTTTGCGCGAAAAACTGCCGGAGCTGACCGTCCTGCGCGCAAAGGCGCATAAAGATGAGACGCAATTTCTATGAAACGGTTGATTTCTGCCGTACAGCTGTGATAAAATAGCAAAAGATATTTGTAACGAAGGGAAGAACACCTCATGTCCGGACATTCCAAGTGGCATAACATTCAGAAAACCAAGGGCGCGCAGGACGCCAAGCGCGCGGCAGCCTTCACGAAAATTTCCAAGGAAATGATCGTGGCCGTCAAGGAGGGCGGCGGCATCGCCGACCCCGCGTATAACTCCCGCCTGGCGACCGTCATCACCAAGGCCAAGGCCGCCAACATGCCGAACGACAACATCAAGCGCGTGCTGGAAAAAGCAGCGGCGTCCGGAAGCGGCGACAACTATGAGACCATCACCTACGAGGGCCACGGCCCCTGCGGCGTCGCCGTCATCGTCGAGACGATGACCGACAACCGCAACCGCACTGCGGGCAGCGTCCGCCACCACTTTGACAAATACGGCGGCAGCCTCGGCACCAACGGCTGCGTCAGCTGGTCGTTCGACCGCAAGGGCGTCATCGTCATCGACAACGAGGACGAGGAGCTCGACGAGGATGCCGTCATGATGGACGCGCTCGACGCGGGCGCGGCCGATTTCCAGCCCGAAGACGGCTGCTTCACCGTCTATACCGACCCCGACGACATCAACACCGTCGCCAAGGTGCTGGAGGAAAAGGGCTACAAGTTCGATTCCGCGCAGATCGAGATGGTCCCGCAGACGTACCAGAAGCTCGAAAAGCAGGAAGACCGCGACAACATGGAAAAAATGCTCGACCTGTTCGAAGAGGACGACGACGTCCAGAACGTGTGGCACAACTGGGATCAGGAATAATCGGACTTTTTCGAAAAAACAGTCTGATTTCCGTGGAAACAACGAATTTCTGCAACCAATAATTTTTTAGTTACGACATACATCGAATCTGTTGCGACATACGCCTATCCTCCAATTGTGACATACAAAAGAGGAAAGCGTGATTTGTAAAGCCTCTGCACCGTAACATAAATAAAGATGGAAAGGTGAAAGAAAATGGCGCTTATT
This sequence comes from uncultured Oscillospiraceae bacterium, assembly GCA_934670025.1. Lineage (GTDB taxonomy): Bacteria > Bacillota > Clostridia > Oscillospirales > Oscillospiraceae > CAG-170. Next base: position 19,329 of record CAKUOS010000013.1, read on the forward strand.
GAATGCAAATATTGTGGAAAACAGGTTAGTGACAAAGCAAAAGCGTGCCCAAATTGCGGAAATCCGCTGATTCCAGACGTTCAACCTGAGCCGGTAAAGTGCCCGGAATGTGGATGTGAAATTCCGGAGGGAGCTGCTAGCTGCCCCAATTGCGGCTGCCCCATAGACGTGGTCGATCATGCGGCAGAGCCGCAGAAGGTTGAAATCACAAAAGTCTCCATGCCTGTTGACAAAAATAAAGTCAGAAAAATAGTCGGGGTTGCAGTTGCGGTAATAGCTGTAATCGCAGTCATTCTTATTGGTACATCGGTTTCAAAAAGAAACCAGGCAGAAAAGGCTGCGGCCGACTATGCCAGGAATTTTGATTTATGTGTCTCATCCATGTATCTGGGGGCTGTTAACGCGGAATCTGCCGGCGGCCTGATTCATGATGTTTGGTATAACACAATTTACGAGGAAAAAGATTACGCAACCGACAAGTATACCCGTAAGAGCAATGGGAGCGGTTCTTTCTACGATGATTTCAACGATTCGCTTTCAAATCTGTTCAGTGATAGCGCATTCACATCAAAAATCTCTGATATACGGACAAATCAGGACTTGGTGGCCAGCTTGATGAAAGAGCTTAAAAATCCCCCGGAAGAATATGCTGATGCCTATGATGCCCTGAAAGACCTGTATGAAGTATATAGCGATCTTACAGAATGTGCCGTTAACCCATCTGGTAATCTTTCCAGCTACACATCCACATTTAATACGGCTGATTCCGACTTTGTAAAATACTACAAGGCTGTGAATATGTATCAGTAAACCCAAAGGAGCAAGGCTCGGGCCTTGCTCCTTTTCTTATCCGTGCGCAAACGTGTATCGTTATAAACACAGAAAACGCTGCGCGGGCGTTTTTTACGCAGCGAGGATAGAACAAAATTCCCATGATCTGCTTGCATTTTGCCTTGTAAACTGGTATGCTGAATATGGTAAAAGTGGATAACAGCCGCACGGTCGAACCGCGGTGTTATGCATCCAACAGACAATGAAAAGAGGGAAATATCATGAAAAAGAGGATCCTGACGCTGGTTCTGGCGCTGGTGCTGACGCTTTCGCTCGCGCCGGCCGCGATGGCCGCGGGCAGCGAACAGCAGCAGGCCGCCGACGCGTTGTACACGCTGGAGCTGTTCGGCGGTACGGGCGAAAACAAGGACGGTACGCCGATTTTTGAGCTTGACCGCGCGCCGACGCGGCACGAGGCCGTGACGATGCTCGTGCGTCTGCTCGGCAAGGAGAGCGAGGCGACTGCGACGACGTGGCGCACGCCCTTTACCGACGTGGCCTCGTGGGCGCAGTCCTATGTCGGCTACGCCTATAACAACGGCCTGACGGCCGGCACGGGCATGACGACCTACGGCGGTGACGCGCCGGTGACGGCGGCGCAGTATCTGACGTTTGTGCTGCGCGCGCTCGGCTATGTGAGCGGGACGGACTTTGAATGGAACGCCGCGTGGGAGCTTTCTGACCAGATCGGCCTGACCGACGGCCGCTACAACGCTTCAACGACGGTCTTCACGCGCGGCGACGTGGCGCTCATCTCCTATCGCGCGCTTTCCACGCCGGTGAAGGGCAGCAGTCAGACGCTGCGCGAATCCATCGGCATCACCGAGGTCCAGGGCGTCTGGAGCGGCGCGAACGACACGTCGAACGGCCGCTTTACGGAGATCTACCGCTTCGTCGGCAGCAGCTACACCTGCGCGGTGGTCGTCACCACGCCCAGAGGCGCGCTTTCCCTGATGATCTATGAGGAAGGCACGTTCACGGTGAGCGGCGATACGCTGACGCTCACGCGCACGCGGCAGTGCGTGTGCGATATGTCGACCGGAAAAACGAGCCTGAGCGTCGACAAGCAGAGCAACAGCTATACCTTCCGTCACATCGACAACCAGCTCAAGCTCAACGAATGGGTGTATTACAACGACGTGAAGACGGCGCGCTCGCTGTACAACACCATCCGCAGCAAACTGCTCGAGCAGCTCCTGCTTTCCTGACCGCCTCCGGTTGGTATTAAAAAAATAACCGTTTTTGCGTCTTTTCATATGACCAGAATCGGCTATAATCAGGGCATCCGAATGAACACAGGAGGGTGCTCCCATGAAAAAGAATGAAACGATCCGCAAGCTCTGCCTCAGCGCCATGTTCGCGGCCATGTGCTGCGTGGCGACGATGCTCATCCAGTTCCCGACCGTCGCCGGGTATACCAACATCGGCGAAGGGATGTGCCTGCTGGCAGGGCTGGTGCTCGGGCCGTGGTACGGCTTCTTTGCCGCCGGGATCGGCAGCGGCCTTGCGGATCTTCTGGCCGGCTACGGCCACTATGTCCCCGGCACGTTCGTCATCAAGGGCCTCGTGGCGCTGCTGGCGGCGCTGATGGTGCGGCCGATGCTCAAAAAGGGCGAAAAGATCCCGTTCTGGCGTCTGGCCGTGTGTGAGCTGCCGTCCGAGGCTGTGATGGTGGCCGGTTACTTCGCCTATAAGGCGACGATCCTCGGAAAGGGTCTGGCCGCGGCGGCGTCCATCCCCAACAACCTCGTGCAGGCGGCCGTCGGCATTGTTCTGTCGGTGCTGCTGTACACCGCGCTGGCGAAGGTCCCCGAGATCCACAAAGCATTCTGGAAGGGTGAATGAGTTTTATGTATGAAGAGATCACTGCACAGGCAAGACAGGCCGTGACCGAGCTGCTGGAGGCCGCAAAGCTGCGGCCCGGGAAGATCTTCGTCGTCGGCTGCTCGTCGAGCGAGATGGTCGGCGCGCGCATCGGAAAGGGTTCGAGCCTCGAGGCAGCGCAGGCCGCGTTCGCGGGGATCTATCCCGTTTTGCAGGCGCAGGGCATCGCGCTTGCCGTGCAGTGCTGCGAACACCTCAACCGCGCGCTCGTCGTCGAGCGCGCCGTGGCCGAGGCGCATGACTTTGAGATCGTCAACGCCATCCCGCAGCTGCACGCGGGCGGCTCGATGGCCATGACCGCGTGGCAGAATTTTGCCGATCCCGTGCTCGTCGAGTCCATCGTGGCCGACGCGGGCATCGACATCGGCGGTACGCTCATCGGGATGCATCTGCGCCGCGTGGCGATCCCGGTGCGGCTGTCGCTCAAAAAGATCGGCGAGGCCAACATCCTCTGCGCGCGCACGCGCCCGAAGTATACCGGCGGCGCGCGGGCGGTCTATCAGGAGCTGTGAGCGCCGCGCCGGAGTCGCGTGTGCAGGCGCTGATTCTCTAAAGTCGTTTTTTCTTTCCGAACCGCAAACGCTTCGCTGGTTTGCGGTTTGGGCTTTGGGAAGACCTTCCGTGGAGGTGTAGGGGCCGGCGACTCTGCCGGCCCGTGCTTTCGGCGGCCATATTTGCGTTCAAAATTTGTCGGGTAGGATGATTTTGCATAGGTCCTCCAAATTTGCGTAGGGGCCGATGCCCACATCGGCCCGGCAGAATGCACATCCGAAACGCGAAACCCTTCGGCAAATTCGATGGTTCTCAGGCGGGCCGATGTGGGCATCGGCCCCTACACCATCCCGGAAGATTTTCCAAAAACCAGACCTTCTGGCACGCAAAAAACTTTCTCCATTTAAATTGAAAATTCCTATTGACAAGCGCGGGGCGCGGCGCTATAATAGCGCCAACAACTCAACAGCAAGCAAACCTTTGAGAAAGAAGAGTACCCTCTAAAAGCTGCGAGTACAGAGAGCTGTCGGCGGTGCGAGTACAGCGGAACGGCGAGAGGGGAATGGACTTTTGAGGGCGGCCTGAACGAAAGCACAGCTTTTCAGTAGGAGCCGACGGGCACCCACCCGTTATCCATCGGGGTGCGTATGATGGTACGCATGAGCGAGTGGACGCGCAAGCGTCAATTTGGGTGGTATCGCAGGAGTGCAGCTCTTGTCCCATGTGTGGGATAAGGGGCTGTTTTTTTATGCACTTCAAATTCGGCCGTTGGCATCGGCCCCTCCATCCGCCGCCCGAAACAATTTCAAATATGGAGGAAAACATCATGAAAAAGAACATTTTTAAGGTCATCACCGCCGCAGCGCTGCTGCTGGCCATGCTCTTCACGCTGTGCGCGTGCGCGCCGAAGTCTCCCGCGGCCGATACGCCCGCAAACGTGACTGCGGACGAGGCCACGATGCCGGAACCCGGCACGCAGATGGACGAGGCCTTCGGCCAGGTGCCCGAGACGGGCAAGACCTTTACGGTCGGTATCTGCAACTACGTTGACGACGCTTCGCTCAACCAGATCGTGGAGAACATCCAGGCCCGGCTCGAAGAGATCGGCACGGAAAAGGGCGTGACGTTCCAGATCGAGTATGACAACTGCAACGCCGACGCATCCATCATGGAGCAGATCATTGCGAACTTCCAGGCCGAAAACGTCGATCTGATGGTCGGCGTGGCGACGCCGGTCGCCATGCGGATGCAGACCGCCACGGAAGACAGCAGGACGCCTGTCGTCTTCGCCGCCGTCTCCGATCCCATCGGCGCCGGTCTTGTCGAGAGTCTCGAGGCCCCGGGCAGCAACGTCACCGGCACGTCCGACTATCTCGACACCGCATCCGTCATGAACCTCATCTTCGCCCAGAATCCCGACGCGAAGAAGATCGGCCTGCTGTACGACGCAGGACAGGATTCCTCGACCGCGGCGATCGCCGGCGCGAAGGAATATCTCGAGGGCAAGGGCATCGAGGTCGTCGAGCACACCGGCTCGACCGCGGATGAGGTCATGCTGGCCGCACAGGCGATGGTCGCCGACGGCGTCGACGCAGTCTTCACCCCGACCGACAACTCCATCATGAAAGCGGAGCTCGCCATCTATGAGACGTTCATCGAGGCCGGTATCCCGCAGTACACCGGCGCGGATTCCTTCGCACTCAACGGCGCGTTCCTCGGCTACGGCGTCGATTACGCGAACCTCGGCCGCGAGACGGCCGACATGATCGCCGACATTCTGCTGAACGGCAAGGATCCTGCCGCGACCGCCGTCAAGACCTTTGACAACGGCACCGCGACCATCAACACCGAGACCTGCGAGGCGCTGGGCCTTGACTTCGATGCCATCAGCCAGGCGTTCGCGCCCTACTGCACGAAGATCAACACCCTGACGACGGCAGAGAGCTTCTCCTGATTCAAAAACATTCAGTCGGCAGAGCCTTCCCGTGCGGGAGGGCTTTTGCCCGGTAAAAAACAGAAAGAGGAACTGTCATGGAATTATCGAACGTGCTGGGTCTGGTACAGACCGCGCTGGAGCTGGGCCTGATCTGCTCCATCACGGTGCTGGCGTTGTATCTCAGCTATACGATGCTGAACGTGTGTGATCTGTCGACCGACGGCTGCTTCACGCTCGGCGCGGTCGTCGGCGCGGTGACGGCAATGGCCGGTCATCCGATCCTTGCGATCTTCGCGGCGATGGCCTCCGGGCTTGTGTCGGGGCTTGTCGTGTCCGTTTTGCAGACGCGCATGGGCGTCAACAGCCTGCTTGCCGGTATCATCGTCAATACGGCGCTGTATTCGGTCAACATCGCCATCATGGGCGGCGCGTCGCTGCTGAGTCTCAACAAGGCCGACACGGTCTTTACCATGATGAAGACCGCGCTGGCGGATTCCGCGCTCGCCGGACAGCATAAGCTCCTCACGGCGCTCATCGCCGTGGCGCTGATCGTCGCGTTTCTGACGCTGTTTCTGCGCACGCGGCTGGGTCTTGCCATCCGCGCCACGGGCAATAACCCCGACATGGTGCGCTCGTCGTCCGTCAACCCCGTCATGACCACGACCATCGGCCTGTGCGTCGCGGGCAGCTTTACGGCGCTGTCCGGATGCCTGCTTGCGCAGTATCAGAAGGCCGCGGATATCAACATCGGGCAGGGCATGGTCACCATCGCGCTCGCGTCGCTGCTCATCGGCGGCACGATCCTCGGCAGGGGCGGCATTTTCCTGCGCGCGGTCGGCGCGGTGCTCGGCGCGATCGTTTTCCGCCTGGTCTACACCGTCGCGCTGCGGCTGGATATGCCCGCGTTCATGCTGAAATTCGTCTCGGCGGTCATCGTCGTGCTGGCGATCTCCGTGCCGTATCTCAAATCGCAGTGGCCCACGATCAGGCGCCGCATGGCGGGAAAGGGAGGCAGATAAAATGCTGGAGCTGCAAAAGATCAGCAAGACCTTCAATCCCGGCACCGTCAATGAAAAGCGCGCGCTGCACGAGCTGTCGCTCAGCGTGCCGGACGGCGACTTCATCACCATCATCGGCGCGAACGGCGCGGGCAAATCGACGCTGTTCGGCGCGATCTGCGGCAGTTTCCTGACCGACAGCGGAAAGATCGTGCTGGACGGCCGGGACGTGACGTTTGAACCGGAGTTTCGGCGCGCGAAGGCGATCGGCCGCCTGTTTCAGGATCCGATGCGCGGCAGCGCGCCGGGCATGACGATCGAGGAAAATCTGGCGCTCGCCGCCGGTCACGGCGGCTGGCTGTCGCATATGACGAAGCAGGACCGCGAAGTCTTCCGCGCGCAGCTGCGCGAGCTCGATATGGGACTCGAAGACCGGCTGCGCCAGCCGGTGGGGCTGCTGTCGGGCGGTCAGCGGCAGGCGCTGACGCTTCTGATGGCGACGGTCGCAAAGCCGAAGCTGCTGCTGCTTGACGAGCATACGGCTGCGCTCGATCCCGGCGCGGCGGAAAAGGTCCTCGCGCTCACCACGCGCATCACATCCGAGCGAAAGCTCACCTGCCTCATGGTCACGCACAATATGCGCCAGGCGCTGACGCTTGGAAACCGCACGCTCATGATGGACGCGGGCAGGATCGTCCTCGACGTCTCGGGCGAGGCGCGCGCGCACATGGACGTGAGCGATCTGCTTGCGCAGTTCAAGGAGCGCGCGGGCAAGGCGCTCGATAACGACCGCATCCTCCTTTCGGAATAACGCGAACACAAAGTACGCCCGGCGGGATACCCGCCGGGCGTATTTTTGTCTCATTATGCTTGCCTTGCGCATAGGATAGATGATATAATGAAAATAGAAAGAGAAAAAGGAGGACGCATTTCATGTCCAACAAGCTCAGGCGGCGGCTGTTTGCTGCGCTGCTGTGCATCCTGCTCGCGCTGACGGCCATTTTGCCGGCCGGTGCAGATTTCGGCGATTTTTCCGGTGACTCCGACTGGGGCAGCTCCTCGGATTCGGACTGGGGTTCGTCCGATTGGGGCAGCGATTCCTATGATTCCGACTACAGCTCCTCGGGCGACGGCGAACTCGGCCCGGCGACGATCGTCATCATCTTCATTCTGGTCGTGGCGTTTGCCATCTTCGACGGTAAGTCGAAGAAGAAGGGCAAGAGCGGCTCCGTCAGCTGGAACACGGCGGCCAACCGCAAATTGCAGCCCATCGCGGACTATACGAAGCTCGATGAAAACTTTGACGCCAACGAATTGACCGCGAAGCTGTCGAATCTGTATGTGCAGATGCAGGATTGCTGGCAGAAGAAGGACATTTCGCCCATCCGTCCGCACTGCACCGACGTCTTCTTCACGCAGATGGAGAACCAGATCGCGCGCAAGAAGCAGCAGGGTCAGACGAACTATATCGAGCGCATCGCGGTGCTCGGCACGGAGCTGCGCGGCTTCTGCCAGGAGAACGGCAACGACGTGATCGTCGCGCGCCTGAAGACGCGCATCGTCGATTACACGCTCGACGACAAGACCGGCAAACTCATCTCGGGTAGCCGGGACAAGGAAAAGTTCATGGTCTACGAGTGGGATCTTGTCCGTCCGACCGGCCAGAAGACCGAGCAGGGCGGCGGCAATATGCAGACCGTCAACTGCCCGAACTGCGGCGCGCCCGTGGAGATCAACGCCAGCGCCAAGTGCCCGTACTGCGGCAGCGTCATCACGCTCGAGGAGCACGGCTTCGCGCTCAACGCCATCCGCGCCATCTCGCAGGAAACGAGAGGCTAAGCAAATGCCAGAAAACCCCCGGCTGCATCGCAGCCGGGGGTTTTGCACTGATTTCAGGCGTTTACACGGTGCCGGCTTCCGCCTCGCGGTACTGCTTCGGCGTCATGCCGGTCCTGCGGCGGAAGGTGAGCGAAAAGTAGTGCGGATCGGCGAAGCCCACGCGCTCGGCGATCTCATACGTGCACAGGCCCGTCTCGCGCAGATACGCCTTGGCCTTTTCCATGCGCAGCGCGGTCAGATACTCGACGAAGGACTGGCCGGTCTTCTGCTTGAAGGCGGTGGAAAAATAGCTGCGGCTGACGCCCAGATGCTGCAAAAGCTCCGGGAGCTTGAGATCGCTGTTCATATAGTGCGCGGCGAGATATTCCGTTGCCATCCGTCCGCAGCGCGCCGCGGGCGTATCGTTGAGCTGCGCCTGCGTTTGCAGCAGATATCCCTCCAGCCGTTCAAACGACACCTGCACCTCTTCCAAAGACGCATCCTGTTCCGGAAGCAGGACGTGCGGCGCGCGCTGACGCTCTTCGGGCGAGAGCCGCGCGAGGATGCGCGTGTACAGCTGGCCGAGCACGCGGCTGCACTCGTCCACGTGTACGCGCTTGTGCCGCATACAGGAGAACAGCGCGGCGGTCAGCGCGATCACGCGGCTTTCGCTGCCCGATTGCAGCGCGCTGTCGATGGCCTCGGCTGTGGGGCAGTCGTCCGTGCGCAGCGTCCCGGCTGCGCGGCGCAGCTCCGGGTCAAAGAGGATGGTATCGCCGGTCGAAAAGGCGTAGCCGCGCGCGTGCCGCGCCTCCCGGCACGACAGCAGCAGTCCCTCAAGCCCCGGATGGCATCCGCCGATGCCGACCGGCGCCTCGCAGTCGAGCGCCTGCAACTGCGTGCGCAGCTGCCGCGCACCGGCGGACATCCGCGCCATGAGCGCGGCGGTCTCGTCACCGCTGACGAGCAGCACCGCCGTGCTGCCGTGCAGCAGACAAAAGACGGCCGGGGCGCACTGCGTCTCAAACCAGGCCGCGCGCGTTTGCAGCGCTTCGAGCGGCCGCGGGAGCGAAGCCAGTGCAACGGCGTGCAGTTCGCCTTGCAGCGTCAGATCCGCGCGCTGCAAGGCCAGCTGCAGCGCGGAAACAGAATGTTGGGCCAGCAGCTCGTCGAAAAAAAGCGCACGTTCTGCGCCTGACGGCGGGCGCGCAAACATCTCGTCCTGCATCAGAGTTCGCTGATCCATACGCAATGCCTCCTTCTTCGTTACCGTTTGTTATTAGTATACAATATTTTGATGGAAATTGCAACCTTCTCCGGTCAATTTGCTGAAATCCGCTGCGGAGTGAATTGCAAACAGAATTCGCTCATGCCGAACGTGCCCTATTGCGGAACGCGCTTCCCCGTGCTATAGTAAACGCAAAAGGAGGACGACGCACCATGACCGAAACCGAAGGGAAAACCATTCATTCCGTAGCCAAAGCCATCCGTCTGCTGGATCTGCTGACGGAAAACGCGCAGCCCGCGACGCTGACCGAGCTGTATCAGAAGACCGGCTGGCCGAAAAGCACCATCCACGGGCTGCTGTCGACGATGCGCGAGTCCGGTCTTGTCGAGCAGACGGCCAACGGCCGCTATTGGCTCGGCATCCGCCTGTTTGAATACGGCTGCGCGGTGTCCAACTCCTGGGACATCGGCACGATCGCCCGGCCGCATATGCAGGCCATCTGTCAGGAGCTCGGCGAGAGCGTGTTTCTGTCGGTGTTCGACCGCGCTTCGGTCGTGACGCTGGCGGAGGAGGAGTCGCGCGCGAGTCTGCGCGTGGTGTCGGAGGTCGGCGCGCGGCTGCCCGTGCACTGCACGTCGCAGGGCAAGCTCTTCCTGGCCAACAGCTCGCAGGCCGAGTGCCGCCGCATCCTGACGCACACGGAGCTTAAGGCGTACACGCCGCACACGCTCACCACTCCGGAGCAGTTCGCGCCCGAGCTTCAGCGCATCCGCGAGCAGGGCTATGCCGTGGAGAATGGGGAATATAAGATCGGCCTGCGGTCGGTTTCCGCGCCGATCTGCGACGTAAACGGCGAAGTGCGCTATGCCATCGGCTGCGTCGGAATGTTCCGTCAGGTGCAGTCCGACGAATTCCTGCACGCCATCCGTCTGGTCTGCGCGGCGGCGGAGGCGATCTCCCGCGCCATCGGCTTCAGAGGATAGCATCAGAAACGGCTTTGACGGAACGAATCATCGCAAAGCGATGCTTCTTATCCTCTAATGCCGTTTCTTCCTTTCCAAAATGCAGACCAAGTCTGCATTTTGGCTTTTTGTGTGAATCCTTCCGGGAAGGTGTAGGGGCCGATGCCCACATCGGCCCGGCAGAAGGCACGTCCGAAACGCGGAACCCTGCGGCGAATCCGATGGTTCCCTTCGGGCCGATGTGGGCATCGGCCCCTACGCAAATCTGGAAGACCCATGCAAAAAGGTACAGCCATCGGGCTGTACCTTCTTTTTATAATATGGACCTGCGGCGTGTCAGACGCGCACGGTATGGTATCCCTCGCCGGCCAGCGTTTTCCACGTGAAAACGCCGCCCTCCAGCGTCATATAGCCGCGCGCGGAGCCGTTTTTCGGGATCGACACCGAGCCGGGGTTCAGATAGAGATTGTCCGCGCCGAACGCTTCCCACGCGGGCACGTGCGTGTGCCCGTGCAGCAGAATGTCGCCCGGGCACAGGGGCGGCAGATGCGCCGTGTTGAAGACATGGCCGTGCGTCGCGTAAACGAGGCGGTTTCCAACCGGGAAGACCGCGTAATCGGCCAGAATGGGGAACGTCAGCACCATCTGGTCGACCTCGGTGTCGCAGTTGCCGCGCACGCAGAACAGCCGTTCGCGCCGTTCGTTGAGCATGGCCAGCACCTGCTTGGGGGCATAGTTCTCGGGCAGATCGTTGCGCGGGCCGTGGTAGAGGATATCGCCCAGCAGCAGAAGCCGCTCCGCGCCCTCGCGGTCAAATGCGTCCAGCAGCTGCCGGCAATAGCCGGCCGCGCCGTGAATATCGGATGCGATCATGAGTTTCATATTGTTCGGTTCCTTTCGGTTCAGACAGTCATCGTTTTGCACGCGCCGTGCGCGCCGAAAATGCGCCACGTCCCCGGCGTGAGCAGCGCGAAGAACGCCTGACGCTCCGCTGCGCACAGCTGCGGGTCGGTGTCGACCGAGGTCATGAGGATCGGCGCGTAGCGGTTGTACGTGCTCTGGGCCTCGGTCATGCCGTGGATGTTCACATAGACGTCGCCGGTGAAGGCGATGCGGTGGTCAAAATCGAGCAGCAGCAGCTCGCCCGGCAGATGGCCGCCCGCACCCTCATAGACGCGGAAGCGCAGATCGCCGAACGCGAACGTGCCGACGTCCTTCAGCGGCTCCTGTAGGGGCGTAAGATCGCCCCAGCGCGCGTGCAGGCGCGCAAGCGACGGCAGCTGATAGCCTGTCAGCGTCTTGCAGATGCGGATATACGGCCGGTGCAGGGGATTTTGTTCGCGGAAGCCGTCTGCGCCCGTCGATTCCAGACGAATGCATTCGGCGCTTTTTGCACTGAGCAGGATCTCGCCGAACACCGGCAGCAGCCCGCCGTGGTCGACGTCGGCGTGCGTGAGGAAGAGCGTCTTTTTCCGCGCGTCATAGTCCGGGATGCGCTGCCGCAGCAGCGCAAGCATCTCCGTCCGATAGCAGGCGTAGCCGCTGTCGAAGAAGAGCAGCGCCTCGCCGCACTGCAAAACCGCCGTATTCGAGCCGCACGGCGGCTCGATGAGCGTGAGCGCGGTCTGATCGGTCAGCTGCGTCTGCGTGATGCGCGGCAAAAAGCCTGTGCCGCGGCTCTTTGCCAGCAGATCGGCGAAGCGGCTGATGGCGTCGAATGTGCGGAAGGGCGGCAGTCCGCGCCCGCTCAGCGTCTGCATGGCGAGATTCGCGTCGATCAGCAGCGGCTGCCGCGCGGCGGCGGGCAGCTGCATCGTCCGGCACAGACCGGAGACGAACGAATCGTAGAAAATGCTGTTGTCGAAGCTCGTCTCCGTGCGGTCGTATTCCACGACGCGCACCGGGCACAGCCGCCCGGCCTCGCGCAGAAAGTCGCCGAGCTTCGCGTCGTCCTCGACAAACAGGCCCATGCGGAATGCCTGATATCCGGAGCCGTCCGCCTGCGAGCTGAGATACGAGAGGTTAAAGCGGAAGCGCTCGATGAGCGCGAGGACGTTCGTGACGCTGCCGGGCACGTCGGGCAGGCGGAATTCGAGCAGCGCGACGCGCTTTTCCGCCTCGTCCGCGCGCAGATAGCCGATGGCCGCGAGTTTTTCCCCGGCCTGTTCCAGCTGCGCCGCGGTTCCCTCGGCTTCGATGAAGATCGTGTGCAGATCCACGGCCTTGTTATAGCTCACGCGCGTGATATTGACGCCGAGCTCCGCAAACAGGCGGCTGGCGGCGAGAAACGCGCCGATGTGGTTCGGGACCGTGGCGATATACGTCTTTCTCATGCCTTTGCCAGATCCTTGACGACCTCGCCCGCGATGATGAGCCCGGCGACCGACGGCACGAACGCCGTGCTGCCGGGGATGTCGCGCCGTTCGGTACATTTGTGCTTCGCGCCCGGCGGGCAGATGCAGTGGCTGCGGCAGCTGATGGACATATCCTCGATGGGGCGCGTGGGAATTTCGTCGGAGTAGACGACCTTGAGCTTTTTGACGCCGCGCTTTCTGAGCGCCGTGCGCATCACGCGCGCGAGCGGACAGCCGCTCGTTTTGTAAATATCGGCCACGCGGAAGCGCGTGGGATCGAGCTTGTTGCCGGCACCCATGCAGCTGATGATCTTCACGCCGGCCTTCTGCGCCTCAAGCACCAGTGTGACCTTGGCCGTCACGGTGTCGACGGCGTCGACGACGTAGTCGTACTGCGAAAAATCGAACTGATCTGCCGTCTCGGGCAGGTAAAAGCACTGGTGTACGCGCACGTCGCAGTCGGGATTGATGTCCAGAATGCGCTCGCGCATGACCTCGACCTTGTATTTGCCGACGGTCTTGCGCGTGGCGATGATCTGGCGGTTGATATTGGTCAGGCAGACCTTGTCGTCGTCGACAAGATCGAACGCGCCGACGCCGCTGCGCGCGAGCGCTTCGCACACATAGCCGCCCACGCCGCCGATGCCGAACACGGCCACGTGCGCGCGTTTGAGCTTTTCCATGGCCTCGGTGCCAAGGAGCAGCTGCGTTCTTGAAAATTGATTGAGCATAGGACCCTCGATTACATATAGTTTTTGTAGGTTTATTCTACGTGCGCGGACGCGCGCTGTCAAGCCGCCGCGCAAAAAAAGCGCTTACAGCGCCTCGCCGACGGCGCGCCACGCATCGGTCAGCCGGTCGAAACTCCACGCGGCGTTTGCCGGGCTGGTCGACGGCAGACAGACGGCCGCGCGGCCGGTCGTTTTTGCCTGAAAGCGGCCGTAGAGCGTGTACGCCGTGCGGCCGTTGCAGAACACGGCGCGGATATCCGCGCCTGCGAGAATGGGCGAAAGATCGGTCGGGACGGCGTTTTTGATCGAGCTGTCGCTCGAACCGGTGATTTCACAGCTGGCGATCACGTCCCACAGCGCGACGTGATGGCGCAGCAGCATCGCGCGCTTTTCCGCGACCGTTCCGGGGCATTCGCAGCCGAGCACGGCGGATAAGACCTTCCAGAAGCGGTTTTGCGGATGGCCGTAGAAAAACATCGCCTCGCGCGACCGGACTGACGGAAACGAGCCGAGGATCAGCACGCGCGACTGCGCGTCCCACACCGGCGCGATGGGATGAACGACAGGGGCCGTCACAGCGCGTCGATCAGCGCGTCGACGTCCGCGTCGGGCGTGGCCCAAGAGGTGACGAAGCGCGCGGCCTCATGATGATCGTCGATGCGGCCGAAGGACTCGAAGACGAAGCGTTCGCGCAGCTGCGCGGCCTTCTCGTCGTCCGTGACGAGGAAGATCTGGTTCGTCGGCGAATCGGCCTGGAGCGTATAGCCTTTTTCAAGCGCGGCGGTCTTGATGCGCTGCGCAGCCGCGACCGCGTGGCGCGCCATTTGCAGCCACAGCCCGTCTTTGAAGTACGCCGAAAATTGCAGCCCGAACAGATACCCCTTGGCGAACATCCCGCCGCGCTGCTTGATCATGTTGCGGAAGTGCGGCTTGAGCCGGTCGTTCGTGATGACGACGGCTTCGCCGAACAGCAGCCCGTTTTTCGTGCCGCCGCAGTAAAATACGTCGCAGTATTGCGCAAGATCTTCGGGCGCGAGGTCGTTTCCCTCCGCGACCAGCGCCGCGGGCAGCCGTGCGCCGTCGAGGAACAGGTAGAGATCGAAGTCCCGGCACACGTCGTGCAGCGCGGCAAGCTCCCGCTTCGTATAGATCGTGCCGAGCTCCGTCGCGTCGGAGATATAGACCATCCGCGGCGCGACGACGTGTTCGTTCTGTCCGTCGTCATGCGCGTGCATGACGCTGCGCACGAGTTCGGGCGTCAGCTTGCCGTCGGGCGCGTCGATGGCGCAGACCTTGTGGCCCGCAGATTCGATCGCGCCCGTCTCGTGGACGTTGATATGGCCCGTCGACGCGGCGATCACGCCCTCCCACGGCCGAAGCGCCGCGGCGATGACGGTCGTGTTGGCGATCGTGCCGCCGACGAGGAAGTGGACATCCGCCTCCGGGCACGCGAAAATTTCGCGCACGGTATCGGCGGCGGCCGCGCAGTACGGATCGGTGGAGTACCCGGCGGCGTTCGTCAGCCCGTGCTGCGCGATGGCGGCCAGCACCTGCGGATGAACGGCCTCGGAGTAGTCGTTTCGGAATGCGATCATGGAAAAACACGTCCTTTTTTCTCGTTTTCCATGATTATAAGCCGCTTTTTCGCGCTTGTCAACGCACACGCGCAGCCGTGCGGAGGCTCGGAGGCAGACACGCCTCCAGCGTGCCGGTCACGAGCGCCGACAGCGTCCATACGGCGAGAAATACCGCCGCGCGCAGCGTGACGGCCGCCGCCGCGGCCTCCGGAACGGGCAGAAGCAATGCGCCCGCGCAGCCTGCCGCCGCGCAGAGCGCCGTGCGCAGCAGCGGAGCCGGCCCCGGACGGCAGCCGCCGGACAAGACGAGCCGCCGCAGGCTCAGTGCAAAATTGACGGCGTGCGCCGCAAAAAATACAAAAATATAGCCCTTCATGCCGCATTTCGGCAGGAAAACGAGCAGCAGAACGACGTCCAGCGCGGACGTGAGCGTGTTATAGCGCGCGGTCGCCGCCTGTTCGGACAGGCCCTTGAGCATCCCGTCGACCAGCGCGTCCATGTAGAGCATCAGCGCCATCGGCGCGAACACGCGCAGAAGCCGCCCGGCTTCGGCGCTCTTAAACAGCAGCTGCGCCAGCTCCGGAGCCAGCGTGAACAGAAGCCCCGCCGTGAAGCTCCCGAACAGAAGACCCGCGCGCAGACACTGCTCCGTGACGGAAGCCAGGCGCGCGCGCCGGTCCTGCGCGCGGCACGCGGCAAGCTCCGGGATCAGAAGATCGATGAGCGCATATAAAAGCGCCGCCGGGAACATGAGCGCCGGGAAGACCATGCCCATGACCGTGCCGTAGGCGGCCATCGCCGCCTGCTCGCCGAGCCCGGAACGCATAAGGCCCCACGGGATGAGAAACTGCTCGGTCACACGCAGCGCCGCGCGCAGCGCGTCGCTGAGCGCCAGCGGCACGGCGAGCTTCCGCACCCGGGCGGCGCAGGACGCGCCTTCGCGCGCATCCCGCATCCGGCCGCGCCGGGAAAATGCGTACAGCACCGCCGTCGCCGCGCTGCACGCGAGCAGATCCCCGCCGATGAGCGCGAAGCCCGCGCCGATCGCATCCCGGCCGCACAGCTGCAAAAGAAGGACCGTCAGCCCGAGACAGACCACGCGCTCACACGCATCGATGACCGTGAGACGGACGACCTGCCCGGTCGCGGTAAAATACCCGCCGAGCACGAGACTCACGCAGCTGACCGGCAGCAGTCCTGCGCCGAGGCGCAGACTCTGCACGGCCTGCGGCTCGTGCAGCACGCGCACGGACAGGACCGGCGCAAGGAAAAACAGCGCCGCCGCAGCCGCGAGACTCGTCACAAGCACGTAGCCGAGGCAGGCGTCCAGCGCGCGGCAGACGCCCGCGCGGTCATGCGCGCCGTGTGCCGAAGCGCACAGGCTCATCGCTGCGACGCGCGCGCCCGCAAGCCCCAGCGTCAGCGCGAACGTCACGACGGACAGGACCAGCTGCACCATGCCCACGCCGCCCGCGCCGATGCGCGCGGCGAGATACACCTGGAACGCCATGCCCATCAGCCGCAGCAGCACGGACGCGGCCGTCAGCAGCAGCGTATGTTTCAAGATCAGCCGTCCGGAGAACAAAAAATCACCTTCCACTCCAGTCTACGGAGCGGAAGGTGACGGTATGCGGAAATCACTTCAGCTGGAACGTGTAATACACCGCGCCGATGAGCTCCAGCGCGATGGCCGCGAACATCGCGTAGAACGCGAAGCCCTGACCGAAGATCATGCAGGCGGCCAGCATCACGGCCCACAGGCCGCAGATGAAGTAGAACAGCAGCGGATTGAAGCTCGACGGGAACAGGCGGATGAGCTTGCCGCCGAGCGGGAGCTTGCCGCGGTTTTTCGCGCACAGATATGTAACGAGCGCGATGGCCGCCAGCAGCACGGCCAGCAGCACGCAGCCGCCGATGCGGTTGGCGGCGTAGTTCGTGCGGGCAATGAGGAAGAACACGACGCCTGCCGAGGCCGTCGCCAGCGAGAACGTGAAGAACTCGGAGCGGTACAGCTCCCAGACCATGTACAGGCAGTAGACGAGCGCGTGCAGCAGGTAGATGACGATCATGTTGCCCGTCCAGTATACGCGCAGGATGCGCAGCGACACGGCCAGCAGCGCGAACGCCGCGGCGCCGTAGCAGCCGATCGTGCGCGCAAGAGAACTCTTGCACACGAACACGGCCGCGATGCTCACCGCCAGCAGCGCCAGCGACACGTAGAACGCCGTGCCGACCGGCCCGTAGAGCGCCTCAAAGCCCGCGAGCGTCGCATAATACGCGGCCAATCGCCAGAAACCGTAGATCACCAGGATCATCAGCGCGAACGCCGCGGGCACCTTATACACAACAGATTGATCTTCTGTCTTTGCAGCAGTAGTTTTCTTCGTCATAATGTCTTGTCCTTCTATCACGATATCTCTTCAATCCAGCGCGCCGGCCGCGTACAAAACGGCGCTGAGCGCGCACAGCGGCGCGGTCTCGCAGCGCAGGATGCGCGGACCGAGCGTGCAGATCTGCATATGATGGGTTTGCGCCAGTGCGACCTCTTCTTCCGAAAAGCCGCCCTCAGGCCCGGTCATGATGGACGCGGTCCGGAACGGCGCGCGTTCGATGGCTGCGCGCAGCGAGACGGTACGCTCGTTTTCATACGGAAACAGCGCCAGATCGCACGCGCACGCGCGCTCGACGGCCGCGCGGAACGACGGCAGGGCCAGGACCTGCGGGATGCGCCCGCGTCCGGACTGCGCCGCCGCGGAAGCGGCGATCTTTTGCCAGCGTTCGAGCTTTTTGCCAAGCGACTTTTCATCCGGGCGCGACACGCAGCGCGAAGAGGGGAACGCGGCGATCTCATACGCGCCGAGCTCCGTGGCCTTCTGGATGACGTGTTCGAGCTTGTCGGCCTTGGCGTAGGCCATATAGACGCTGCACGCCACGGGCGCCTCGGAAGCGGACGGCGTCCGGGCGTCGACGACGAGGCAGACCTGCCCGGCCGAAATGTCGCTGATCGTGCAGCTGTAGTCGGTGCCCGAGCCGTCGCACACGGTGACGCGGTCGCCGCTGCGCAGCCGCAAAACCTTTGCGTGCGCGGCGTTTTCGCCCGTCAGCGTCAGAAAGCCGCCGGAGACAGCCTCGGGCGGAACAAAAAACTTCGGCAAAACCAGTCTCGCCCGCCTTCCTCACGTACATACGCATGATATTATATCAGAAGTGTGTCGGAAGCGCAAGTAAAAAAGTGCGGGAAGATGCACCCAAAACAAAAATAACCGCTTGACAAACGCAGCGAAACTGAGTATAATAACTGAGCAATTGAAAATTGTATGCGAGAGTGCTGGAATAGGTAGACAGGCACGTTTGAGGGGCGTGTGGCAACAGTCGTGTGAGTTCAAGTCTCATCTCTCGCACCATGATTGCCGAACACTATAGATGAAATGGCGAAAAAGCCAGTCATTTCAACGTGTTCGGCAATTTTTTATTCTCAAAATTCTTAGATAATTCCATAGATAAAATCGAGGTTGGCAGAGGCTCAAACAGGGTTTGAACCTCTGTTTTTCCATATTCAAGCGAAATTTCAGGGGCAGTGCCTTTTTCAGAGGAGCACGGCGGCGAGATTTCGGAAAAACTGAAGAAAAATCTTTCACAAAGTTATGGGCGCTGGATTGTTGGTTTTCACAAACCAATGACAAGCGCCCTTTTTGCATTCAAAAAGGGCGCTAAAGATTGGAGGTATGATATGAACGAAGAACTCACGCCGCAGAAGGAGAGATTTCTGCAAGAGGTAGAACAGAAGCTCCTGCGTAAGGAGTTGGATGCAAGGCGGCTGGAAGACGGTCTGATCCATGTCAGCTGGAACGAGAAGCTCCTCTGCTCAGTTGACAGAGACGGCATCGTCCGGTTCAGCCCGGCAGATATCACAGGGCCGGAAGTAGATCGGCAGCTTCGGACGGTCACGCAGACTGCCGCACAAGTCAAGGAGTATATGCAAATCTTTGAACGCGCACCCGCGCTGAAGGCCGCTGGTCTGGAAAACACCTACAAGGTACTTGCGGATTTCGGTGACGTGGTGCTGGCTGGGCAGCTCGGCAAAAAGGGCGCTCGATTCGTGACGTGGGAATGGGACTTCGACCGACAGGGCGTCCACGCAGGTCACTACTTCATGGAGAATACGGGTTACGGCTACTCCACGACCGTCGGCGCAAGCTGGCTAATTGACTACACGATACCGGCTACGTCGCTGCTGCCGTGCTGTAAAAAGCGCAAGACGCTGGCAATATACAACTCGATCCCGATCGGAATACATCGCTCATCGATGTCAAAGAAACAGTTGTGTCCGATGCGTCGCTTTTCTTCTGGATGCGCGCAACCCAGATGGAAGAAGCAGCTTGGACGTTCTGCGGCAAAATACGCAAAATCCTCCACCCCCAACGATGGCACGTCCCGCAGGATCACCTTGTCTGAGCCAAACTGCGCGCACGCTACATTACGAAGCAAATCAACCATACGGTCATTGTTGATCAGCGGAGAGTAGCTCGGCTCGACGATCAGCTCTGCTCGTCCACCCATCATGTTTGCAGTCTGCTCACAAATTTCGCGGACGCGTTTTCTGGCAAACAGACGTGTTTCCGGCGTAAGTGTTCGAATAATGCCGGACAATTCAACGTAATCAGCAATTTGATTTCGCACAGTTCCGCCGTGAATGGATCCGAAGGAACATACAGCGGAATCGGTGGGACTGATGTTTCGGCTAATCAGCGACTGTACTGCCGTCAGAATCTGTGCCGCGATCAGGATTGCGTCCACACCCTCGTTCGGATGTGCACCGTGACAGGACGTTCCATAGACCTTAAGCGTCAGCATATCAGAAGCTGCATACATTTTCCCGTATTTCAGCCCGATCTGTCCGGCAGGCAGATCGCCCGCAACGTGCAGTCCAAGCACGGAATCTACATGTGGGCTTTCAAGGCAGCCCTGCGCGATCATGCGCGCTGCGCCGCCAATGGTCTCCTCTGCCGGCTGGAATAAAAGCTTGACGGAGCCATGCAGGGATTTGCGCATGGACTGGAGCAGCTTTGCTGTTCCCAAAAGGATCGCCGTATGCGCGTCGTGACCGCAGGCATGCATCACACCCGCTGTCTTCGAGCAATATGGCGCGTCCGGATGATCTTCCTGTATCGGAAGCGCATCCATGTCCGCCCGCAGCGCAATTACCGGACCGGGAAAAGATCCTTTAATCAGCCCTATGACGCCGCTTTCTGCCACATTCCTCTCGTATGGAATGCCCGCCGCAGCTAAATACTCACATACCAATTCCATCGTCGGAAACTCCTGCTCAGATAGATCCGGATGGGCGTGCAGGTGTCGCCGCAACGCAACGGCATCTTCCCCGATGTGTTGCTGTGTAATGGCTTCTCGAATATAATTCATAGTTTTCTCCCGTTAAAAACCTGTCAGCACGGCGATTTCGACCAACACCATCTGTGCGGCAAACAGGATCAGGAAAAGCTTTCCGAACCATTTCAGCCAGCGGTCATAGCGTACATCACCCAGTCCGCAAATGATCACAATACCGCAGGTTGGCCATAACAGGTTGCTCAAACCATCGCCGAATTGGAACGTCAGGCAGGCCACCTGACGACTGACACCCAGCACGTCGGCCAATGGCGCCATGATAGGCATGGTAGCGGCGGCCTGACCGGATCCGGACGGGATCAGGAAGTTGATCAGCGTGTGCGCCAACAGCATGAGCTGTGCCGAAATTGCAGAGGGCGCTTTTTCCAGAAGATTTCCAAGCGCATAGATGATGGTGTCCATGATCTGCGCGTGATTCATAATGACAATGATGCCCTTGGCAAGACCGGTCAGAATGCAGCCCCACACAACGCTCCTGATACCGGCAAGCATCTCCTGACAATAGTCGTTTGGCGACCACTTATCGATCAGCGCGGCCACGGCAGACATGATAATGAACAATCCGCAGAGTTCTTTATAGCCCCACTTCCAGCGAATCATTCCCAGCATCAGGATGACCAACGTGGCAAGCACATCCAGAAGAATCAGCGTATGTCGCCATGTAAATGTGTACGAGTCTAATTGACTGCGTTCAAACGAGTGCGTACACGAATCTCCATAAACCACCGAAAGCTCCGGCTTCCGGCGCACCTTGCGTGCATACAGCATCAGATATGCCACTGCTGCTCCCATCAGCACGACAAAGCAGACTGCGCGGTAACCGACGCCGGAGTATAGCTTCACACCGGCAATGGACTGCGCAACGGCTACGGTATACGGGTTCAGCGTCGCGGCCATAAACCCGATATATTCTCCGAGCGCGATCGTGGCAAATCCCGTCATCGCGTCATATCCAAGAGCCATCATCAGTCCGACGATCAACGGGTAGAACCCGTAAAACTCGCTGAGCATTCCAAAAAGAGAACCTCCCAGGCCAAAGACGAGCATCAGAACAGGGATCAGGATCAGCGAGCGGCTACCGTTTTTTTGCACCACGCGACCGATAAATGCGTGGAAAGCGCCGGTTTTGACAATGACACCGAATGTCGCGGCGCAGGTCATGATCACAAAAATGATGTCCGCCGCGCTGACGCAGCCCTCATACAAAGAAGCAAACAGGCCGAGAAGTCCGGTGGCGGAGACTTCAGATTTGCTGATCTCATGGTAACTTCCAGCAATTGCGACCTTTCTTGCAGTGCCATCTATGTCTATTGTTTCATAGTCAAACGAACCGGAGGGAACGACCCACGTCAGAATCGCGATCACGACCAATATGAAAAAAACGACCAGCCATGTATCCGGCAGTTTTCGCTTGCTCGTTGTGCTTTTGTGCATGAAGGATCTCCTTTCTTTCTGTTGCCGTGCGGCAAATGTCTGGCTTACATATTCTCAATTATATGACATGGAGTGCACGCCAGCAATGCAATATCCTGCCTAAAATATTGCAAATCATGCTAAATGTGCGCACAATTGCTTCTTTTTGCGAACAGGAAATCATGAGAAAGGCGTTTCGTATGACCGATTTCCCAATCAGGCAAGGAGCATACTGAAAAAGAAGGCGCATCCGGTCGAACCGGATGCGCCAAAGCAGGGGGGAAGCTTGCGTTTTTACGGAAGTGAGACAGTTTTGCGGGCTGTTTTGTCATACATGCGGCTGAGGATCGCCGCGACCTCGCTCCGCTTGATGTCGTTCGTCGGATAGAAGGTGCCGTTTTTGTCAGAACCAGTCAGAATGCCTGCGCGGTAGAACGTATAGATCTCCAATGAGTAAGCATCCGTTGTTATGACGTCCGGGATCTTGTTACGCCGGAATGGGAAGCCGCCTATCAGAAAATGAGAACTTTTTTATAAGGAGCGTTCAATATGAATATTCAATATATCCATCCAGCAGACCAGATTGTCATGTTTATGCAGCGGATATATGACAAACGACTTACGACCATGTCCGGCGGAAATCTGTCGATCCGCGATTCGGAAGGGAACATTTGGATTACTCCTGCCGGCATTGACAAGGGTACACTCAGCCGAAAAGACATCATCTGTGTCCGTCCGGACGGAGTCTGCGAAGGACAGCATATATCAGCCTGTTGGAGCATCGGGAAAGCACGGCCCTGAAGGAACACTACTTTTTCCAAAAAAGCTGGACGGAGATTGCCAAAGATCTTGGCGTTACCAGAAGAACTGTTTATAAAATACGCGCTGAGGCCATCGACAATCTGGCAAGCTTCTACACATTTACAAAGCAAGTGTTTCGTTTATCGTGAGAA
>CAKUOS010000014.1 GCA_934670025.1 uncultured Oscillospiraceae bacterium
CTCGTCGTGTCGATCGCCAAGCGCTATGTCGGCCGCGGGATGCAGCTGCTCGACCTCATTCAGGAGGGCAATCTGGGCCTCATGAAGGCCGTTGAAAAATTCGACTATACCAAGGGCTATAAATTCTCCACCTACGCCACGTGGTGGATCCGCCAGTCCATCACGCGCGCCATCGCCGATCAGGCGCGCACGATCCGCATTCCCGTCCACATGGTCGAGACGATCAACCGCGTGCTGCGCACGTCGCACGCGATGGTGCAGAAGCTCGGCCGCGAGCCGACGACGAAGGAGATCGCGGACGAGCTGCACATCGAGGAAAGCAAGGTCGAGGAGGTTTTGAAGATCGCGCAGGAGCCCGTCTCGCTCGAAACGCCGATCGGCGAAGAGGAGGACAGCCACCTCGGCGACTTCATCCAGGACGACGAGGCTTCCCAGCCGTCGGAGGAGGCAACGTACACACTCCTGCGTGAGCAGCTCGAGGAAGTTTTGTCCACGCTCACGCCGCGTGAAGAGCAGGTCCTGCGGATGCGCTTCGGCCTGACCGACGGCAAGCCGCATACGCTCGAGGAGGTCGGCCGGGAGTTTGACGTCACGCGCGAACGCATCCGTCAGATCGAGTCCAAAGCGCTGCGGAAGCTGCGCCATCCGTCGCGCAGCAAAAAGCTCCGCGACTTCCTGAATTGATCGGAAACAGATTATTTACACTTTTTTTCTTGACAACCGGGAAAATATTCGTATCATAGTGGTATTACAACAGACGTATCACAGCGGCGCCGTTTGCCGCCGCGCATCGGAGGAATGTTAAGATGTTTGAGAAAATTCAGGCGTATCTGGCCGCACAGCTGGATGTCCCGGCGGAAGATATTTCCCGCGATACCACGTTCGAAAGCCTCGGCGTCGATTCGCTCGATACCGTCGAGATGGTCATGGATCTGGAAGAGCAGCTGGGCGTCGACCTCGAGCTTGAGGAAAAGATCACGACCGTCGGCGAGCTGGTCGATTTTGTCGAGAGCAAGCTCGACTGAGCGTATCTGGTCCCGGCCCCGGCCGGTGGCAAGGCTGCACTACTCGGGGAGATAGCGGTGCCCTGTAACCCGCAATCCGCTACAGCGGGGACGAATTCCCGACCGAGGGTGTACACTGTGCCGTCTGACCCGGATAAGCGGTGTTGAAGATCCGGTCTTGCGCAATAGGGCTCTGTGAACCGTGTCAGGTGGGGAACCAAGCAGCACTAAGCAGACCACCCTGTGTGCCGCGAGGTTGCCGTTTCGGAGCTGGCTGTCCGGGTAACGGGTGTAGTGTCCATTCGAAGAAGGGTGTGCAGTCTTGCCACCGGCCGTGTGCCGCAAAAACCGAAGCCCGGCTTCGGCTTTTGTTATGTTATGAAAGGAAGGAACCGCGCATATGCATCGTGTGCTGGAAGATCTCGAGCCGAAGGCCGTATTTCACTATTTTGAGGATCTGAGCCGTATCCCGCACGGCTCGCGCAATACCAAAGCCGTCAGCGACTACTGCGTCGCGTTCGCAAAGCAGCGCGGCCTGTGGGTGTATCAGGACGAACTCAATAACGTCATCATCAAAAAGCCCGCATCCGCAGGTTACGAGGCCGCGCCGGCCGTCATTTTGCAGGGCCATCTGGACATGGTCGCGGAAAAAACGCCCGAAAGCCCCATGGACTTTACAAAGGACGCGCTCGATCTCCGGACCGACGGCGAAGCCGTCTGGGCCAACGGGACGACACTCGGCGGCGACGACGGCATCGCCGTTGCGATGGCGCTGGCCGTTCTCGACAGCGATACCATCGCTCACCCGGCGCTTGAGGCGGTCTTCACCGTCGACGAGGAGATCGGCATGGAGGGCGCGCAGGGGCTTGACTATACGCAGCTGCACGCGCGCCGGATGCTGAACATCGACTCCGAGGACGAGGGCATCTTCACCGTCAGCTGCGCCGGCGGCGCAAGCGCGCACGTGTCCATCGGCCTGACCGAAGCGCCGTGCGCGGCGTGCGGCGTGAAGCTGCGCGTTTCCGGGCTCATCGGCGGCCACTCCGGACAGGAGATCAACAAGGGCCGCGCAAACGCCAACATCCTGCTCGGGCGCGCTTTGCAGGCGCTGCTTGCCAAACTGCCCGTGCGGCTCGTTTCGGCGGCCGGCGGCAGCAAGGATAACGCCATCCCGAACGCATCCGAGGCCGTTCTGGCCATCAGCGAGGCCGATCTTGCAGCCGCGGAAGCGAGCGCTGCGGCGTGCGATGCGGACTTCAAAAAGGAATATGCCGCCGCCGATCCCGGCGTTCTCGTGACGCTGACAAGGCAGGAGGCCGCTCAGTCCGCGCTGACGGAGGAGGCCACGCGCCGCGCGGCCGATTTCCTGCTGCTCGTGCCGAACGGCATCGCCGCCATGAGCATGGACATCGCGGGGCTGGTGCAGACGTCGTGCAACCTCGGCATTTTCGCGGTTGCGGACGGCGTTCTGACGGCGGTCAGCTCGGTGCGCAGCTCCGTCGCCTCGCAGAAGCAGATGCTGCTCGACCGCTTTGACGCGCTGGCAAACCGCCTCGGCGGCAAGCTGACCGTCACGGGCGCGTATCCCGCGTGGGAATACCGCCGTGAATCCGTTCTGCGCGACAAGATGGCGGAGATTTACAAGCAGCAGACCGGTAAGGACGCGAAGATCGAGGCCATCCACGCGGGGCTGGAATGCGGCCTGTTCGCGGGCGCGCTCGACGGGCTCGACTGCGTCTCCTTCGGCCCCGACCTCGTCGATATCCACACGACGCGCGAGAAGATGCTCGTGCCCTCCGTGCAGCGCACGTGGCGCTTCCTGCTTGCCGTACTGGCCGCGCTGGATAAGTAAAACATACGCAAAAAGCCTGTGTGATCCATGGATCACACAGGCTTTTGTTCGTTTGCGTCAGATCTCTCTGCGGCCTTCGAGCGCGCGCAGCAGCGTTACCTCGTCGGCGTATTCCAGCTGACTGCCGACCGGGATGCCGTAGGCCAGCCGCGTGACCTTGACGCCCATCGGGCGCAGCAGCCGCGAGAGATACATTGCCGTGGCCTCGCCCTCGGTGTCGGGGTTCGTGGCCATGATGATCTCGCGCACATTGCCCTCGGACACGCGCGTGAGCAGCTCGCGGATGCGCAGATCGTCGGGCCCGACGTGGCTCAGCGGCGAAATGACGCCGTGCAGCACGTGGTATACGCCGTGGTATTCGCGCGCGCGCTCCATGGCGATGACGTCCTTCGGCTCGGCGACGACGCAGATGAGCGCGTGATCGCGCTCGGGATCGTCACAGATGCCGCACACGTCCCGGTCGGTCAGATTCTGACACACCGGACACAGACGGACGCTGTTTTTCGCGTCGAGAATGGCCTGCGCGAAGCCCTCGGCGTCCTCCTTCGGCAGCGACAGCAGATAAAACGCCAGCCGCTGCGCGGATTTCATGCCGATGCCCGGCAGACGTGCGAATTGTTCTGTCAGCCGCTCCAATGCGGCGGGGAATGCGCGCATCAGAACAGACCGCCCAGATTCAGACCGCCCGTGAGCTTCGACATATTGGCCGTCTGGTCGGCCTCCGCCTTGCGCATGGCCTCGTTGACGGCGGCGACGATCAGATCCTGGAGCATTTCGACGTCGTCGGGATCGACGGCCTCGGGGTCGATGGTGATGTGCTTGAGCTCGCGGCTGCCGGAGCAGACCGCCGTCACAACGCCGCCGCCCGCGGCCGCTTCATACTCTTTATTTTGCAGCTCCTCCTGCATTTTGAGCAGGTTTTCCTGCATTTTCTGCGCCTGCTTCATCATCTGCATCTGGTTCATGCCGCCCATCGGCATACCGCCGCGATATCCGCCTTTTGCCATTGTTTCCGTTCTCCTTATTGCAATTAAATTATTTGATCGTGAAAATGTCGCTGTGTTGCTGGCCGAACTGCACCAGCGCGTCCATGGGATCCTCGCCGTGGGACGCGACCTGATTTTTGAGCGCAAAGCGCACCGCGACGGGCCTGCCGAGGATCGCCGAAGCCTTCTCCCGCACGAGCTGCTCGATGGCGGGCTTTTTGATCATGCCGAGGACAAATTCATTCTCCGCCGCCATGATGAGACTCTCGCCCTGCAAAACCGGCCGCACGGGCCCGTTCGGCGCGAAGAAGCCGCGGTCCTTGGCGGACAGACTTGCGCGCAGCCGCTCGGACAGCTCGGGCCAGAAGGCCGCGGGCGCGGCCGGCTGGTTTTGTGCCGGCTGTTCGGGCGCGGGCTGCGGCTCGGGCGGCAAAAGGCCGCGCTCCGGGTCGTCCGCGTCGTCCGGGAACGGCGGCCGGTCGTCGTCAAAGTCGTCCGCAGAAGCCTTCGGCGCGGGCTGCATCACGACGCCTGCGGCCAATTGCTCCTCCACGCGCGAGATGCGCGCGTTCAGCGCCTGCGCGTCGAGCTGAAGGGCCGGTTCGCACAGCTGCATGAGAAGCAGCTCCGCCGCGACGCGCACATCGGCGTTTTTGCCGAACGAGGCGCGCGTCTGCTGCGTCTCGGTCAGGATCCGCATCAGTTCGCCCGGGGAAAATGCGTCCCGCAGGGCCAGCGCCTGCTGCTCCGTGGCGATCCCGGAGAGCATCGCAAGGCCGCTTTTCGGCGCAGTGCGCAGAACGAGCAGATCGCGGCACAAAGCGCTCATCTCGCCGAGCAGCGCGCCGACGTCCTTGCCCGCGGAATAAAGCCCGGCGAAGAGCGTCAGCGCCTTCGCCGTATCCTTCTGTGCGATGGCCTGCATGAGCTCCGCCGTGCGCTTTTCACCCGCAAGACCGAGACAGGCGTAGACGCTCTCGAGCGTCACGGCGCCGTTTGCCGCCGACGCGCACTGGTCGAGCAGACTCACGCCGTCGCGCATACCGCCGTCGGCCAGCCGCGCGAGAAGATGCACGGCCTCGGGCTCGATCTCGATATGCTCCTGATAGGCGATATAGTTCAGGCGCGCGGCGATATCCTCGGGCAAAAGCCGTTTGAACGCGAACCGCTGGCAGCGCGAGAGGATCGTCGCCGGGACCTTTTGCAGCTCGGTCGTGGCGAGGATGAACAGCAGATGCGCCGGCGGCTCTTCAATGATCTTCAAAAGCGCGTTGAACGCCGCGGCCGAGAGCATATGCACCTCGTCGATGATGTACACG
This sequence comes from uncultured Oscillospiraceae bacterium, assembly GCA_934670025.1. Classification (GTDB taxonomy): domain Bacteria; phylum Bacillota; class Clostridia; order Oscillospirales; family Oscillospiraceae; genus CAG-170. The sequence continues at coordinate 5,162 of CAKUOS010000014.1, forward strand.
CGCATTTTGACCGAGCCGGGCGTATAGATCGCGTCGTCGCGCAGCACGCGCACGGAGTCCACGCCGTTGTTGGAAGCGGCGTCGATTTCCAGCACGTCCATGCAGCTGCCCTCGTCGATGGCGCGGCACGACGGACACACGCCGCACGGGTCGCCGTGGTTCGGGTTCTCACAGTTGACCGCCTTGGCCAGGATTTTGGCGCAGGAGGTCTTGCCGGTGCCGCGCGTGCCGGTGAACAGATACGCATGGCTGAGCCTGCCCGTTTCGAGCTGCGCGCGCAGCGTATTGGTCACGCTTTTCTGCCCCACAACGTCGGAAAACGTCTGCGGCCGGTATTTGCGGTACAGCGCCTGATACATCCGGTTCACCTCCATATGGGGTCATTATACACAATTTCCGCGGGAAAGAAAAGAGCGTTGATAAAATCTTTCCGTCTGGCAGATCTGGTCCTGTGATTGTCAAAAAGTATGGGGAAATCTTCCGTGACAGAGTCGCGGGGGAAGAGTGAAGGGGGCAAAGAGCCCCCTTCGCGTTCAATCAAGCAGTTTTTAGAACCGTTAATGGTTCTAAAAACTGGGCTCTGCGTACCGAAAAGTCTTTTCGGTACGCAGAGGACCGGGAGGACTGCGATGCAGTCCTCCCGGTCCCGTAAGAAGGAAGATGAAGAAACGGAGGGAATCCTCTGAAGAGGAGAAACGATCAAAAGGGGCTGCTCAGCCGCCGAAGCCGAAGCCGAACGGCCACGAGCCGCCGTACTGGCCGTTATCCTGGCCGCCGTACTGGTTGTAGGCGTCCTGCTGCTGCGCGGCATCGCCGCTGGTCTGCTGCGGCAGCGCGTCGGTCTTCTGCTCGCCGATGGTGATGGTCAGCGTGAGCGTCTGACCCTGACGGTAGACCGTCAGCTCCATCGCATCGCCCGCGGCGGCGGCCTGTACGTACTTTTTGAGATCGCTGCTGTTCGAAATTGCTTCGCCGTTCACAGCCGTGACGATGTCGCCCGTCTGCAAACCGGCCTCGGCCGCCGGGCCGTTTTCCGTAACGGAGCGGATGGCCGCGCCTTCGGGCAGGCCGTAGCTCTGGCTCTCGGCGGAAACATCGGAGATCGTCACGCCGATATACGGCTTTACGATGTAGCCGTTCGTGATGATCGACTCAAAGATCGACCGCACCTGATCGATGGGGATGGCGAAGCCGATGTTGTCGATGGACGCCTCGGACGACGAGCTGGAGGAAGAATACTTTGCGTTCGTGATGCCGATGACCTCGCCGTACATATTGAACAGCGCGCCGCCGGAGTTACCGGAGTTGATGGCGCAGTCGGTCTGGATGAGGTTCATCGTCGTGCCGGTGGAGAAGGTCACGGGCCGGTCAAGCGCGCTGACCGAGCCGGTCGTCAGCGAGAACGTCAGTTCGCCCAGCGGGTTGCCGATAGCCACGACGCTGTCGCCGACATTCAGCGTGTCGGAATCGCCCAGCACGACCGGAACCAGATCCGCCGCGTCGATCTTCAGAACGGCGATGTCGTTGCTTTCGTCGTAGCCGACGAGCTTTGCGTCGTAGCTCGTGCCGTCATACGTCGTGACGGTGATGGTGCTGGAGCTTTCGACGACGTGATAGTTCGTCAGGATGTAGCCGTCCTGCGTCAGGATGAATCCCGAGCCTGCGGCGGCCGCCGTGGTCTGATAGCCGAAGTAGTTGGTGGTGATGGAGGTCGTAATGCCGACGGTGGAGTTGACGTTCTGCGCGTAGATCTCGCTGGCCGAGAGCGCCTTGCCGGTGTCGACGGAGGCGACCGTCAGCGCCGCGGCCTGCCGCTTGCTATCGAGCATCACGGAGGCCTCGGAGGATGCCGCCGCGGGCTGTGCGGCGGACGCGGTGTTTTTCTGCATCAGCGCGGCTGCGCCGAAGCCCGAGCCGCCGCCGACCAGCGCGCACGCCAGCAGCAGCGCGGCGATCTTACCGGCCTTGCCGCCCTTTTTCTTCTGCGGCTGCTGCGGCTGCTGCGACGGCTGCTGGCCGTCAAACGAATAAGCATAAGTCTGCTGCTGATCAGTGGGTTCATTGGAAGATGCATTGTAGAATTCAGACATGATATTTCGCTCCTTTCCGCACGCCTCGCGGTGTGCGCCGGTTCATTTCTTTTTGTGCTTTCAGGATAACGCCGAATTCTGAAATAACGCTGAAAAAACTGAAAACGTTCTGTGAATGGACTATGAAGATTTCGTCACATTTTGCGCGGCGTAAAAAAGTCCCGGCGGCAAAGCCGCCGGGACTCGCGCGCCGGGTCAGATCATCTGCTCCGGGTGGAAGATCGCGTCGAAGCGTTCGGCTGTCAGATAGCCGAGGCCGAGGCACGCCTCGCGCAGGGAAATATGTTCCTGATACGCCTTTTTTGCCGTTTTTGCGGCGTTTTCATAGCCGATATACGGGCTGAGCGCCGTGACCAGCATCAGGGAATCATGCAGATTCCGCGCCATTTTTTCGCGGTTGGCGCGGATACCGCGCGCGCAGCGGTCATGGAACGACGCGATCGATTCGGCCAGCAGCCGCGCCGACTGCAGGAAGTTATAGATGCAGACCGGCATGAACACGTTCAGCTCAAAATTGCCCTGGCTGGCCGCCATCGCCACCGCCGTGTCGTTTGCCATCACCTGCACCGCGACCATCGTCACGGCCTCGCACTGCGTGGGGTTGACCTTGCCGGGCATGATGGACGAGCCGGGCTCGTTTTCGGGGATGAAGATCTCGCCGAGCCCGCAGCGCGGCCCGGACGCCAGCCAGCGCACGTCGTTGGCGATCTTCATCATGTCGGCGGCCAGCGCCTTGAGCGCGCCGTGCGCGAAAACAAGCTCATCGCGGCTGGTCAGCGCGTGGAATTTATTCTCCGCCGTGCGGAATTCCTTTCCCGTCAGGCGCGAGATCTCCGCCGCCGCGCGCACGTCGAAGCCCTTCGGGGCGTTCAGACCCGTGCCGACGGCCGTGCCGCCGAGCGCGAGCGTTTTAAGCTCCGGAAGCGCCAGCGTCAGCAGCTGCACATCCTTTTCAAGACTTGCGCGCCAGCCCGAGATCTCCTGCGCGAACGAGATGGGCGTCGCGTCCTGCAAATGCGTGCGCCCGGACTTGACCGCGCCGCGGTTTTCTTCCTCCAGCTGTAAAAACGTCCCGATCAGCGCCTTGACGGCCGGGATCACGCGGTCTTCGACGGCTTCGGCCGCCGCGATGTGCATCGCGGTGGGGAAGGTGTCGTTCGACGACTGCGACATATTGATATCGTCGTTCGGGTGCAGCAGCCGTTTGCCGGCAAGCTCGTTGCCGCGGTTTGCGATGACCTCGTTGGCGTTCATGTTCGACTGCGTGCCCGAGCCCGTCTGCCACACGACGAGCGGGAAATGGTCCATCAGCTGCCCGGAAATGACCGCGCCGGCCGCCTGTTCGATGGCGGCGAGCTTCTCTGCCGTCATTTTTTCCGGAAGCAGCGCACGGTTGGCGCGGGCCGCGGCGAGCTTTAAAATACCGAACGCGCGGATGATCTCGGCGGGCATCGTCTCGATCCCTGTGCCGATGGGGAAGTTGCGGCGGCTGCGCTCGGTCTGCGCGCCCCAGTATTTATCCGCCGGGACCTGTACCTGTCCCATGGAATCATGCTCGATGCGATATTCCATCTGGTGTCCTCCTTTGAAAAACACCGGTATAGCGTCCAAAAACTATACCGGTGTAAAGATATAACGTTTTATATGGCGTACACGCCGAGAATCCTCAGAAAATGGATTTATGGTCGCGGATGTACTGCACGAATCCCGTCTCAATCTCGCTCATTGCATATTGTTTGTGATATACCAGCGCGTTGAGATACAGGCACTGGTTATCGGAGCAGGGGATCTGCACGAGATTCCACCGGCGCAGGCAGTGCTCGGGCATGGCGGGCGCGAACATATACGCCGTCGGCATCGTCTCCAGCAGCGTCATCTGCGCAAGCCGGTCGACGCAGTAGATCTTGCGGCGGATGGGTTCTTCGGCCTTGCCCTGTACGCGGAACACGTCGCCGTGGACGATCTCGGGCAGTCCGTCGAGCTCGGAGAGCGTCAGGGATTTCTGGCCCGCGAGCGGATGCGCGCGGTTCATGGTCAGCAGATAATGATATTTGCCCAGCAGTTCGAACGACAGTCCGCGCGCGCTGGTCTGCTCGTCAAAATAGTCGCGGTATTCCGAGCGGAAGCGGATGACGCCGATTTCCGTCTCGCCGCCGGCGAGCGTTTCGAGCGCGACGCGCGCGTGACATTCGCGCACCACGGCGTCGAGCGGCTCTTTGTCGGGCAGACCGGCCAGATACTTCGACACCAGATCGAGCATCGCGGCCGAACGCGGGATGCAGACGCGCAGCCGGTTGGCGACGGCGCGCTTGGGCCCGAGCGCCTCGATGGCCTCAGTCTCGCGCAGGATGGACTTGGCGTGCTGTAAAAAGATCGTGCCGCGCGTGGTCGGACGGACGCCGCGCGTCGAGCGTTCAAAGATCCGGAAGCCCAGCATCTGCTCGACGTCGTGCAGGATGCGGCTGAGGTTCGGCTGGCCGAGAAACAGGTTTTCCGCGGCCTGCGAGATGGAGCGTGTGCGTTCGATTTCAATAATGTATTGCAGATGCTGCGTATTCATTCAAGGTTCCTCCGCATTATTATATATCAATTATAATATACGACACTTTGCAATACATTGCAATCTCTTTCTATCTGGCGCTCTGCACAAATTCATATGGCGGATTGTCCTGCTTCTTGGCGTTTTTCGTGCATCAGCGGCAGTTCGATGCAGAATCGGTTGCCCTCGGAATACGGCTGCACCCATATTTTTCCCTGATGCGCCCGGACGATGGCCTGCGCGATGGGCAGTCCAAGGCCGAAGCTGCCGGTGCGTGTGCGCGCGCTGTCCGCGCGGTAAAAACGCTCAAAGACCGCACGGCATTCCGCCGGCGTGAGCGGCGTGCCCTCGTTCTGCACCGTCAGGCGGCACCGGCCGCGGCCTGCGCGCGCAAGCGTCAGACAGACCTCGCCGCCGGCGGCGTATTTCTGCGCGTTGTCAAGCAGCACCACCACGGCCTGACGGAGCTTCTGCGCGTCGCCGTTGACGACAAGCGCGGGCACGACGTCCGTTTTCAGCGTCAGACCGCGTTCAAAAAACGCCGCTTCGAAGAAAAGCGCCTCGTTTTCGGCCACGGCGCTGAAGTCGACCGGCGCAAACGGCGCCGTCTTCCGCCCGGTCTCGGCGCGCGCCAGCTCCAGAAGACTTTCGACCAGCGCGCGCATCTGCTGCGCGGCTTCGCGCACACCGCCGGTGAGCCGCTGCCGGTGCGCCTCGTCAAAGTCCGGGCTTTGCAGCAGCTCCGTGTTCGTGAGAATGACGGTCAGCGGCGTTTTGAGCTCGTGCGAGGCGTCGGCGACGAACTGCTTCTGCTGCTTCCAGGCGGTGTCGATGGGCCGCACGGCCCAGTTCGCCACGAGCAGACTCAGCCCGAAAAAGACGGCCAGCGCCGCGGCGCTGAGGATCAGCGCGCTGCGCGCCATGCTCCGCAGCGTCTGCCGTTCGCTGGAGATGTCGGCGAAGATGATGCTCTGCGACGTGCTTGAACCCACGCGGCAGTAGCGCAGATCGTATTCCGGGATCTCGCCGACGGCCTCGGTGCCGGAAAAAGCGGCCTGCGCCACGCGCTCGAGCAGCGTGCGGTCGGAAAGGTCGAAATCCCCGGCGTCGATGACGGTCAGACTGCCGCGGCGGTCCATTTGCAGCACGAAATACGGCAGCCGCACCTGACCCGGCGCGGTTCCCGGCACGTTCGGCTCGATGGGATCGGCGGCGATGGCCTGCATCATGCTGACGGACTGCGTGCGCAGATTCTGCTTCGTCATCGTGTAAAACAGGCCGAATACCACGCCCAGCAGCAGCGCCGCCACGAGCATGATGACGAGAATGAGCTTCAGACGGAGTTTTCGGATCATGCGTCTGCCTCCAGCCGGTAACCGAGCCGCCGCACGGCCTCGATGCGCACGTTCGAGCCGATCGCCTTGAGTTTTTTGCGCAAAAAGCCGACATAGACCTCCACGTGATTCTCCACCGCGTTGGAATCGAAGCCCCACACGCGCGAGAGGATCGTCTCCTTGGAGACGATGGCGCCCTTTGCCTGCAATAAGCAGCGCATCACGTCAAATTCCCGCGCCGACAGGCGCATCTCATTGCCGCCGCACACGAGCGTACACGCCGACAGCTCCAGAGACGTGTTGCCGAACGAGAGCGCGTCGACCTCCTGCCCCTGCCGGCGCAGAAGCGCGCCGATGCACGCCATCAGCTCGCGCGTGTCAAAGGGCTTCGTGAGGTAGTAATCCGCGCCCGCGCGCAGACCCTCCACGCGGTCTTCGAGCGCCGAGCGTGCCGTGAGCATCAGAATCGGCGTGCCGCAGCGCTCGGCGCGCACCTGCCGCGCCACGGCGTAGCCGTCGAGCTTCGGCATCATGACGTCGAGGATCAGCAGATCGTAAACGCCCGACAGGGCGTATTGCGCGCCCGTCTCGCCGTCGTACACGGCCTCGACCGTGAAGCCCTTGCTTTCCAGCAGCGTCCGGAGCGAGTCGGCCAGCAGCCGTTCGTCCTCGATAATCAGAATTTTCATAGGCAAACCTCCAAAAGGCGCTGAAAGGTAAAGCCGCCCGCCGCGTTGGCGGCAGGCGGCTGAAAAAGCGGCGTTATTCGGTGGGCGCGGGTTCGGCCGCGGGCTCTGTTACGGAATCCGCAGCAGGCGCGGCTGCGCTGATCGCCTTGACGTACTTGGCGCTCATATACGCGCAGACCTCGTTGTACCAGACCTCATACCATTCGCCGTCGCTCGTGATGCCGATGACGGACACGACGTTGTCGGACGGCATGGTCATGAGGATCGTACTGCCTGTCGACGGCGCGGAACGGACGTTGACGTCGTTCGTCGTGGCCATGCTCTCGGCCATCGGCGTGACGGTCAGATCCTGCACGTCGTTCGGCCACTTGGCCGTGTCGCGCACGGGCGTGCCGCCGAGGCTGTTCGACGCGAAGATCGCGGCGACCGTGCAGCTGCTCTTGGCGGTGAGGATGGCGACCTGGCTGTTATAGCGGACGGTGCCGTTCCACGTGTTGTCCTTCCAGCTCAGTGCCACGTCGTAGACCTGGCCGCCGAGATCGACGGAGTAGGTATAATCGGCGGTCTTGCCGGTCTTTTTATAGTTTGCCTGAATGAGGAGCGTCGACAGGGCGACGGAATCCTCCTCGCCGAGCATGACGGCGTCGTCCTGTCCATAGGTGACGGCGGCGCTCGTCGCGGGCTGCGGCTCGGTGTCCTGTGGGACCGAGATCATGAACTGCCCTGCCGGCTGGCCGTTGACGTCCTGCTCGTCAAACTGGAAGATGAGCTGCTGCGCACCGCCGCGCGGCACGAGCGTAAAGCCGCCTTCGCTGCTCGTGACGGTGTAGAGGCCCGACGATTCGTAGAACGTGCGGAACGCGGACGTCAGCGTCTCACCGTCGGCGAGCTTGTCGACGCCGCAGGTGTAGACCGTGCCGGGACGGATCGTGCCGAACATGGCGTCGCGCAGCGACGCATCGGTGACGAGGTGCAGCGGCAGGAGCATATCGAGCGTGCCGCTGTCAAGCGCCAGCTCGCGGTGTTCGCCCATGAAGATATAGAAATTGGGCGTATTTTTCGGATCCTTTGCATACAGGCACCAGGTATCCGTGCCGCCGGCGTCATTCGGTTTGGTGAAGACCCAGCAGGTGCCGTAGGAGTTCGTATAGCTCGTGGACGTGACGCCTTCGTTGTTTTTCGTGATGAGCTTGGCCATGGCGGCGGGCTTTTTCTTCGTTTCGAACTGATATCCGCCGTAGGAAGCGAAGTCGGCGTTGTTGAGATCGGCCGACAGCGGCAGATCGAGCGTCGTGCCCGTGGAGAAGGCTTTGGCCTGAATGACGGTGTCGGATTTGGCCGAGCAGCCGCGCACGATGAGCACGATGACAAGGATCAGCAGCACCAGCGCCGCCGCCGCGACGAGCAGCGGCAGATTTCTGCGCAGCCACAGGCCTCTCTTTCTTCTTTTCATAGCGAACCCTCCGTTCAAAGATCTGGAAAACGCGGGCTCCGACCAGGGAGCCGGTCAACGTAATATAGTTATTATCCATGATACCACAGCTTTTCACAAAAGGCAATTCTTCATAAAAAAATAAGATTTGCAAGATCCGACATTTTTCCTTGCGTGCGCGCGCAGAACCTGTTATGATGTCAGAAAACCGTCGATGGGAGGCGATCATTCTGCGTTTCAGATGTCTGGTCATGGATCACGACGACACGACCGTCAACAGTACCGCCACGATCCATTTTCCGTCCTTTCTTGCCTATTTGCAGCAGGTGCGGCCGCAGGCCCGGTACACGCTGGAGGACTATTTCCGCAAAAACTTCGACCCCGGCATTCTCTCGCTGTTCAAAGACGAGCTCGCCTTCACCGACGACGAGCTTGACGGCGAGTTCCGCTTCTGGCAGGACTGGCTGCGCACCCGCGCGCCAAAGGCGTACCCCGGTATTCGCGAAATTTTGCGGCGGCACCGCGAAGGCGGCGGTCTGATCGCCGTCGTTTCGCACTCCATGCGGCAGTATATCGAGCGCGATTACCGCGAAAACGATCTTCCGGAGCCCGATCTCATCTTCGGCTGGGAGCAGCCGGTCGAGCAGCGCAAGCCGAACCCCTGGCCGCTGAAGGAAATCATGCGGCAGCTGAATCTCGCGCCCGAAGAGCTTCTCGTCGTGGACGATCTCAAGCCCGGCTACGATATGGCGCGGGCCGCGGGCGTGCCGTTCGCGGCAGCCGGCTGGGCCAACGATATCCCGGAGATCGAGGGATTCATGCGCAAAAACTGCGATTTTTACTGCAAGACCGTCGCGGAGCTCGACAGACTGCTGGACGAATAAAAGAAGGTACAGCCCGACAGGGCTGTACCTTTTTTGCATGGTTCAGAAAGTGCTGTAGAAACCGCATCTGACGTGTCTCCGACGGCCCTATCTTTTCCCGTGCGTGGGAAAAGATAGGGGAGAAAAGGACGCTTTTCTGCTCAAAAACCGCCGTCACGTATCTGCTCAAAAAACTGATAACCCCTACGCCGTCCTATTTGCCTATCTGTCCTTGACTGCCGAAAGAGCACGCCATTGTTGGTGACGGCTGAATCGGTGCAGCTTAAATTTGCAGCGTGCGCCTGCGGGCGCGGGGAACCAAAATGCAGGCTTGGCCTGCATTTTGGAAAGGAAGAAACGAGCTTAGAGAATAAGAAGCATCGCTCCGCGATGATTCGTTTCGGCAAAGTCGTTTCTGACGCCGTAGGGGCCGACGACTCTGTCCGCCCGACCACTCCGCCTCGCTGCGCTCGCAGGAAAGAGATGCCCGTGCCTTATTGCAGCAGCGCCGTGGCCGCTTCCGCGAGCGCGTCGAGCTGCGCCTTTGCTTCGTCTGCCGACGGCTTGCACGCGGACAGATACGCCTTGATCTTCGGCTCCGTTCCGGACGGGCGGATGATGACCTTGTCGCCGCCGGCAAGACGGAACTCCAGCACGTTCGCCTGCGGCAGACCCGTGCCGGGCTGCTCGTAGTCGACGAACGCCTCCACGGAAAGCCCTGCCAGCGCCTTCGGCGGATCCTGCCGCAGCGTGCGCATGATGGCGGCCATCTGCTCCATGCCGGCCTCGCCGGCAAAGGTGAAGCTCTTCTGGCTGTTAAAATAGCAGCCGAATTCTTTGTACAGGCTGTCGATCGCATCGCCGAGCGTCATGCCCTGCTTCGCGTACCACGCCGCGGCCTCGCAGATGAGCAGCACCGCGTTGACCGCGTCCTTGTCGCGCGCGTGCGTTCCGGACAGATACCCGTAGCTCTCTTCAAAGCCGAAGATATACCGCTCCGGATGGCCGCCCTGCTCCAGCAGCGCGATCTGCTCGCCGATATACTTGAAGCCCGTGAGGACTCTGCGCAGCTCCACGCCGTATTTCTGCGCCACGGCCGTGACCATGTCGGTCGAAACGATGGTCGTGACCGCGACGGGGTTTTCGGGCATCGTGCCGTTTGCGATGCGGCTGCGGCAGATGAAATCCAGCAGGATCACGCCCATCTCATTGCCCGAGATGAGCCGGTAGCCGCCCCTGCCGTCGGGCACGGCCGTGCCGCAGCGGTCGCAGTCGGGGTCGGTGCCGATGAGAATGTCGGGATGCACGCGGTCGCAGTACTGAAGCCCCAGCTCCATCGCCTGACGGATCTCGGGGTTCGGATACGGGCAGGTGGGGAAGCGGCCGTCGGGCTGCTCCTGTTCCTTGACGATCGTCATGTTCCGGATGCCGAGCTTTTCCGTCAGCTTTTTGACGCACTCGAGTCCCGCGCCGTTGAGCGGCGTATAGACGAGCTTCAGATCGGCGATGCCGTCGCCCGCGCCCACGCGCTGGGCATAGACGGCGCCGACAAATGCGTCCAGTACCGCGTCGGGGATGTATTGGATCTTTCCCGCAGCCAGCGCATCGTCAAAATCCATGGTTTTTGCGCTTGTGAAATAGTCCATGCTTCCGAGCAGCTCCACAACGCGCTTTGCGGCCTCGGGCGTCATCTGGCAGCCGTCGGCGCCGTAGACCTTGTAGCCGTTGTATTCCGCGGGATTGTGGCTGGCCGTCACGCAGATGCCGAGTCCGCAGCCCAGCTGCCGCACGGCGAAGCTCAGCGCCGGCACCGGTTCGAGCCGGGGGTACAGGTGCGCCGTGATGCCGTTGGCGGCGAAGACCGCCGCGGCTTCGCGCGCGAAAACGTCGCTCTGGATGCGGCTGTCGTGGCCGATGGCGACGGTCCTGGGCAGCGCCGTCTCGTTGAGATAGTCCGCGACGGCCTGCGTCGCGCGCCGCACGACATAGATGTTCATGCGGTTCGTGCCCGCGCCGAGGACGCCGCGCAGTCCTGCCGTGCCGAATTCCAGATCGCGGTAGAATGCGTCGGTGATCTTCGCCTCGTCGGCGCGCATCGCGTCGAGCTCCTGCCGCAGCTGCGCGTCGAGCGACGGCTGCGCGCACCACTGCGCATAGCGGGTCAAAGCAAGTTCCATAAAGCAAGCCTCCTGCGTTTTTTCTTAATTATACCACATCCTGTCCGACCTGTGCAACCGTACGCGCGGCGGGAATGGCGCGCAGCCCACGCGAATTTTGTCGAAAAAGGGATGCAATTTCAGAAATTTCCGGTATAATAAAGGAAACTGCTTCCGGGAGGCGACACGCCGTGCGAAAAAAGCTGCTGCTCCTGCTCCTTGCGCTGCTGGCGCTTTGCGCCTGTTCGGCTGCATCACCGGATATGGCCGCCGCTGCGGGCCGCTATCCCGGGCGGAGCATCCGCGCGCAGGATGGCGCGGCGCTCGCTATGGATGCGGTCTATCCCGGCAGCGAGAGCTACATCGAGCTTTCGGAAAACGGCCGCGGCACATTCTGCCTCGGCGGGGAAAAGACCGCCATCCGCTGGACGCTCCACGGCGCGGAGCTGATCATGACCGCGGGCGGCAGGAGCTGCCGCGCCACGCTTCAGGACGGACGGATCACCACGGATTACTTCGGCATGGACGCCGAGCTGACGTTTTTAAAGGCCGGGCTGACGCTCCCGGACGAAGCGGAACCGGCGGAAACGGCCCGGGACGAAGAAGCCCCGGCTGCGGAAGACCCGGCGGAAGCGTCCGCCGAAGATTACTGGGCCGGGGACTGGTACGGCTGGTACGCCGTGACCGATGCGAGTGAGGATCTTGCAGACTGGGTCGACCAGGCGTGGGACGTCTGCGGGCGCATCGGCGTCGACGGCGCGGGCGTGTATCTCGCGCTCTGGGATGCGGACTGCACGCCGGGCGAGCGCTTCTGCACGGCGGAGCTGCGCCTGACGGACGGGCTGACGGACGCGGGCAGTCTGACGCTCAAAAGCGGGACGATCCTCGGCTGCAAGCTCACGCGCGGCGACTGGCTGGTCGACCCGGCGGATTCCGATCTGGCGGAATATCCGCATCTGATCTGCATCCGCGGCTCGGCGGCGGATGATAAGGATCCGGACACATGGTTTTCCTACCGCATCTATCTGCGCCCGTGGGGCATGGACTGGGACGACGTGGCCGCCGGGGATATGAACGGCTGCCTCTATACGGACATGATGCCGCCCGGCTATGCGGACTGGTATCTGCCGCTTCTGCGCATGGGCCTGACGCGCGCGCCCGATTCGTTCCGCGAAGCGGAGCGGCTGCTCGGCGATACAAAATAAAAATGGACAGGAGCAACAGCTCCTGCCCATCGGTACACCAAAACCTCGTAGAGTTTGCGTCCGCAGACGCAAAATAATGTAAATAAGTTTTTGCCGGGAGCCCCTGCTCTCGGCAAAAACACGCCTCGCCGCCAAACGTGAATTTTGGCCGCATAGCGGCCAAAACTTTGCGATGCAGGCGGCGCAAGCCTTTTGCCAAAAAAGCCGCAGCTTTTTTGGCAGTTATAAAAGCAACGTTTGCAGCGCCTCGGGCGTGGCGGCGACGGCGTCCGCGCCCGCATCCTCCAGCTCCTCGCGCGTGCCGTAGCCGTACAGGACGCCGACGGCGCGGATGCCAGCCTCGTGGCCGCCGCGGATGTCGTAGCAGCGGTCGCCGGTCAGGACGGCGCGGCTGAGGTCCGTACACCCGGCCGTTTCCAGCGCGCGGCGGACGATATAGACCTTCTTTGCCGCGGCCGGGTCGTTTGCCGGCGCGCCGCAGACGGCCTCAAAGTACGGCATGAGTTCGAAATGCTCCATCACGCGCCGTGCGGTCAGTTCAAACTTCGACGTGGCGACGAACAGCCGCTTCCCCGCATTATGCAGCGCCCGCAGGCATTCGTGAATACCGGGATAGGGCGTATTTTCACACCAGCCGCGCGCGAGATAGTACTCGCGGAATTTGTCGATGATCGCGGGGATCTGCTCCGGTGCGACATAGCGCGCGAACGACTCGCCGAGCGGCGGGCCGACGAAAAAGCGCAGCGACTGCGCGTCGTCCACGTGGAAGCCGAAGGCGTCCAGCGCATACTGCGCCGCGCGCGTGATCCCGGGCCCGGAATCGGTCAGCGTTCCGTCCAGATCAAACAGCAGGATATCCTGGCTCATCTCGTTCCCTCCGCGGTTTTTTACAGTATTGTACCGACTGCCCGGACGAAAGTCAAGCGTGTCGATTTCAGGAATTCTTTATACTTCGTTTACAAACTGTTCACCACCGCAGAGGAAAGATACGGTATTCTTGAACCATAAAGAACACCGCTTCGCGGAGGACTTCGCGGAGGGCCAACGGTTCTTTTGCAGATAAAAACTTGCATCCATTTCTCCTCTCTCTTTTCTTTTCTCTTATCTCTCAAACGGAAGACGGCCGTCATACATGACGGCCGTCTTTCTGTGCAAAACACTACAAAAATGGAAAACACAGTCCGACGACAGAGCAGCGGGGGAAGAGTGAAGGGGGCAAAAAGCCCCCTTCGCGTTCAATCAACAGATTTCGGCCCTGTTTGAGGGCGGAAATCTGGGCACAGCGCGGCGAAAAATCTTTTCGCCGCGCTGAGACGGCCGGCTGCTGCCGACCGTCTTTCTGCGCAAAACGCTGCAAAAACGGCAGAGCCTTACCGGCGCTGCCGCTTTTTTATCCTGCCATGCGCACGAGGATCGTCGCGATCTGCGCGCGGGTGAGCTTGCCGCGCGGCAGAAACCGGCCGCGCGCGTCGCCCATCACGAGCCCAAGGCTTACGCACGCGCCGACGCTTTCCTTCGCCCAATCGGAGATCCTTGCCGCGTCGGCGAAGCCGTCCGCGCTGCCCGCGGCCTGTATGCCGCGCAGCGCGTAATAGCGCGCGAGGATCGCGGCCATCTGCTCGCGCGTGAGCGTTGCGTCCGGGCGGAACGTGCCGTCCGGGTAGCCCTGCAAAATGCCGCAGCCGGATGCCCAGCTGATATACGGCGCGTCCGCGCCCGCAATGTCCACATCGGAAAAGACCGCTGCGCCGTCCGTCGGATACGTCGCATGAATGCCTGCGAAGCGCGCAAGATCGGCGGCAAATTCCGCGCGCGTGACGTATTTGTTGGGCTTCCAGCGCCCGTCCGCCGCCGTCTCCATCCAGCCGTAGTGCAGACACGTGCGCATCGCGCCGTAACCCCAGTGCTGTTCAAGCTGCGTCTCGTCATACGCCTGTTCGCCGACTTCGTCGGCGGGCAGATTCACGCCGGTGTTCTTCGCGGAGTAATAGACCGTCGCGGCCGAGGGCGTCACGCCGCGGCGCAGCAGCAGCTCCTCGACCGTGACGAATTCGTACCCCTCGGCCGTCAGATCGTCGATCGCGGCCAGCGCGCCGTCGACGCTCGTCTTGTAAATGTCGTGGACAAGGATGATCGCGCCGTCAAACACGCCTGCCTCAATGTTTTTGCGCACCGTTTCCGCGTCGCGGTATTTCCAGTCTTCCGGATCGACTGACCAGTAGATGAGCGGCGCGGTCACCACGGACTTTACCGTCTTGTTCGCGTTGCCGTAGGGCGCGCGGATATAGGCGTTTTCGCTGCCGCCGGCGGCGGTGATGAGCGATTGCACGCCGTCGATCTCCCGCCGCACGGTCGCAGCGTCGCAGGTGTTGAGATTTTTGTGGTTGTATGTATGATTTGCCAGCTGATGGCCCTCATCCACGATGCGCTTTAATGTCTCGGGCCACGCCGCGGCGTTGACGCCGTTGACAAAAAACGTCGCGTGGATGCCGCGCTCGGCCAAACCGTCGAGCAGCTCCCCGGTGTATTTCCCCGGACCGTCGTCAAACGTGATGGCCAGCAGCTTCGCGCCGCAGTCCTGCGCGTCCGATGCGCACACCGGCAGCGCCAGCGACATGAGCAGCGCGGCCAGCAGCAGCGCGGCGGTCAGTTTTTTTCGTAATTGCATGAAAAGACTCCTTTCCGCGCCATCATAGCAGATTATTGGGAAAAAGCAAGCGCCGCGAAAAAATCTTGACAGTTTGGTTTATTGCTGATAAACTGGTTTATAGAAAATAAACCAAAGGAGGATGCCCGATGTCCACGGAACGTCTCGGCGCGGTGGAATCGCGCTTCGCGGATCTCATCTGGCAGTATGCGCCGCTGCCGTCGGGGCAGCTCGTGAAGCTGTGCGAGCGCGAGCTCGGCTGGAAGAAGCCCACGACGTACAACGTCCTGCGCAAGCTCTGCGAAAGGGGCCTGTTTCAGAACGAAAACGCCGTCGTCTCGGCGTGCGTGACGCGCGAGGAATTTTACGCGCAGCAGGGCCGCACGCTCGTCGACGAAGCGTTCGGCGGTTCTCTGCCCGCGTTTTTCGCCGCGTTTACGAAGAAAAAAGCGCTCTCGCAGACGGAGATCGCGGAAATTCAGCGCATGATCGACGCGATGGGGGAGGAGGGCTGAGGGATGTACGAGGCGTTTACGAAGCTCGTCAACGGCAGCATCGCCGCAGGCTTTCTCGTGCTTGCGGTGCTGGCGCTGCGCCTGGCTCTGCGAAAAGCGCCCGGGTGGACGCGCTGCCTTCTCTGGGCGCTGGTCGCGGTGCAGCTGCTGTGTCCGGTGCGCATCGAGTCCGATTTTTCGGCGTACAATCTCGCGCCCGCGTCGCTGACGCAGTCCGGTGCGGTCGAATACGTGCGCTACAACGGAAAATCCGAAAAGCCGTCCCTCGTCTGGCAGACGCCGCAGCGCGCGGAAGCGGCCGCACAGGCGGAAACCGCCGCCGCGGCGCAGCCGTCCGTCCGGACGAAGACGCATACGGAATATCTGCCGCCGCTGATGCGCATCTGGGCGGCGGGTGTTTCAGCCATGCTTCTCTACGCGCTCGTAAGCTGGCTGCGCCTGCGCCGCATGACCGCCGCGTCGCTGCGCTTGCAGGAAAATGTCTTTCTGTGCGACGAACTGCCGTCGCCGTTCATCCTCGGCGTTCTTCGGCCGAAGATCTTCCTGCCGTCGGAGCTGAACGACACGCAGCGCGCGGCCGTCCTTGCGCACGAGCGCGCGCATCTGGCGCGGCGCGATCAGGCGTGGAAGCCGCTGGGCTTTGTGCTGTTGAGCGTCCACTGGTTCAATCCGCTGCTGTGGCTGGCGTATATCCTGCTCTGCCGCGATATCGAGCTTGCGTGCGACGAAAAGGTCGTCAAAGCGCTTGCAAATGACGAAAAACAGGCGTATTCGCGCGCGCTGCTGCAATGCAGCCTGCCGCGGCACATGATCGCGGCGTGTCCGCTGGCGTTCGGCGAGGTCGGGGTCAAAACGCGCATCAAGGCCATTCTGAACTACAAAAAGCCCGCATTCTGGGCGGTTTTCGCGGCGGTGCTGGTAATTCTGCTTGCGGCGGCCTGCTTTCTGACGCAGCCGAAGCGCGCGGAAGCCGCGCCCGTTGCGGGTGCGTACCGCATGGGTGAGAACCGCTACACGAATCTGCTCAGCTCTGCATTCAGCCCGTCCGGAGACGACGGAAAAACGTATCTGATCGAGACGTTTGCGGACACGTGGGGCGAACAGCTGCGCCTGTCGATCGTCGACGACGACACCGGCCTGGAGGGCAGCTATGAGACGCGCGCGCCGTGGCGCGAACTGGATACCGACGGCGCACCCGCGTGGGCGTCGTTCTTCCCGGACGGATTTTACCCGCTGTTCGCGCCGTCCATCGACGGCTACAGCCTGCGGCAGGTGCGCGTTCTGAATGAAAAATTCGTCCTGTTCCGCATGGACGCGGAGCTCTGGCTCGGGCGGCTCTGGGGCGTGTCGGACGGCGTGCTCATGTGGTGCGTGCAGCTGAACAAAACGTCGGACGAAGCCAGCCTCTACGCGCTCACATCCGCCGTGCGCGAACGGCAGCGGGACGCGCTTGCGCAGCTGCAAACGGTCCTGACCGCGCTGACGCAGGATGGCGCGTCCGCGGCGTTCCGCTATTATGAAGAGGGGACGCTCCGCGGCAGCCGGCCGGGGAGTCCCGACGCGGCGCTTGCCGCGCGCCTGACGGGTGCAGACTGGTCGGTCATCGCGCAGGAGGATGCGCTGAGTACCGTGTGGGAGCTTGCGGTCCTGTGCGGCGACGGAAGCACGCTCCGCTTCTGGAAGCGTTCCGACGACGTGCTCCTGCAAACCGCGGACGGCGGCTTCTGGTTCCGCTGTGCGCGCGAAGACGGTGAAGCGCCGCTCGGCGACGCGGTGTTCGCATGGTACAATGAAAAATAAAGCAAAAGCCCGCAGCGAAAAGCCGCGGGCTTTTGCTTGCGATCAGACGATGTCCATGTTCTCGGGCATGATGAGCGCCGCGACGATGTACAGCAAAATCCCCGTCCCGGTCAGCGCCAGCGCCGCCCAGATGAGGCGCACGATGGTCGGATCGATGCCAAGATACTCCGCAAGCCCTGCGCACACACCGCAGAGCATCCGGTTGTTGCTTTTATACAGCTTCTTCATGGAAAAGCTCCTCCTTCAGGTTCATTTGATGGGTTTGACGCACGCGCGGGAAAAAGGTTCCATCCGTTTTCAAAATTCCAGAATAACTGGTTCGCCGTTCGTGGCCAGCTGGTTTTCGTAGAGCTCGACGGCGCTGCCGTCGATCAGATTCCGATACACGCCGTTTTCCGCCGGGAACGTCACGAGCGCCGGTTCGCCGCGCAGGCTGAAAAGACCCGCCAGACGTCTTCCGTCCTGCTCATACACGGCCAGCAGCACGTCGTGCGGCAGCGCCGTGAGCGTATAGCTGCCGGTCTGGAAGATGGGATCGCGCTTGATTTCGGCCAGCTTTGCAAGGAACGCGGACTGGTCGCGGCCGGTATTCCAGTTGACGGGGTCGCGGTCAAAGAGCGACGGCACGTGCGTACAGTCGGCTTCCTGCCCGGCGTAGAGCATCGTCAGGCCGCGCTGGAAGAAGAGGAATGCCGTCCAGCTGCGGCGCGCTTTTTCGTCCGGGATGACGTGCGCGGCGCGCGCACGGTCGTGATTTTCGAGGAAGCGGAGCTTCACGTAGTTGTCGGGATACATCCACTCCTGCGCGTCCAGCCGCGCGGCGTACTGCGCAAGCGTGATCTTTCCTTCAAGATATTCCCGGTAATACGGGTACACGTCGTAGTCATATCCCGCGTCGAACGCCTGATACAGCTCCGCGTCGGACAGAACCGGGAATCCCTGTGCCCGGCCATGGACGATGAAGCCGCGCTCGACCGATTCGCACAGCCAGAAGCAGCCCGGCCGCACGGCGGCGACCTCCTCCCGCGCGCGCTTCCAGAATTCCAGCGGCACGAGCGGCGCAACGTCGCACCGGAAGCCGTCGACGAGCCGCGCCCAGTATTTGAGCGTCTCGATCTGATAGTCCCAGAGTTCCTTGTGGCTGTAGTCGAGATCGGCCACGTCCCACCAGTCGCCGAAGCGGTTGCCGAGCGAGCCGTCGGGCTTGTGATAGAACCATTCCGGGTGGTTTTCCGCCAGCCACGAGTCGGGCGACGTGTGGTTATACACCACGTCGATGATGCATTTCATGCCGCGTGCGTGGATCGCGTCGACCAGATGACGGAAATCGTCCAGCGTGCCGAACTCCGGATTCACCGCGCGGTAGTCGCGGATGGCATACGGCGAGCCGAGCGTTCCCTTGCGGTGCAGTTCGCCCGTGGGATGGATGGGCAGCAGCCAGATGATGTCCGTGCCGAGGGCCTTAATGCGGTCCAGATCCTGTTCGACGGCGGCAAACGTGCCTGCCTGCGAGTAATTGCGGACGTAGATGGAGTATAAAACCTGATTGCGAAGTGTTTTTGCGGTATCGATCGCCATACGATAGCCTCCTTTTCGGATGTCCTTTACCCGTATTTTACTCAGAATTGGAAAAAACACAAGACGGCAAAATTCATAAATCGAAGCAATGCAACCTCCGGTGTTTTTTCACGTCCATACAGGCAAAGACCAAAAAAAGAAAGGGTGTTATCCAATGAAAAAACTTCTTGCGATCGTTTTGGCCGCTGCGTGCGCCGCGTCGCTGGCCGCGTGCGCCGCGCCGGTGCAGACCGTCGGCTGCTACGCGGAGGAGCCGACCACAACGCAGCTGGCCGCGCCGGTCGAGACTGCCATGCCGCAGTATCCGAAGGAGGACAATTACCTGAACGGCGGCAAGTTCGATACCGACGCCTACAGCAAGGACTCGGACGCGTGGTGGGCGGCGTATCAGGAAAAGACCGGGAACATGACCGCGCCCGGCACGCTCGACAGCTATTTTACCCGCGCCATCCGCACGCTGATGCAGGGTACGGACGGAGAAAACCGTGTGTGTTCGCCGCTGAACGTCTACATGGCGCTGTCCATGCTGGCCGCCGTGACGGACGGCGCATCGCGGCAGCAGATCCTGGATCTGCTTGGCTCCGATTCGCTTGAAGCGCTGCAAACGCAGACCGCGCAGCTCTGGAACGAAAACAGCTGGGACGACGGACTGGTCACGAGCACGCTGGCAAACTCCCTCTGGCTGCGTGACGGGTATTCGTACAACAGTGAAACGCTCCAAAAACTGGCGGGCGACTTCTATGCCTCGGCGTTCTCGGGCGAGATGGGCTCCGCGCAATATGACGATATGCTGCGCAGCTGGATCAATGCGCACACCGGAAATCTGCTGACCGAGCAGGCAGACGGCCTGAAAATGGACGCCAGCACGGTCCTCGCGCTCGTGTCGACGATCTATTTCTCCGCGCCGTGGCAGGATGAATTTTACGAGGACAGGAATACGCAGGACACGTTCCATGCGCCGGCGGGCGACGTGACCGCGACGTTCATGCACCGCAGCCAAAGCGGCACGGTCTGCTATGGCGACGGCTTTATGGCCACGGGCGTTTCGCT
This sequence comes from uncultured Oscillospiraceae bacterium, assembly GCA_934670025.1. Lineage (GTDB taxonomy): Bacteria > Bacillota > Clostridia > Oscillospirales > Oscillospiraceae > CAG-170. The sequence goes on from CAKUOS010000014.1 coordinate 25,060, forward strand.
GCGAAACAGCGGCACGATGTGGCTGCTGAAGCCCGACGCGGGCGTCACGCCGGAAGATCTTCTCCAGTCCGACGAGGCACTGGCCTTCCTGCTGGCAAACGGCAGCTGGTCGCAGACGCAGGACGCGGTCGTTGCGCTGAGTCTGCCGAAATTCGACGTTTCGTCCGATCTTGATCTCATCGAGAGCCTGAAAGCGCTCGGTGTGACGGACGTATTTGACCCCGACACGGCCGATTTTACGCCGCTTTCGCCGCGCGCGGACGAGGATGCGCTCTGCGTCACACAGGCGAAGCACGCCGCGCGCGTGAAGATCGACGAGGAGGGCGTCGAGGCTGCGGCCTATACCGTTCTCATGATGGAGGCGACCGCAATGGAGCCGCCCAAGGAGATCATCGAATTCACGCTCGACGAGCCGTTCGTCTTCGCCGTCACGGGCGTCGACGGTCTGCCGCTGTTCGTCGGCGCGGTCAATCAGCCCGCCTGACGGCGTCGGAAACGACCTCGCCGGAATACTTTTTGTAGGGGCGGACGACTCTGTCCGCCCATCTCTGCGCCCGCAGGCGCACGCTGACCTCTCCGCCTCGCTGCGCTCGGCACCTCTCCTTCACAAGGAGAGGCTTTGGACTGTGCAAATCCCCTGGCTCCCTTTCGCAAGGGGAGCTGTCAGCGAAGCTGACTGAGAGGTCAGAGACACGGGCCGGCAGAGTCGTCGGTCCCTACAGGCCGCGGACTCCGGATTCTTGTGTTATCCCACCGCCGTCCACGCTTCGCCTCCTGCCGTAAAGCGGAATGTGTGCGGTACGGAGGCTTCGATCAGCTCCGCAAAGTACCACGCGCCGGGCGTGTTGTCCGTATAGCGGTTCGCGGCCAGCAGCTGCGCGTCGTCCGTGCAGGGCTGACGGCCGAGCAGACTGTTGATTGCCCGCGCCAGCTCCGCGCGCGTGACGGGCGTGTCCGCATCCGCGCCCGGATCGGCGTCCTTCACGGGCTTTGTGCTCCAGGCGTAGCTGAGCGCCGGGAACAGCGTGCGTCCCGTCTCGCTCTGCACGATCGTGTCCAGCACGCCGCACAGCTCGCGCCACGTGACGGCCTGTTCCGGACAAAACCACCCGTCCGTCCCGAACGGCAGAAGCCCCAGCCCCGCAAGCGTCCCCACCGCCGCATACGACCAGCGCGTGCGCGCCACATCCGCGAACACGCACATCGTCTTTTCCGGGACGTCCGCCTCCGCCAGACGCAGCAGCACGCACGCGAGCGCCTCGCGCGTGACGGCGGCCTCCGGGCGGATCGTGCCGTCCGGATAGCCGCGCAGATACGCCCCGTGCGTCTGGTCGGCGTATGCCTGGACGGCCAGCGCGCACGCGCCCGCCGCCAACAGCAGCGCGCACAGCGCGCGCAGGATCCGCGTTTTCATAAGCATCTCCTCTGTTTCCTCGGAATGCCTTCAGTATGCGGCCTTTTCCGCGCGGATGCAGTCGCCTTTGCGCGCACGCAAAAAAATCCCGCGTTCTTCCCATGAAGAACGCGGGAGTCCGGGCCGGTTTGCGGTTTTTTACTGCATTTCCGCGATATCGCACACGATATCGACGCACTTGTCGACGCCGAGCGCGCCCGAGTCGAGACACACGTCGTAATTGTCGGCCTCGCCCCAGTTGCGGTTGGTGTAGTGCTTGTAATAGACCTTACGCTTGCTGTCCTTTTCCTGCAAACGCTTTTCCATGGGCTTGCTCGTCTCGCCGTAGCGGTCGTGGACGCGCGCGGCGCGATGGGCCATGTCGGCGTGGATGAAGATATGCAGGCAGTCGGGCCGGTCCTTGAGGATGAAGTCCGCGCAGCGGCCGACGATAACGCACGGGCCCTTGTCGGCAAGATCGCGGATGACGTTGGTCTGGCAGATGTAGAGCTTGTCGGACACGGACATCGTATCGACCAGGCCCATCGGATGTGCGGACACGGCGATGTTGAAGAGGAAGCTGCTGGTGACGGAGGCGTATTCGCCGATCTCCTCGATGAACTCGTGCGAGAAACCGCTCTCTTTTGCGACCTTGTCGACCAGCTCTTTATCATAATAGGGGATGCCGAGCCGCTCGGCCACCGCTTTGCCGATACTTCTTCCGCCGCTGCCGAACTGGCGGCTGATGGTGATGACCTTGTTTGTCATATGATCTCCCCCTTGAAATTTGGTGTCTGTATTATACATCAAAATCCCCGGGATGACAAATAAAAATTTGCGTAAAGATCGTCCGCGCCGTCACAGATACGGCCGCATATCCTGCACCAGCCGGTCCTCCAGCCGTATGAGCGTGCGCGCGATCTGCCGCGCCTCGTCGCTTGCCGCAGGATACTGGTTGCAGTAGCGTGCGAGCGATTCGATGCCCATCGAGCAGCCCTCGGAGATGAGCGAGGCGACGGTCGCGTCGCCGGGCTTTAGCGTGAGCTTCGCGTTCGTTTTCAGGTATGACATGGCCCGCGCGGCGGGTTCGGCGCGCTTCGGCTCCTGCCCGGCGTGCGCGAGCAGCTGCTTCGTCTGCTCGGCAAGCGCGGCGTGCTGTCTGCGGCTGTCAAGCAGCCGCCGCCTTAACGGCCCGTCTGATGCGTCGCGGATCACATCGTCCAGCGACCGCACGGCCATATCCGTCCCGGCCGCGCATTCGGATAGCAGGTGCAGCGTGTCTTCGTTCATGGATATCCCTCCTTTTGCGATTATTGTGTTCCAAAACGGAAAAAAGTATGATACAATGCGAAAAAAGGAGGCGCCCCGTATGTACTTTGAACGAACCGTCCGCGAGATCGCGGGCGACTACGCCATGCTGGAAAACGAATCCGGAGAGACGACCGCGGTCGCGCTGGCGCTGCTGCCGGACGGCGTGCGCGAGGGCATGGTGCTGATCTTCGAAAACTTTGAATACCGCATCAAATAAACAGGAGGAACTGCTATGATCCGTCACATCGTCATGTGGAAATTCCGCGCGGGCGAAGAAGAAAACCGCGAAAAATTCCTTTCGGGCCTCGCCGCCCTCGATGGCGTCATCCCCGAGATCCGCCATATGGAGATCCACCGCAGCTGCAAGCCCGGCAACCCCTACGACGCCTGCCTGATCGCGGATTTCGACGATCTGGAGGCGCTCGGCCGCTATAAAAACGACCCGCGGCACGTGGCCGTGTCCACGCTGTGCAAATCCATCCGCGAATCGCGCGGTGCGATCGACTACGAACTGTAAAAGAAAAGAACTGCAAAGCGCGCCCCGGCGAGATCCTCGCCGGGGCGCGTTTTTATCACAGCTTCTGATTTTTGGCCAGCTGCCGGTTTTTATACGCCGGGTCGCCGGTGACCTCGCGCAGGATGCGGATCTCGGGCGGCATATCCGGGGCCGGCCCGTCCTTCGGCAGCGCCGCGCGCATGATGGCCCGGTCGGGCGAGAACGGGTATACGTCGACCTCGAACCGGCATCCGCCGTAGGTAAAGCGGTATTTCGTCTTGTGGACGGTGTGCAGGCTCGTGTCGCCCTCCATCAGATACCGGATGTACTCCTTTTCGGAGATCGGCCGCTCGGTCTCCCACTGTCCGGACGCGGCCGTGTGCTTTTCCGTGTAAAAATAGAGGTAGTCGCCGCCGTTTTTCTGCTGCCGCACACGGCGCACGACGTTCGGCGTGGAGCGGGTGAGATATGTCTGCATCATGTCGATGCTGGCCGCGCGGTACACCTGCTCGAGCGTTTTGCGCGTGGGCAGCTCGATGAGATATTTGTGCCAGACCTCCTGCCGCGCGGGCGTTCCGAGCGCGTCGTAGACCGCGCGCAGGCCGCGCGCGAGCTTGTCCTCAAAGTCGACGGCGTTGTCGACCACGTGCAGGTTCGGATGCGCGCTCCACGCGCGCAGCGTCAGCTCGTCCTTTTCCCGCGCCACGTCGATGGGCTCGTAGCGCGCCTCGTTGCCGAAATTATAGGCAAATTCCGCACCCTTGGCGCAGGAGACGAGATGCAGCACCGCGTCGTAGTGCGTCAGCGCCTGCTGCTCCGTCAGGCCGAAGTGCGCCAGCACCTGTCGAAACTCCTCGTCGGAGATATACGCCTTATCGTCGAACAGCGCGCGGTCGTACAGCACGATCACGTGCGGCTCGGGGACCATCTGCGCGGCCTTGAGCGCCAGCTGCTCCTTGTGCAGCTGGTCGGAGATGACGAAATACTGAAAATCCAGCATCGACACGCAGCCGCCGAACGGCTTGATGCCGAAACCGGAGATGAGCTCCGTCGCCGTTTCCGGGACGGTGATGACCTTCCAGCCGTCATCCTGCTTGAATTCCTTTAAAATGCGGCTGATAAGCGTCGTTTTGCCTGCGGCCGGGCCGCCGGTCAGGACGATGCGCGTGATCTGCTTTTCCAAAAGGACCGCTCCTTTTTTCTTGTTTTTTTCATTTTATCATCGCCGTGCGGCGAAATCAAGCGGCTTAAAACCGCGCGGCGATACGCGCATTGCCCGCCGCGGCGACCGCTTCCGCGCCTTCGCCGAGCGCACGGCGCAAAAGCGCCGCCTCGTCGAGCCCGCCCTGCACGTGCATGACGCGGTATGCGCCGGCGTCGCTGCCGCAGGCAATGTATGCGCCCGCGTCCGCGGCCTTTCTGACCGCCGCGAGCTGATACGCGAGCAGCGGCCGCAGCACCGCGTCCGGGAACCGGCCGCAGCCGATGAGATTTGCAATCGTTACGAGCGTCGGGACCCACACGGCGCCGGACTCCGCCAGCTGGCAGAGCGTCTCGTCGTGCAGATACGCGCCGTGCTCGATGGAATCGATCCCGCCGCGGAGCGCCGCACGCACCGCCGCGTCGCCGTTGGCGTGCGCCATGACGGCAAAGCCCGCGTCGTGCGCGACGGCGATCATGTCCGAAATTTCGTCGGGTGCGAGCGTCCTGCTCGTAATGACGCCGTAATGGTCAAAGTCCATGAGGCCCGAGATCATGATCTTGATGAAGTGCGCGCCCTGCCGCTTTGCTTCCTGCACCAGCGCGCGGTATTCCGTTAAGGTCTCAAAGCCTCTTCCGATGAAGCCGCCGTAATGGCCGGTTTTATGGATGGGGAACGCAGGCGTGCGGTAGACAAGGCCGTATTCCGGAGCCAGACGCGCGGCCAGATCGCACACGCCCCAGCGGTCGCCGCCGTCGCGCAGATACGTATAGCCCGCGCCGCGGTATTGCTCCAGCGTCCTGCGCACCAGCGCCTCGTCCGGCTGCGCGGCGTGGCGTGCGATGGCGTCCTTCCAGTATACGCCGTCGAGGATCATGTGAATGTGGCAGTCCGTCATGGTTTTACCCCTCTTTTCCGAGGCAGAAGCGCTCAATGGCCTTCGCCGCGCCGTCTTCGTCGCACGAATCCGTGACCGCGCCGGCAAGCGAAAGAATTTCGGGCGCGGCGTTCGCCATCGCCACGCCAAGGCCCGCCATTTCGATCATGCTCCTGTCGTTCAGCCCGTCGCCGAGCGCCATCGCCGCGGCCATCGGCACATCCAGATACTGCGCCAGCGCGGCGATGGCCTCGCCCTTGTTGGCGTGAACGTCGTTGATTTCCACGTTGCACGAGAGCGACGAGCTGACGCTCAGCGCGTCAAAGCGCGTCTGCAAATCGCCGTACAGCCGCAGCCGCAGCGCGTCGTCGGGCGTAAAGAACTGGATCTTCTGCACGCCGCGGCCGCGTTCGCGCAGCGCGGCCTTCAGCTCGTCCACCGGCGCGCGCAGCTCGCGCACCATGCGCAGCGCGTGCGGATTGGGGATAAAAGCGGCGGCAGATTCCTGCATCGCGCGCGTCATGAGCCCCCAGTTGTCCTGATAACAGTCGTAGATCACCGGGAAGCCGTCGAGATATTCCATGATCCGCACGGCCTTTTCCATCGGGATCTCCGCCGTGCTGACGGCGCGGTCCCTGCGGATGTCATAGACCTGCGCGCCGTTGATCGTGATGGCGTAATGCAGAAACGGCAGCGTCCGGACGGCCTCGGGCATACCGCCGAAAAACCGGCCCGTGGTCGGCACGATCTCGACGCCCGCGTCGTGCGCGTCAAACAGCGCCTGCCGCGTGCGCGGCGTGAGCTCCTTGTTGGAATTGAGCAGCGTCCCGTCGAGGTCGAGCGCCAAAATTCTGATCTGTTGCATAGCGGAACCTTCTTTCTGCCGTTTATCATAGCAAAGCGGCGCGGAAAATGCAACAAGCGCGTGAAATGTGCGCGCGGATGTGATAGAATGATGGAAAACACTGCACCGGGAGGCTCCTTATGCTCATTTCCGCGGAACATCTGTCCGTCAACTTCGGCAGCCGTCAGCTGCTGGACGATGTGGATTTTTATTTGAATGAAGGCGACAAGATCGGCGTCATCGGCATCAACGGCACCGGAAAATCGACGTTTTTGAAGATCCTGGCCGGGAACATCCCGCCCGACGGCGGCGTGCTTGCCCGCAAGCCGAATTTGCAGGTGAGCGTTCTGGCGCAGAATCCGGACATGGATCCGTCGCGGACGGTTCTCGAACAGGTCTTTGCCAGTATGCCGCCGCAGTTCCGGGAGCTGAACGAATACGAGGCCAGAGCCATGCTCACGCGCCTCGGTCTTGCGGACACGGGAAGGCTGATCGGCACGCTCTCGGGCGGCGAACGCAGAAGAGCCGCGCTGTGCGCGGCGCTCATCCACCCGGCGGACGTGCTCATCCTCGACGAGCCGACGAACCATCTCGACACCGGCATGGTGCAGTGGCTCGAGGACTGGCTCAAAAAATTCAAGGGCGGGCTCGTCATGGTCACGCACGACCGGTATTTTCTCGAGCGCGTCGTGAACCACATCACCGAACTCTCGCGCGGCAAGCTCTATCACTACGAGGCCAATTATTCGCGCTATCTTGAGCTGCGCGAACAGCGCGCGCAGATGCTCGAAGCCTCCGAACGCAAGCGGCAGTCCATCCTGCGCGTCGAGCGCGAGTGGATCCTGCGCGGCTGTCAGGCCAGAAGCACCAAGAGCAAGGAGCGCATCGACCGTTATGAGACGCTCCTCGCGCAAAAGGCGCCCGAGACGGACAGGGCCGTGCAGCTCTCGGCGGCGTCGAGCCGGCTCGGCAGGCAGATCATCACGCTCGAACACGTCAGCAAGCGCTATGACGGCCGCACGATCTTCGAGGATTTCTCCTACGGCCTGCTGCGCACCGACCGCATCGGCATCGTCGGCCGCAACGGCGCGGGCAAATCGACGCTTTTGCGCATCTTCGCGGGCGAATTGCAGCCCGACAGCGGCACAGTGCAGCTCGGGCAGACGCTGAAGATCGGCCATTTCTCGCAGGAGGGGCGCGAACTGGACTTAAATCAGCGCGTCTATGATTTCATCCACGATATTGCCGCCGAGGTCAAAACGGACGACGGCACGTTCTCGGCCAGAACGATGCTCGAGCGCTTCCTCTTCACGCCCGACCTTCAGCAGACGACGATCGGCCGCCTCTCGGGCGGCGAACGCCGCAGGCTGTATCTGCTGTCGGTGCTGATGGCGGCGCCGAACGTGCTGCTGCTCGACGAACCGACGAACGATCTCGACGTGACGACGCTCTCGATCCTGGAGGACTATCTGCAAACGTTTCCCGGGCCGGTCCTCGCCGTCTCGCACGACCGCTTTTTCCTGGACAAGCTGGCCGGGACGATCTTTGAGCTGCGCGACGGCCGCGTGGACGTGTTCACCGGCAACTGGTCCGACTGGGACCGCAAGCACCGCCCGGAGGAGGAAAAGAAGCCCGCGCGGCCCGAAAAGCCGCAGCCCGCGCGCGTGCGCGAAAAGAAGCTGAAATTTTCCTATCAGGAGCAGCGCGAGTTCGAGACCATCGACGATGATCTTGCGGCGCTGGAGGCGCAGCTTGCCGCCTGCGCGCGCGAGCAGGCCGCGTGCGGCAGCGACTATGTGCGGCTTCAGGAACTGACGCAGGAGCACGACCGGCTCAGCGCGCAGCTCGACGAAAAGACAGAGCGCTGGCTCTACCTCACCGACCTCAAAGAGCGCATCGACGCGCAAAACAGCTGAAAAAGCGCGGAAATATTTGAAAACTCTTCCCGCCTCTGCTATAATAAACAGATCCAGTGAACGAACGGTCCGGATGTGCCATGAAAGAAAAAACCGATACCGGCGCGCGTCTGCTTCAAACGCTCACAGACGTGTACCTTGCCCTGATGCTGAGCGTCTATCTGCTCTGGCCGGGACTTGGCGGCTACGAGACGATCACGGAGGCGAAGTTCCGCCTCTTTCTCGTGCTGAGTCTCGCCTGGTGCGGCCTGATGCTGCTGCTGGCGCTCGAGCTGCGGCTCACGCAGCCGCGCGGCGGAAAACAAAAGACGGGCGGCGCCTTTGTGCTTCGCCCGTGCGAATGGCTGCTGCTCGGGTATCTGCTGTGCAGTCTCATTGCCGCGCTCGCGTCGCCGTGGCGTGCGGACACGTGGCTCGGCCTCGGCCGGCACGAGGGACTTCTGACGCTGACGGTGTATGTGCTGATCTTCCTGCTCATTGGCCGCTTTGCAAGACCGGCCGTCTGGATGCTCGACGTGTTCGGCGCGTCGATGAGCCTCAACTGTCTGCTGGCCGCCGTGCAGATGTTCGGCAAAAATCCCTTCGGGCTCTACCCGGCGGGCGTCACGTATTTTGACGCCGGCACGGCCTATACCGGCGTCTACCTCGGCACCGTCGGCAACGCCGACCTGCTGGCTGCCGTTTTGTGCGTGGCCGCGCCCGCGTTTTTCTACGGCGCGTGGAAGCTGCGCCGCCGCTGGCTGATTGCGCCGCTGGCGCTGTGCGTCTATGTCGCCGTGCGGATGGACGTTTCCGCGGGCCTGCTCGGCATCGCCGCGGGCGTGCTTCTGCCGCTGCCGCTGGCGCTTCCGAAAAAATACCGCCGCATCGCGGCGGCTGCGCTCGGCGCGGCGCTGCTTGCGATGGCCGTGTGCGTCGCAGTTGTGCCGGGTCTGCCGGGCATTTTCGGCGAAGCGCACGCGCTTCTGCACGGCGAGGCGGACGACAGCTTCGGCTCCGGGCGCGTGTTCATCTGGCGCAGCGTCTGGCAGGCGGTGAAGGAGCAGCCGCTCTTCGGCGGCGGCCCGGATACGCTTTCGCGCCGCGTCACGGCTTATTTTGAGCGCTACGACGCGGCGCAGGGCCTCGTCATCCGGTCCGGGATCGACGCGGCGCACAACGAATACCTCAATATCCTCGCCAATCAGGGCGTGTTCGCGCTTTTGTGCTGGCTCGGGGCGCTGGGCTGCTCCGCCGTGCGGTTTGTTCGCCGCGGCGCGGAGTCTTCCGCCGTGCTGCTGTGCGGCGGCGCAGTGCTCGGCTATTGCGTGCAGGCGTTTTTCGGCATTTCCATGTGCCTGACGACACCGTATTTTCTGATCGCATGGGCGATTTTGGAGAACAGAAGAAAAGAGGAACAGAATCGATGAAACAGCTGCTGAGAAAACTCATCTGTCTGAATCTGGCGCTCGTCCTGCTGCTGACGCTGCTGCCGGTTCCCTTCGCGGCAGAGGAAGCGAAGCCTGCGGTCTGGATTAAGATCGACGGCGTGGTCTATGACGCGACGAAGGAGCAGACGGGAAACACCTGGAGCTATCGCGGCTACGACACCTTCGGAGACCTGACGCTGTCGGACTACACCGGCGGCGCGATCGCCACGAACCTGCAATCGCTGTATGTCTATACTAAGGGCAAATGCACGGTCACTGCTTCGGATGAAACCGCGGCCGTCGCGGCCGAAAACAGCCTGAGCGTCACCGTGCGGGATGGCACGGCGCTCTTTACCGGCGGCAAGGGCAAGCCCGCGCTGACGGCAGGCTCCGTCACGCTGAAAACGGAAAAAGGCGCTTCGCTCGAGCTTCAGGGCGGCGCGCAGGCAAACGCGGTTTCGGCAAATTATATTTATGTCCGTATGCCGGGCGATATCCTCGCTGTCGGCGGCGGCGTGGCGGCTTATCCAAAGGGGTATCTCGATCTGCCGCGTTATCCGACGACAAAGCTCCTGACCGGCGACAGCCGGGAGGACTTAAAGAAAACGGAAACGTTTACCGGCGATGAGATCGCCGTCCGTCTTGTGCAGACGACGGTCAGCGCTGCATATTACGACCGCGCGTCGCAGACGGAGAAGTACCAACTGCGTGAAACACAGACGCAGGAACGCGGCGATTCTGCAAACCTGAATCCGCCCGAACCGGCCGCGTGGGACGGCTATACGTTCGTCGGCTGGGCGGACAGCCAAGATCCGGAGACCTATACGGACTGGTATCAGGCCGGTTCGACCTATGATTTTGAAGCGGATCTGACGCTTTACGCCATCCGCGAGGCAGCTGTGACCGGCGACGGCGCGACGCTGACGCTCGACGCGGGCAGCGGCACGATCGAGGGCAAAAATCTGCCGAAGACCACGCTGACGGCCGAAAAAGAGGAAAAAGACGACGGAATCTATGGAAAATTCACGCTTCCCGACGTGGAGCCGGGCAGCTATGACAAGACGTTCCTCGGCTGGTCGGAGCGCGAAGCGCTGCGCCCGGGTGAACTGACGGGCCTGTACTTTGCAGGGCAGACCGTCACGCTGAAAAGCGGCACGACGCTGTACGCCGTCTATGTGGAAAGCTACGCCATAAACAACAAGGAGCGCTGCATCCTGCTGGCAAACGGCGGCGCGACGGCCTCCGGTGCGCCGGGCTACGTCCTCGACCTGACCGCGGCGGCGGAAAGCCGCCCGGAGGCGAAGACGCTCTTCACAAGAGACGGCTTCATGCTGAGCGGCTGGAACACGCAGCCCGACGGCAGCGGCGCGAGCTACGGCAGCGACCGCCTCCGCTATGCATCCGCGCTGCCCGGCGCGCTTTATGCGCAGTGGGAGAAGCGGCCTGCCTCGGGCGTGCTCTATCACGGCAACGGAAGCGACACCTTCGGCGGCGCAGCGGAGACGGTCTGGGTCGAACGCCCGGCGGATGGCCTCGCCGACCTCGGCGATCAGGGCTTCCGGCGTTCGTATTGTACCTTCCTCGGCTGGAGCACGAGTCCGACAGGCTTCCCGGAGAAGGAAATCGAAGTCCCGGAGGGAGAACTTGTCGAACTTTACGCCGTCTGGGGCTTCAACGCCATAGCGACCTACGGAAACTTCCAATGGATCGCCGGGCCGGTGCAGCTCGGCAGCGAGAGCGGCGCGACCCAGACGGGCGCGTCCGGAAGCGGCTGGAAGTATGATTCGAGAGTATTTCTGGATGCCGGCTACCCCGGCGGCGCGATCCGCACGACGAACGACCTGTATCTCTACGTCAGCGGCGACGTCCGCGCCGAATCCATCACCTGCGGCGGAACCTGCTTCATCGAGTTTGCCGACAACGCAAGCCTCACCGTCACCGGCACGGACTACGGCATCACGGCAAAACAGGTGCAGGTCGGCCGCTTCGGAAAGCTGACCGCCTCGGGCGGTACTGCGGCCGTCAGCGGTACGGTGCAGACGACGGCAAACCTGACGGAATGCTCCAAAAATCAGGGGGATATCAAAAGCGGCGCAGAAAATACCGTCCGCACAGGCGCGGATGAGGCGTCTTCACGTCTCACCGGACACTATAACGGCGAAAAGTGGCTGTGCGTCGAGGGAAAAACCATCACCGTTACCTACGTGAACGGCAGCAGCCGCGACCCGCAGACGCAGAAGCTCCTCCACGCGGGCGTGCGCATCGACCGCACCCCGGCGCCGCAGGACGGCAGGACGTTCATGGGCTGGGCGCTGACTTCGTCGGGCAGCGGCACATATTATTATGAGGGCGATACCTATGCCATTCCCGCCGCGGCCAGCAGCGTCACATTCTACGCGCAGTGGTCGGCGGCAGGGGATCAGATGATCTACCTGAGCGCGGGCAGCGGCACCGTAAACGGCGCCGGCAGCACGACGATGAAGCCCGGCGCGGACGGCCGGTACAAACTGCCCGAGGCAAAGGGCAGCACGCTCTTCCTCGGCTGGATGCAGGTCCCGTATACCGGCGCGTTCCCCGGCTGGAACAATCTTCATGCCCCGGAATTTGACCGTTCGCGCGATCTGATCGAGAATAACGCCCTGCTCTGGCCGGGCGAAAGCTATGATCTCGAACCCGGCACGGCGCTCGTCGCGGTGTGGAACAAAAATAATATGGGCAGCGGCAGCTACCATGTCTGCAAGGGCAACGGCGGCCGCACACGGGCAGATTCCCCGGTTGCGCTCGTTCATGTGTATGCCTCCGATACCAATCTGCTTACCTATATCGGCATGGAAAAGGAAGGCTATTTCCTGACCGGCTGGCGCGCGGAAAACGGCGGTAAGCTCTATGAGATCGGCGACGCGGTCAATGTCGGCGGGCAGCGATTTGCCGCCCAGTGGCAGTCGAAGCAGACCGGCGCGGCGATGCTCTACGGCGGACTCGGCAGAACGAGTAAGAAGCATAGCTTCCTGCAAACCACCGATCTTAACGCGGCCGATGCGCACGGCTTCGCATACGCGGGCTATACCTTCGACGGCTGGTACGCACACGGCGAAACGGCCCCGGCGGCCAAGCTCGAACCGGGCAAAGCGTATCTGGCCCACTGGAAGGCCTATGTCGTGACATACCATGACAACGGAAGAACGTGGACAGGCGTCGGAACGGTCAAAAAGCATGAGATTTCGCTGCGCGAGGACAATACGATCTTCAACGGCTGGAATACGCAGCCCGACGGCAGCGGCGAATGGGTCGCGGGCGGCACACCGCTGACCTCCGACCTCACGCTCTACGCGCAGTATATCAGCATTTCAAAGGACGTGCTGCTCTACGTGTCCGACGGCTGGTTCGGCGGGCAGAATTTCCAGCGCATCAAGCCGCTGGACGAGGATAACACCTTTGAGCTTCCGGAGTTGCTCGACGGCCAGAAGATCCTCACCTGGTGCCAGTATTATGTGGCTTACGAGGATGGAAACAAATATATCCGCACGACCTTCCGTGAACCGGGCAGGCAGACCATGCAGCCCGGGACGGTTGCGCGGGCAATCCTGCCGGGCGGCAAATCCCTCGCGGCCGACGAGATCCTGCTTTGCGGCAATGGCGGCACGCGAACAGACGGGCAGAAAAACGAACAGAAATACCAGCTGCTCACCGTGCCCCTGACGGCTTCCGATCTTACGCTGGCGAATTATGCGTTCAGCAAAGATGGCAAAACGCAGACCGCTTGGAATACGCAGCCCGATGGCAGAGGCCGCTCGTTCAAGCTGGATGACTCGGTCCTCACGCCCCGCCGCGCCAATGTCCATATGCTCTACGCACAGTGGGGAAAACAGAGCGGGAACGTCAGCGTGACCTTCGGAAACTCCATGGTCCAAAGCGACGATACAAGAATGGAGCTTCGTGCGGGCGATACCTTTACCTTCCCGGAACCCCAATACCCGGACGATCTTGATGTGACGTTCGTCGGCTGGCGCGACGATCATATCTCTTCGGGCGGCAGCAGGGTCTATCAGCCCGGCGAAACGTATACCGTCCGCGAAGGAGAGCTGCTCTGCTTCAATACGGCATGGAGGGTGAACGGCACCTACATGATCGACGGAAAATCCTATCCCTATCCGGACGGCACGCAGAGCTTCCGCGATTTTGGAGACGGCTGGGAGCTGACGATCTACTGGACCGGCGCGGCATACATGGAGCTGAACGGATATCACGGCGGCGCGATCAATTTCCCGGCACAGCTGACAGTCTACACGGTGGCGGATTCCTCCGTGACCGGCGCAGCCGGTCGGAATGCCATCCATTCCGGGCAGACGCTCTGGCTGCAAACCGGATGCGGCCGAAAACACGCCAGGCTCGACCTGACCGGCGGCGCAGGAGCCGCCGCGCTCAGCGGAAAAAAGATCTTCCTATACGAAGCATGGCACGTGACCATGTCTGGCGGCGTGACCGGCGGAACGATTTTCGGAGGTACGCAGATCTGGGGCGGCGCGGACCGTGCGTCCGCCAGACAGCTGAACGATTGGAAGGATACAGAGGGCCTTGCCTATGTCGAGACGCGCCCCAGAACCTGGACGGTGACCGTCGACGGCAACGGCGGCACAACGGCAGACGGCGCGACGACGAAAACGCTCCTGCTGGACGAGTGCCTGCGCTATCCGCTGGCGCGGACGACCGGCTTTACCCGCCCGGGCTATGCGCTGCTCGGCTACCGGGACAAGAACCATATATTGGGAGTCATCGATGTAGTGGATGGCTTGCGGGCGCAGGGCACGGCGAAAGACACGACGATCGAGCTTGTCTGGCAGAAGGCTGACTATGCGCACTGGATCGCTTTTGGCAGCTACAACAATGACGCAGAGAACTACGATCCGGAAAGCTGGTATCACTATACTTTCTTTGACAATTCCCAGCCGGTCACGGCGCCTGACGCGCTTTCGCCCCTGCATTCCGGGTTCATCTGCTGGCAGACTGACCCATATGAGACAGGCGAGCCGATCCATCAGTATTTCCCCGGCGAGACGGTAAATGAAAAGGATGGGACGATCCTGACAGAGATGTACCCGACCTCCTACGGTGATCTTGTTCTCTATGGCAACGGTAAGACATATTCCGACGGCAGCCGCGTCAAGATTTCGTACTATGCCACGGCGGCGGCTTCCGACGGCACAACGCTGCTTGGCTGGAATACAAAACCCGATGGCAGCGGCGATTCCTATCCCGTCGGCTGGCGGAACCGTGCACAGGATGTTGCCGAAAACCCGACCCTGTACCTCTACGCACAGTGGGAAGACAGCGAAGCTGCGCTTCCGCCCATCCAGACGATCCTCCCGGCCATCACGGCTTCCGCCGCGCCGTCCGCCGCGTCGGCCTTTGCCGACGTTGCGCGCACCGACTGGTTCTATGCGGACGTGCAGTTCGTGACGGACCGCGGCCTGATGAACGGCGTCGGCGCGGACGGCTTCGCGCCGAACGGTACGCTGACGCGCGCCATGATCGTCACCATCCTCCACCGGCTGGCAAAGAAGCCCGCCGCCGCGGCAGGCGCCTTTACGGACGTGGACGCGGACAGCTATTGTGCCGATGCGGTCGCATGGGCCGCCGCAAACGGCATCGTGACCGGCACGAAGCCGGGCGTCTTCGCCCCGAACGCGAATCTCACGCGCGGCCAGCTCGCCGCCATTCTCTACCGCTTTGCGGTGAAACTGGGCTATACGGCCGAAACGCAGGCCAGCGCGCCCTTTGCCGACGTGCCGCGCGGCAGCTATTATGACGCGGCGGTCGCATGGGCCGCGCAGAGCGGCATCGTGACCGGCATGAAGGCGGACGTCTTCGCACCGGACGCGCCTGTCACCCGCGCGCAGGCCGCGGCGATCCTGTATCGCTTCTGCAAAGCCTGCAGCGCATAACAAATGAACCGGGAGCGGCCCTTGGGCCGCCCCCGGTTCGTATTTGGAAAGGGAAAACTGTCGGTTATACCTGCACGCCGCCGAGATAGACGGCTGTGCGGTTCAGATTTTCGTCGCAGACGACGAAGTCAGCCAGCTTGCCGGGCGCGATGGAGCCGATCTCCTTCTCACGCCCGATCTCCTTCGCAGGGATGATCGTCGCAGCGAGGATCGCCTGCTCCTTCGGGATGCCAAATTCGACTGCCTTGCGCATACAATCATAGAGATTTGTCGCGGAGCCTGCCAGCGTGCCGTCCGCCAGCTTTGCTACGCCGCCAGAGAGAAACACGTTCTGTCCGCCGAGCGTGTACTGTCCGTCCTCCATTCCGCAGCAGCGCAGCGCGTCGGAAATGAGGCAAATACGACCCGGGAACAGTTTGAACGCCATCCGTACTGCGCTTTCGTGCACGTGCAGTCCGTCGCAGATCAGCTCCGCAATGACGGAGCTGCGCTCCGATCCTGCACCGATGGG